>VISH01000001.1:1200000-1500000 GCA_007827375.1 Alteromonadaceae bacterium 2753L.S.0a.02
CAACTCGCTCAAAGTATTTTTAATTCCGGTACAACGACTAAAACAAGCGTCAGTAATATATCCGGGCGAGGAGTTGGGCTAGATGCAGTTAAACAATTTCTAGAAAATGCCGGTGGCGACATTGGTATAGATAGCGATAGTTTGGAAAAGATCTATGATCCAAAAGGTGATCTGCTGAGGCTGCAATTCAGTTTTAAACTTACATTACCAAAATACTTTGTCGTTTAAGTAAAAAAGCCTAATAAAAGGCTTTTATCAATGAGTTTTAAGAACGATTGGAATACCCCTAGAACAGTTCAAAATAATCAGAATCGTCAATCTCGCTTTTGGAGTCGTTACGTTCTGGAAAGTCGGACGGTCGCAAAACAGAGTTGAACATCATCTTGAATTCTACAATGATAGGTTGGGGTAGAGAGGAATCTCTGAGCAAAATATAACGAAAACATAACTGAGGTGTGTGATTTCCAAAGTTAATGTAGTTTTGTTTGTGATTTACAACAATGGGTATGCTAACCGGATTCCTTTGCTCTTCTTTTGAGTATTGGGATTCGCACTCGTACCGTACTTTGCCCCAATATTGATTCATAACTTCACTGATAAGTTGATTCAAACAGTCATTAGTGGTTTGAGTAGAACTTAAGGCTGTGTGCTCATTGGCAATTAAGGCTATTGCGTCTTCCTCTTTAATGTGGAAGGTTAGTATGCCATTACCAAATGTGAACTGTACTGGTAGCAAGCTTGTATATTCGGTGGTTATAAGGTGATCGTAAACCAAATACGGTTTTGACTCTCTTATTTCGCAGCCTTTAAAGGTAGCGCTAAGTACGGTAGCCCCAGTTTTTACGAATATATCAACGAGCGCATTGGGAAAATAAAAGCCATAGAGAAATTTATCGGTATAGTTCTTGAGTTTTTCCGGTTCACTGGTCGAATAGCAGCTGGCAATTCTACGGCGCTGATCGACATTCAGATCATTGATCCCCCTGCCAGGGAGCAGTCGCATGAATATAGGCACATTGGTACGCGACTGATGAATTTGCATGGCGATATCAAATCCAGACAGCCCATTTTCATCAAGCTCTTCCGTCAAAAAAATGGCGCAGATATCCGGATGGTAAAATTCTGCTCTAGATAGCAGTTCTGACACGTCCGAAATCCCTTTTTTAGGGACAACAAGGTTTCCCTCCGCGGCGATCGAGCGGATAAGAGCCAGTGCGTCTTCATCTGTATCGTATACCAAAATATTGCACCCAATGGAGGTGCAGCTACTTGGGTGAACAGTTTTACTAAGGGTTTGCATATTCAAAACTCGACATTCGGTTGTGGAGATATTGTTTCGGCCATATACATAAAAATAATAAAACACCACAAAACAATGGAATGTTTCTTATCTACCCAGGAATAGGGGTCTATCCACTTGAGTGTAGTTGAAAAGTAGCCATTTAGTCATACAAATTGAAATTTGTAGTCTAAAATTTATAGATATGAAGAGTCAGTTTAACTACTTAACAGCCTTGCCAGCAGGTTATGGCAACGGGATTAGGATACGCATAAATTTACTAAGGGTTTTAAGATGGCAAACGTCCTGATTGCAGACGATTCAGCGGTTATGGTCAATGAGGTATCGTCTTTTCTCAAACAGCACAGTATTGACTCGGTGATAGCGTGCAATGGCCAGGAAGGGTTTAATATCCTAAAAGAGAATTTAGATATTCCGCTGGCCATTGTCGACATTAATATGCCAGTATTGGACGGTTTGAGTATGATCGAAAAGGTCAGGAATGAACTGCCAGACTGTCAAACTAAATTTATTATGCTAACAACGGAATTTGGCCGTGAATCAAAAGAGCGGGGTCGTAGTCTTGGTGTTAAAGGCTGGATAATAAAACCGTTTCAAGGTGATATGGTTATCGAGGCCATAAAAAAATTTCTTTAATATGCCACATTCCAGCAGTATACCGATTGACCATCTACCTACGCCCACAATTCTGTGTAGCCTCAGCGGCACCATTCTTAATACAAACAACAGAGCTGATAAGCTTCTCGGCACCAAACTTACCGGGCGATTAATAGATAACATAATCGACTTTTCCAAAAGCGATCTTAGTGATTGTCGTTGCTTTGCCGATGTAATTGCTGTTATCCGGGAACGAAGCGTAGACCTTAACAATTTAACAGTACTACATAATCAGGCCCCGATTAGCCACCTAAATTTATTCTTCAATTTTACGACGCACGAAGATATTGATGCAGTGATAATCGGCATACAAGATTACACTGAACGAAAAAAATTACTAGAGGCATTTGAATACAAACAGAATCTGTTGGATAACATAGTAACAACGTCAAATGACGCGCTGATTGTGTTTGATAGAATAGGGTGTATCGAACTATTTAGCCCTGCCGCAGAAGTGATGTTTGGTAAAACATCGACAGAAATGATTATTGAAGATATTTATACGTTATTCGATAATCATTGTCACCAACAGTTGAACCAGATAATTGATCATTTAAATACATCAGACAACTCAAACGAAGTTCTATTATTTGAAGATCTCCAACCCATTAATCCTAAAGGCAAAGTTTTTCCGGCGTCTATCACTTTTTCAAGATCGCAAAAAGACAGAGATCTTTTGTACTTCATGGTGATATCAGACAAAAGCCTGTTTCAGCAATTTATTAACTCGGTTAACGACGCTTATATTAAGACCAATGACGAAGGAAAAATCATTGACTTCAATAACAAAGCAGAAGCCCTATTTAATTACGACCGCAATACACTGCTCAACAAGCATATTAGTTTTCTGGGTATAAGAAGCAGCAATAACACTCAGGTGGTAAGTAATGTTTCGAATCTTGTGGATAGCAAGGACCACATAGATTATTTTGCTAACAGTCGAAGAGGCAATGAATTAACATTAAACCTTACGGTGTGGCCGCAAGAAATAAATAATATTCGTTTGAATAACTTAATTATCAGAGATATAAGCCAAAAAAAAATTGCCGAGAGACAGCTAATAATTTCTGCCTACACCGATTCTTTAACGTCTCTGGCGAACCGTGCTTGCTTTAATAAATCACTCGCTGAGCATATTTTGCTGGCGTCTCAAACAAAGAAACCATTCGCACTGTTGGCGATAGACCTTGATAAGTTTAAAAGTGTTAACGACAATTTAGGGCATGACTACGGAGACGAACTTTTAAAAGTTGTATCCAAGAGGTTAACAGCCTGTGTTAGAGATTTTGATCTCGTATCAAGAATGGGTGGTGACGAGTTTACAATTATAATTAAAGAATACGAAAATCTGGATTTAATACAACGAATAGCCGATCGGATATTGCGATCACTAAGGCGAGAATTCTCATTAAAAGACAGAATCGTCGCAATATCATCGAGCTTGGGCATTGCTCTTTATCCGCATGATGCGAACAATGCTGAAGATTTGTATAAATCTGCAGATATGGCCATGTACGCAGCAAAGCGGGCAGGAAAAGACACCTTTCGTTTCTTTAGTAAAGAAATGTTTCAGGAATACGAGCGTACCAAACTCATTGAAAATGGACTTTTAGCTGCACTCGAAAACAATGAGCTTTTTCTTCATTACCAACCGAAGATTTCGTATACAAGACATCAAGTCGTGGGGTTCGAGGCACTTCTGCGCTGGAATAGTCCAGAGCTTGGTCCTGTCTCACCAGCAGAATTTATTCCGGTTGCTGAAGATTTTGGCGTAATAGTGGATCTCACAAAATGGGTACTCAAAAACGCCATACATACAATGAAAAGATGGCGAATTGAGCATGAGAATTTCGTTAATAAGCAATATACACTAGCAATAAATATTTCGGCCGACCATTTTAAGCAAGATATTTTTAACGATATTAAAACCATATTGGTCGAAGAGGAATATCCGCCAAACCTACTTGAAATTGAGATAACCGAAGGTACCTTACTTGAAAAAACAGATGATACCTTAGAGGCCGTCCAACAGCTTAATAAATTCGGTGTTAAAATCAGCATGGACGATTTTGGTACTGGTTACTCGTCACTACAATACCTCAAAAACTTTAGTTTGGATTCGATCAAAATAGATCGGTCTTTTGTGAAAGAAATACACAACGACAGCTGCAATTTTCTCATTATTGAAACTATCATAGCCATCGCGAATCGTTTGGAACTCGATCTTATTGCGGAGGGGGTAGAGAGTTTGTCGGAAGTAGAGCATTTGGTTAACCTGGGATGCGATATCTTCCAAGGCTTTTACTATTTCAAGCCATTACCAGAAAATCAGGTTGTTCAGGCTGTCGAGCGCTTTGAAGCGAGTAAGGCGTATCCCGCGTAGGTGTCGCCGATATCGTACGCGCATTATTTCCAGATTAACCGCAACCCTTGTGCATTAATAATCATTGCAAAAATACCGAAGTAATTAATCCTTTCGCAATCGCCAATAAGTTTCAATAAATTATCACGCCAATTTAAGGTCAAAGGTCACGATACAGGGTTGCTAGTTAGTCAAATTTGCCTTGGTATCTTTTAGTAAGTCTTTGATATTAAAGGAAATCAATAAAGAATACGATATTCAGATGCCCGGGCCACAAAGTTTTGGAATAATCGCTATTGTTGTCTTCCGATTGGGTCTAACCTAAGTCGTTATTGTGGGGTTTATTGAGTTCTTAAATCTGGGAGCCATAAAATGAAACATGCTAAAGGGAATGTGGGTGATTCGTTATGAGTTCGATCAGCGGCCTTGCACACGCACTGTTATTGGATGGCGAGGGGGGTGCCCAAGCGCTGAGCTGGGACGAAGCCAACGCATGGCAAGCAAACCAGGGTTTACTCTGGCTACACTTTAATTTTGAAGACCCCGAAGTTCGATTTTGGTTGGAAAATCATTCAGGTTTGAGTGTTATTGCCTACGAAGGCTTGCTCTCAGAGGAAACCCGACCGCGTATTATTTCCCGTGGTGAAAAATTATTAATGTCATTGCGGGGTGTTAACACCAATCCCGGTCAAGACCCGGAAGATATGGTGTCCATTCGAATATGGACCGACGGTAAACGCATAATATCCACGTTCCGTCGACGCCTTCTCTCAACACAAGACGTACTTGACTGCCTGACAGAAAATATAGGGCCTACCAGCGTATCCAGTTTTATCACTATGCTCAATGATCGCCTGGTTATTCGCATGAGCGATATCGTTGAACAACTCGAAGATAGTATGCTGGAAATTGAAGAGAATGTGTTAAGTAACGCAATCGATGGAATGAGGCAACGCTTGGCCTTACTCCGAAAACAGGCGGTAACGCTCAGACGTTATTTAGCGCCACAACGTGAAGCCCTGAATCGCCTAGCTCATGAGCGAATGCCATGGATGGATGAAAACGCGGCATTATCGATACGAGACATCAATGACCGCTTGATTCGTCATATTGAAGACATAGACGCTGTACGAGAACGCGCGACTGTGGTTCAGGAAGAACTTATGAGTAGTATTTCCGAAGCTATGAATCAGAGAACCTATTTGCTTACCATTGTAGCCGCTATATTCCTACCATTGGGGTTTTTTACGGGTTTAATGGGTATTAATGTTGGCGGTATGCCCGGAATAGAAAACACCCATGCTTTCTGGGTCGTTGCGGGTTTGAGTGTGACAATAATGGTGGTTCTTGCTGTTATTTTTCGCTTAAAAAAATGGGTTTGATAACTGTTGCGAGAAATTTTTTTTCTTGGCAACTTAATTGAAATGCCTTATGAATCACCAAAAGAGGGAATCTTTATGAATGAAACAGCAACCTACACCCGCAGTAGCAAAAGTTTGATAGTCGCCGCCTTATTGGCTTTTTTCCTGGGCTGTTTTGGCATTCACAGGTTTTATGTTGGCAAATGGCTCACGGGAATTCTACAAATTTTGACTTTAGGCGGTTTAGGTATCTGGGCTTTAATAGACTTTGTGCTAATTGTTGTTGGTGAATTTAAGGATTCTGAAGGCTGCGTGCTCACTAACAAATAATCTAAGCGGCGGTGTAAGTACACCGCTACAAAAAAAACCCAAAAAAAGGTAATATTTTAGCAATGACTTTATGGAAACATCTGGCTATTGGAGTAGCCTGTTCTTTTCTGCTTTTTAGCTGTGAAAGCCCCCAAGTGAAACCTACACCCCGCATCACTACAGAAATCCCTTTAAATAGTGGCCAACCCAAGATACTGTCTCTTACCGATCTTGGTGGTTTACCTTTAACTGTGGGTGGCGATATTCCTACGGCGTTTAGCGATGGTCGTTACTCACCTGGCGAGTGGGTTATGCTCAACGGTAAAAATCTCGGTGTCAGTGAACTGTCGGTCAATGGCCATACCCAAAAAATTAGCTATTTTTACAAGGGCCAGCCATTGCTGCGTTTACCCACAGGTATGGCGCCCTTGCACGAGCAAACAATTTCAGTCAGCCATGCTCAGGGTACAGCCGCAATCAAATTTAACAGTAGCCACTATATCGTCGCTACCGATACAGACGGCAAAAAGCGCCATTTAATTCGTACCAATCCCAATGAAAATGGCGGTGTAGAAGAAGAGTGGATTACACTGGAATCCGATGCGGAACGTCCCTTGTTTACCTTGGTATCCCAAAACAGTGCTTATTTCTTTACGGTAAATATTGCTGAGCGGGTGGCAGAAGATAACAGCAAGGAAGCGAACGCTTACGTTATGGACATACGCACCTTTCACGCCGCGGCACCGAATGCGCCGCAATTACTAAAACAAATTTCAGTGGTTGTTGATTCATCTCCGATAGACGCAGTAATCAGTAGCGATGACGAAATTATTATTTTAGGTAAGCGGAGTTTTACCGTAGTTGATGCAACAAACCCAGTCGCGTTGAAAGAAAAAAAACGGGTGTGGTTGGAGCCCAGTGGACTTGAAAAAACCACCTATGTAGACGTGATTTATTTCAATAACAATCGCTCAATTGCTTTGTTGGAAACTTACAGCAATCAAGTGAGTATTTTTGATACCAAAGACTATCTCAAACAGGAAACTGTTAATCTACTGCCTGATAAATCAATTGCTTTGTCTGTAGATCTCGAACCTAACCCGAAAAATACGCGGCAATTTTGGGCTTTACTCGGGCCAAATTATCGCTTAACGGGCACTAAAATGGTGGAGCAATATAAGAGATGGATAAAACATCAAGATACACCGCCAGATCGACAAAGTGTGCATCAGTTGGTGATATTAGAGTGGCAAGACCAAAAGCTGAGCGAAGGACTTCGCTATAATCTCGATTCTGATTATGCAGCGTATTTTGCAAAAACCGACGAACAAGGCGATGTTGTTATAACAACAACCAAGCTCAAGTTTTTGACCAGCCCATTAAACACCTCGAGTAAAACGGACATGCTGAAACTTAGCAAATCGATTTTGTGGGATGCCCTGAGTTTCGGTCGAGTTGTGAAAGTGGATGCCGAAACAGGAAGGATGACCACCCTGGCGTCAGGCGTAGGCATTTATTATGATTTTGAATGCGTTCCCGATATTGGACCGGTTTTTAGTTTAATGAAGTTTGGTCCGTCGTTTTCCATGCCGTTTATCACACCTAATTGGGGTGTGGGGATAAAATCAACGGGAACTTATGCTAAACGCAAAATGAACAAATATTCGGTTTTCCCACCCTATTCGATAGGGCATATTGCATATCAACGTTAATTTTATGTCATTTCCTACGCCCCGAACTTACGCAATCAAGCAGCTCTTACCCGTTGTTATTGTGGTAGGGACGGTTTTGATACTTGGGGCGCTAGGTGATTGGCTGAACCCCTTTTTGCGCTATGAGCGCGATGCAATAATAAGCGGTCAAATTTGGCGGGTTATTACTGGGCATACGGTTCATCTGGGAATGGTTCATACCCTAATGAACCTAACCGGCATGCTTCTGATCCTGCATTTATTCGGACGATTACTAACCCTAACGCAATGGGTAACGGCATCTGTGTTAATTGGTGTCGGTATTAGTGTGGGTTTTCTGGTGTTAAACCCCGAACTTGCCTTTTACGCAGGTCTTTCCGGCGTGTTGCACGGCTGCTTGGTGCTCGCGCTTTTTTTAGCATTTTGGTGTGATAAGCGCCAACCCCGGTGGCTCACAGTAATGGTCCTCGCTGTGGTTATCGGCAAGCTAATAAGCGAGCAACTTCCGGGTTACGATGTGAATTACCTCTATGAGCAAATGGAAGCGGCAGTGATTGTGGACGCACATTTATATGGCGCAGTCATAGGCACGCTACTCGCGCCATATTACATAATGCGCCATTCTCATTGAATATGCTGTACCGCAGCATCGTTTGGGATAGAATAAAGCCTCGTTGTAAAGTTCTCACACAGGAGCTTTATCATGTTATGGCAACCCAGCCCCGAGCGTTCGGCAAACACGGCGATGCAGCAGTTTATGCACTGTGTTGCAAGCAAGTATTCAATTGCTATTGGCGATTACGCAGGCTTACATCAATTTTCCATTTCCCAGCCTGCTGAATTTTGGAAAACTCTCCTTGAATTTTTTCCGATTAAAATTCACGGCTCGCTCGAGCCGGCAGTGACCGATCTCGGCTTTAAAGAGTACGGATGGTTTCCCAACGCCAAGTTAAATTTTGCGGAAAACCTATTGGCTAACGGCGCGGCCAATCAGGTTGCGATCAAATCGCTGCTGGAAAACGGCAATAATTGTCATTACACCTATGCCCAATTACGTGAACAGGTCGCGGGCGCCGTTGTGCAACTCGGTGAAAATTTTAAAGTCGATGATGTGCTCGCCTGTTACATGCCGAACATTGCTGAAACCGTTATTGCAATGCTAGCGACAACAGCCAGGGGAGGTATATTCACCTCAACCAGTGCAGACTTTGGGGTGGATGGTGTCGTAGATCGTTTCGGGCAATCCAAGCCAAAAGTGTTGGTTACTTGTGCAGGGTATCAGTACAACGGCAAGTACTACGATATTCTTGATAAAGTCGCAGCTATTGTTGAACAGCTCCCCAGCGTTGAAAAAGTGTTAATCGTCGATCGGTACCATAAACAACCCGATATTGGCCATATTGATAATTCAGAGTTTTGGCAACCCAGAGCTAATCCTCCCGAAATTGAATTTATACCGCGCGATTTTTCTGCGCCCCTCTATATTATGTATTCCTCTGGAACCACAGGAAAACCAAAATGTATAGTGCATGCCACTGGCGGTGTATTACTGCAACATATTAAAGAGCTGGGCTTACACAGCGACCACAACGCTACAAAAAATATTTTCTTTTTTACAACCTGCGGATGGATGATGTGGAATTGGTTGGTTAGCTCGTTATATTTTGGTGGCACAACCACGCTCTATGAAGGCTCACCAGCATATCCGAGTTTTAGCCATTTTCTAGGTCTGATAAAACGTGAAAATATCAATATACTTGGGACCTCTCCCAAATATCTGAAAGCTCTGCAAGACAGTGATACGGATTTAACTCAAATAGATTTTGAACCGCTCGAAACGGTATTGTGCACGGGCTCGCCCTTACTGCCGGAACAATATGATTTTGTGTACAACAATATTAAAGCTGATCTGTTGCTGGCGAGTATTTCAGGTGGTACCGACATTATTGGCTGTTTTTTTCTCGGCAACCCAATTCTACCAGTCTATCGCGGTGAATTGCAGTGCGCTGGTTTGGGAATGGATGTGGTATGCATAAACGAGCGTGGTAAAAGTGTTGTTGCAGAGCAGGGAGAGTTGATTTGTCGCCAGAGTTTTCCATCGCGGCCCATATATTTCTTAAATGACCCTTTTAACGAAAAGTTAAATGATGCGTATTTTAATGAACGCAGCGGGGTGTGGACCCACGGTGATTTTATTGAAATCACAGAGCGGGGTGGTGCGATATTTTACGGTCGAAGTGACGCGACGCTCAATCCTGGTGGTGTTCGCATTGGTACCTCTGAAATCTATCGCCAAACCGAAGCCTTGGATTACATTGAAGATTCGGTGTGTGTCGGTAAGCAGATTGAAGGTGATGTGGATGTTGTATTGTTTGTGAAGCTAGTCCCAGATCAAAAATTGGATGAAACGAGAATCGCTGAAATTAAAACACGAATAAAAAGTAACACCACACCGCGACACGTTCCTAAGTATATATTCGCCGTGCACGATATTCCCTATACGCGCTCTGGCAAGAAGATTGAATTGGCGGTGAGCAAGTTAATTAATGGGAAATCAATCAACAACCGGGAGGCCATTGCCAACCCGGATTGTTTGGAAGAATACACAAAATTTTTTCATTAAAGACTGCTGAGATAGATTTCCAGCTGATCCATACCTGCGCCCCAGCCTTTGCTGTGGTCGGCACGGGTAGCTTCGAATGCCGCCAGCTCTTCTGGTGTGGGATTGCGCGGTTCCCATAAAAAAGTAAGTTTTGTAGTCTGCGAGTCGATTTCTTCAAACAGCAATGTTGCTAACATATCTCGCGGCCAATTGGGCATATGAGGGCTAGGCAATTTATCGCCATTTTCGTTGGAGATATATTGTAAGAACACCAATTTTTCCGGCGATGTGACTTCTTCGAAATCGGTGTACAACCACATTTGGTGTCCGTTAGGCATAGTAATGCGATGCAGTGACGAACCCCCGGCGCGAATATCGGCTTGGACATACTCACAGCTACAACCCGGCATGGGAAACATCCATTTGTTGAGGTGTTCCGTTTGGGTCCAAGCGTCGAACAGCAGCTGGCGTGGCGCTTTAAATTCACGGGTGATGATTGAAGGTTCAATTTTGGTCTGGCTCATTCCTTCGCGTCTCCTTGATTTTGCAAGTCGGTGAGGTAGCTATCCAACTGATCCAACGCACCACCCCAGTATTTTTCAAATTGATGTATCCAAGTTTGTATCGGTTTTAATTGCTGCGGTTCTATGCGGTAAATCCGCGATTTCCCTTGTTTTCTTTCGCTCACCAGGTGAACTTGTTTCAGCACGTTTAAGTGCTTGCTTACCATGGGTTGCGGCCAATCCAACAGGGTGACGAGTTCCGATACACTCATTTCTTTGATGACGAGTTTTTCGATAAGCGCGCGGCGTTTGGGTTCGCCGATGGCGCTGAAAACGTCGTGGGTGGATTTTGTGATTGGCATGGGGTGGTAGTATATATTCCTATATTGGAATATGTAAATAGGCTTTTTTTGGCTTTGAAATTTGTGGTTTTTGTTTGGCTGTAGCGTAGGGTTGGGTTGCGTAGCGCGTTCCCAGCTGGGTGTTACATGTGGGTTAGATTGTCTCCAGATTTGTTACAAGCTTAGATTTATAGTTTCTCGCATGCCTTAGCCGGGCGGGCATTCGTTTTCTTTGCTTGGCCAGAGAAAACGAATCAAAAGGCACCTCCAGCTCATCCATGCGCAGGAGGTGCCTTTTCGTTAGGTTTCTTTTGCACAAGCAAAAGACAAAAATGCAGGACAACCGGGCCGATGTTCCAGTTTTGATCGATCCGAAGGACAAAGTGCATGGATGCACTCTGTAATAGTTACCCCCTGGGAAGCGCTCCAATAAAATCGACAAAGAAGCTAAAAGAAAAACTCAATTCCAAAATTCATCCGTCGACATGATCTACATCCATCTGCCCCGACAATCTCCTTCGAATAAAACTCCAACTAATTCCCACACTTAAAACCAAAACAAAAACCAACTCCACCACCCAGGTCGTCACCGAAACATTATTCAACGACAAAACCCCCCAATCCACCAGCAACCATACAAAACACACGAATAACAACGCTGCGAGGGTAGTGCCTATAGGGCCGAGGGATCGATAGGTGGCACGTACGTATATGGCCCAGCCGATAGTGAGTACGATGCAGCTTAATGCCAACAGAGGCGTGATGTGGGGAAATACATTCAGCAACCAGTGTGAGAAAGAGTAGCCGGTAGGGTTGTAGCTCAGTACGACAAGCAGTAATGCGAAAACAAAGCGAATCGCGAAGCCGCGCCAGGTGAGCTCTCTGAGCGATGCCATTTTAAAAGTCCCTCAACGTTTACAGGGTGGCAACCGTGGATTCAATCCAGTCTTCCACCTGTTGAATAATTTCCTTACTACTCTTACCTTCGGGCGAGATGGGTTCGCCAACGACGATAGTAACAGTACCCGGACGTTTTACGAACTCGCTCGTGGGCCAGAGTTTGCCCGCGTTGTGAGCGATAGGAATGATGTTGACACCGGAGGCGATGGCGATGTCGGCGCCGCTGCGGGCGTATTTGCCTTTTTTCCCAACTGGTATGCGTGTGCCCTCTGGAAAAAGTAACACGTTGTAGTTGTGTTTTAAGCGATTCAGGCCTTTTTCCTTCACATCGCGCAGGGCTTCGCGGGGATTGTCGCGGTCAATGGCGATGGGCACCAGAGCTCGCAGGCCCCAGCCAAAAAAAGGAATTTTCAGGAGTTCTTTTTTTAAAACGGTAGATGCGGGCCAGAACAGCCCCTGTAGGAACAGTGTTTCCCAGGTACTTTGGTGTTTTGATAATACAATGACAGGCCAACGTGATTTATCCAAATATTCGCGCCCGATAACTTCATAACGAATCCCGCAGATAACACGCACCAGGATAATTGCGAGACGTGTCCAGCTGATAATAATCTTGTGCCGCACACGAATGGCTACCGGTAATAACAGCACCGACATGGAGCCGTAAAAAATACCGGTTAGAAAATACAGCACGGTGAATAGTCCGGAACGAACGTAAAGCAAACCCCAATTCCTTTATTGGTTCAGCGAGGCTGATAAATTAGGACTACCAAGCCCGCGTGGCGGGCTTGCTCTTATTTCACGGCCAAGAGGGAGATATCGGCCACTTCGAGAAACAATTGTCGCAATTGTTGCAGCAAGGCAAGGCGATTATTCCTGACTTTTTCGTCGTCGGTCATAACCATCACGTCGTCAAAGAAGGTATCAACGACTTCGCGCAGCCCAGCGAGTATCTTTAATGCGTCGGTGTAGTTGCCCGCGCTCAACAGGGGTGTCGCTTGTTTGGAAAGATCGCCGAGTTTAGTGGCCAGCTGTTTTTCCGCCGGTTCCTGCAACAGTTTGCTGTTCACTTTTGAAGCAGGGGGTTCGTCGAGCTTGGCGAGAATATTGGATACGCGCTTGTTGGCCGATGCCAGTGCCTGCGCTTCGGGTAGTTTAGTGAATTCAGCTACGGCGTAAACGCGGTTGTTTATGTCCAATGGATTGGTAAGCCCCTTGGCACTGACGGCCTGGAACACTTCGGCGGGAATATTGGCCTCTTCATACCTGGCCCGGAAACGTTCGAGCATATAAGCCAGTACATCGGCAACCACATCTTTGTTGCTGAGTGATTCAAAATTTCCTGCACCGGCTTGCACCAATTCCTGTAAATCGAGATCCAGTTGTTTTTCCACCATAATACGCAGTGCGCCCACAGAGGCACGTCGCAGAGCGAAAGGGTCTTTTGAGCCGGTCGGCTTTTGCCCGATTCCGAAAATGCCAGTAATGGTATCGAGACGGTCGGCCAGAGCCACGATAAGACCGGTGGTGCTAGCGGGTAAGTCGTCGCCTGCAAACTTGGGCATGTACTGCTCGATCATGGCCTGCGCCACTTCAGCGTCTTCGCCATCGTTGTTGGCGTAATGCATACCTGCAATGCCCTGGAGATCGGTGAATTCGTACACCATGCTGCTTACCAGGTCAGATTTACACAGTTGCGAGGCGCGACTTACCTTGGCGGTGTCACCACCAATTTTATTCGCGATCAGCAGGCCGAGCTTTTCGATACGCTCTGTCTTGTCGAAAATGGTGCCCAATTTTGCCTGAAACACAATGGTTTTGAGACGTTCCCGCTGTGCTTCGAGCGTGGTTTGCTTGTCGGTTTCGAAAAAGAACTTGGCATCGGAAAGGCGGGGACGAATCACACGCTCGTTACCGTCTATCACTTGCGCCGGGTCTTCAGACACGATGTTGGAAACTGTAATAAAGTGCGGTAGCAATGCCCCGTTTTTATCGACCACATGGAAGTACTTTTGGTGTTCTTTCATGGACGAAATTAGGGCTTCTGCAGGCACATCGAGAAATTCCTTTTCAAAATTGCCGGCCAGGGCCACGGGAAATTCCACCAGTGCGGTAACTTCATCCAGTAGATCGGCGTCGATCACGGCTTCTCCGCCGAGTTTTTTGGCTTCGGCCTGAACCTGTTCTACAATCATCGCCTGGCGAGCGCTGAAATCGGCGACGACTTTACCGGTATCACCCAGTAAGGTGGCGTAATCACTGGCTTTGTGCAGGGTAATTTCCTGGTTGAAATGGAAGCGATGGCCGCGCGTGGTGTTGCTGCTTTGCAGACCGAGAATTTCGCCGGGTAAAACCTGGTCGTTAATCATCATTACCAGCCAATGCACCGGGCGCACGAATTCGGTACGGCTTGCTCCCCAGCGCATACGCTTGGCGATGGGTAGATTGGCCAGCGACTGACTCACGATATCGCCGAGCAGGTCTGCTGCCGCTTCACCGCCAGCGGTTTTACTGAAGACTAATTTATCAACCTTACCGTCGTTTTCGGTTTGAAGCTCACTAACTGAGATACCGTTTTTAGAGGCAAAAGCTTCAGCGGCTTTAGTGGGCTTGCCGTCACCGTCAAACGCAATTTTTGCGGGGGGACCGAAAACTTTCACGGCTTCCGTGGGGGTTTTGTCAGCCAGGCCACTCAGCAAAACCGCAAGGCGACGTGGCGTGGCATAGGCTTGCAGGCTTTCAAAACCCAGCTTTTTCGCTTTGAGCCCGTCTTCAATACCCTGGCTAAACGCAGCAGAGAGTGTTTTTAAGGCGGTGGGTGGTAACTCTTCGGTACCCAGTTCTACTAAAAATTGCATGCTATTTGTCCCCCTCGTCATTGGATTTGGCTAGTACTTCATCGCGCAAATGCTCAGGTGCAAGTGGGAAGCCCAATTTCAGACGGGCATCAAAATAGGCTTGGGCGACATTGCGGGCGAGGGTGCGTACCCGCAAAATAAAACGCTGTCGCTCGGTGACCGAAATGGCTTGGCGGGCATCCAGCAAATTAAATGCATGCGAGGCTTTCATCACCATTTCATAGGCGGGTAGCGGAAGCCCGGCTTCAATCAACTTGTTGGATTCACTTTCACACACATCAAAGGTGTGGAACAGAAATTCCACATTGGCATGTTTAAAGTTGTAGTGGCTCATTTCCACTTCGTTTTGGTGGAACACATCGCCATAGGTCACTGGCGTGCCATCGGGGCTGATGGTCCACACCAGATCGTATATGGAATTGGCGTTTTGCAGGTACATTGCGATGCGCTCGATGCCGTAGGTGATCTCGCCGGTAACCGGATAACATTCCAGACCACCCACCTGCTGGAAGTAGGTAAACTGGGTGACTTCCATACCGTTCAGCCAGACTTCCCAACCCAGCCCCCAGGCGCCCAGCGTTGGCGATTCCCAGTTGTCTTCCACAAAACGAATATCGTGTATTTTCGGGTCGATACCCAAATGTTGCAGCGATCCGAGATACAATTCCTGGATGTTGTTCGGCGAGGGTTTCAGCACAACCTGAAACTGATAATAATGTTGCAAACGGTTGGGGTTTTCGCCGTAGCGGCCATCGGTGGGGCGACGCGAGGGCTGCACATAGGCGCTGTTCCAGGTTTCCGGCCCAATGGCGCGCAGAAAAGTTGCAGGGTGGAAGGTGCCGGCGCCCACTTCCATATCGAGGGGTTGAAGCACAACACAGCCTTGTTCGGCCCAGTACTGTTGCAGGGCGAGGATGAGGCCCTGAAAAGTTGACACATCGGGTGTAGACACAGTGATTCTCTCTGTAGATCGCTAATGGTCGGGAAAGAAAGTTATCGAACTCTTATTTTAAGGGTCGGCAATTATACCGATATGGAGGATAATCCACCATCGCGCAGCCCCACATAAAAGTAAGCGCTTACTAACAACAAAAGGAACCGCGCCAGACGCGACGCAGTATACGTGCAAAATCTTCTTGGTAACTTGATCGTTATGCTTCTTCGGGGCATTGGCAGCCTGCCTTTGTCGTGGGGGCGCAATCTTGGTGTGCTACTGGGCAAAATTGCCTGGTTGGTGCAACCGCGCGAAGTAAAAACCACGCGCCGCAATATCGATGCCTGCTTTCCGGATTTATCTGAACCTGAACGACGTTTGCTGGCCCACCAAAGTGTTTTGGAATCTGCCAAGCTGGCGTTCGAGATTAATATTGTGTGGCAGCACTCTACCGACTGGATGTTCAGACGCATAGTGTCGAAACAGGGTGAGGACCTGGTGCTCAACCGCGATAAATCCCGCGGGCTTATTTTATTAGGGCCCCATGTGGGCAACTGGGAAGTGCTCGGTAGCTTTGTGTCTGGCTATGGCCCCATGGCGTTTCTGTATCAACCCCCGAAACAAAAGCACATCGAACCCTTTATGATTGCCGCGCGCTCGCGTCTCGGTGCCGAGCAATTGCCCACCGATATACGCGGTGTGGCAGGCTTGATTCGCATTTTAAAAAAGGGTGGTACCGTGGGAATTTTGCCCGATCAAAACCCCGAAGACAGCGGCGGCGAATTCGCCGAATTTTATGGCCACCCCGCAATGACTATGACACTGGTGCACCGCTTGCTGCAGAAAACCGGTGCACTGGTGATATTCTGTTCAGCAATACGCGTGCCCGGCGGGTTCAGCATGCATTTTTGGGAGCCTCCCTCCGATATTTACAGTGACGATGTTGCGAAAAGCCTGCGAGCGTTGAATCTGGGTGTCGAGCAATCGGTGGCGCTGGCGCCAGCGCAATATCAGTGGGAATACAAGCGATTTAGGCGTCAACCGCCCGGTTTGCCACGTTTTTACCAAGCCTAAAAACACAGATTTTTCGCCAGCAATACTTACAGCTGAGGAACCACGCGTCTAAAAATCAGGGGTTTGCCTTAATGAATGCGTAATTTGTCAGAGGTATAATTTTCACCCAAGGAAAACGGAATCATTTAGGTAGCTTTAAGGACAATCCCAGGGACATGAAGCGTTCAGTTGTACTTTTGTTAATCTCACTCTCCTTCCCCTCGATAGCATCAAGTGAAATTTACCGTTGGCGCGACGCCAACGGTAAATGGCACTTTAGCGATAATGCGCCCAGCAAAGTCGAAGCCGATCGCGTGCAACTGCGCGAACCCAATGGCGCCGATGCTGTCGAGATAAAACATCGTTCCCTGCCTCGCGAAGATACGCAAAATATCACCTCTGACGGTGCAAACCTTGAGAAGCAGCAGTCCTCCCTGTGCCTCAAAGGCCAGGATGACTACACCCGCCTCACGCGCGGCATCGATCACACCGCTACACGCAAACGCCTGGTGTTAGTGCGAGATGGTTCGCCCATCTCTCGTCGGGAGCAAAATCGATATGCGGAGAAACTTCGCGCAGACTATAACGCTTTGGGGTGTGATATTGCTCAGGCAGATAACTTGCGTTTGTAAGTGCTAACTTACCTTGAGAGGCCTTATCGTCGCCAAAACATCGGCGTAAACAACACCAGTAGTGTGAAAACCTCCAGGCGACCCAACAACATTGCGAAGCACAACACCCATTTGGCGGAATCGCTGATATTACCGTAGTGAGCGGCAACATCGCCGAGACCCGGGCCGAGGTTATTGAGGCAGGCACCCACGGCGGTAAACGCAGTGACGAAATCCAAACCCATGGCCAGCAGAACAACCACCATTACCAGATAGCAGATAACGTAGACCGCAAAAAAGCCCCAAACCGCTTCCACAACGCGGTCTGAAATGGTGTTGCGGCCGAGTTTAATCGGAATCATTGCATTGGGATGAATCAGGCGATGAATTTCGCGCAAGCCCTGTTTCATAATCAACAGTACGCGAATCATTTTTATACCGCCGCCGGTGGAGCCGGCGCACCCGCCCATGAAGGCAAACATAAAAATAAGGTATGGCAAAAAAGTGGGCCAAATACTGAAATCAGCAACGCCAAACCCGGTGGTGGTGAGAATTGAAATAAGCTCGAAAATGCCGTAGAGCACACTGGTTTGTATATCGTAGATCCCGCTGCTGGCGAGATAGCCTACGGTTATGACTAGCCCCACAGCGAGCATAGAAAGGTAAAATCGAAATTCCGGGTCGCGCACGTAATGGCTGATACCGCGGCTTTGCCAGGCGAGGAAGTGCAGTGCGAAGTTAATGCCCGCCAGCACCATAAACAGGGAGCACACCAGCATTATCGGGCCGCTGTCGTAGTAGCCGATGCTGGCGTCGTGGGTAGAGAAGCCGCCAATGGCAACTGTGGCAAATGAATGTGCAATGGCTTCAAATGGCGGCATACCGGCGAGCCAGTAACTGCCCGCGCAGGCAGCGGTAAGGCTGACATAAATCATAAACAGCGCTTTGGCGGTTTCGGTAATGCGGGGCGTAAGTTTGCTGTCTTTCACCGGGCCCGGTGTCTCGGCGCGATAGAGTTGCATTCCGCCCACTCCGAGCATGGGTAGAATGGCCACCGCGATAACGATAATTCCGATGCCCCCGAGCCACTGCAGCTGTTGGCGATAAAACAATATCGAGCGGGGTAGTTGATCGAGCCCGGTGAGCACCGTAGCGCCGGTGGTGGTTAGCCCGGAGAGTGACTCGAACACCGCGTCGGTGACACTCAATTGGGTGGCATCTGCCAGAATCAGCGGCAGCGAACCAAACAACGCCAGCACCGTCCAGAACAAGGCCGTAATCAGAAAGCCGTCGCGGGTACTGAGATCGTCGTGAATATTGTGCACTGGCATCCAGGCGAGTAGACCCGTGGTAAAGGTAATCCCGAAGGCTAGAATAAAGCTGCCGTAGGTGCCATCGCCATACCACAGCGAGATCAAAAGCGGTGGCATCAGGGTGAGGCTGAAGAGCATCAGCAGTATCCCGAGTACCTTGGCGATGATGGCGAAATGCATAGTTAAAAGAAGGTAAAGCCGACTTGGAATAGGCGTTCGATGTCTCGGGTGTAACGCTTGTCCACCAGAAAGACTATTACGTGGTCGCCAGATTCAATCACAATATCGTCGTGAGCGATGACCACCTGACGATATTTGATGGATTTACCGCTAGCGACGGTGGATATATCCGTGCGCATCCCACTGTCGCGATAATCTTCGCTGCTGACTTCCCGCACAAGCGCGCCGATGGTGGCGCCTTCCGGCAGGTCGATGTCTTCGATAGCGCGTCCTACCACTTTGGAGGTTTTGCTGTCGCCGTGCGCGATAACCTCGATAGCTTCTGCTGCACCGCGTCTTAGTGAGTGAACATTCACTATATCGCCACGCCGCACATGTGTTAACAATGTGCCAATGGTGGCCAGCTGCGGTGATATCGCGATATCGATATCACTGCCCTGTACAAGATCGGCGTAAGCGGGGTTGCTGATAAGTGTGAGCACTTTGCGCGCGCCCATACGCTTGGCGAGCATCGACGACATAATGTTGGCTTCGTCGGAATTGGTTACCGCCAGAAAAACATCGGTGTCTTCGATATGTTCTTCGGCCAGCAGCTCCTGATTGGATGAGTTGCCCTGTAGCACAATGGATTTGCTTAGCAGTTCGGTAAGTTCCAGGCAGCGGGCCGCGTTGTTTTCGATGATTTTTACTGAATAATTGCTTTCCAACTGCTCTGCGAGACGCTGGCCGATATTGCCACCCCCGGCAATAATAATGCGCTTGTAAGGACGGTCCAGGCGCCGTAGCTCGCTCATCACCGAACGAATATCCGCTTTCGCGGCAATGAAGAAAACTTCGTCATCGGCTTCGATCACCGTCGAACCGGTTGGCATTATTGGCCTATTACGGCGATAAATGGCGGCTACGCGTGTATCGACATTGGGCATGTGTTTGCGCAAAAAACGCAATTCCTGACCCACCAGCGGGCCACCGTAATAGGCGCGTACCGCAACGAGTTGCACGTCACCCTCAGCGAAATCCAGCACCTGTAGCGCGCCTGGCTGCTCAATAAGGCGGAACAGATATTCGGAAACAATTTGTTCCGGGCTGATGATTACATCGACGGGTACCGCGTCTTTGCAAAACAAACCTTCGTGAGTGGCATATTCCTGTGAGCGAATGCGGGCGATTTTGGTGGGGGTGCGAAATAGGCTGTGGGCGATCTGGCAGGCGACCATATTGATTTCATCGACGCCGGTAACCGCAATCAACATATCGGCGTCTTCAATACCGGCGCGCAGCAAAACATCTGGATGTGAAGCGTGCCCGGCGACCACGCCTATGTCGATACGATCGCGCAGCTCGCGCAAATAGGCTTCGTTGCGGTCAACCACAGTAATATCGTTGGCTTCACTGGCAAGATTGCTCGCCAGAGTACCGCCGACCCTACCGGCGCCGAGAATGATGATTTTCATGGTTGCCCCATTTGGCCGTTATGCCTCAGCCTTTTTCAAACGAGCATAGTAGAAACCGTCGTGTCCTTCGACTTGCGGCAGCAACTGTCGCCCGAAGGCTTGCTCGAACCCCCAGGCGGCGTTAATGACCAAGTGCTCGGCATCATGCTGTGTGCTTACAAAGGCTTGTATCACTTCGGAATTTTCCTGCGGTAAAACCGAGCAGGTGGCATAAACCAGAATACCGCCAGGCGCGAGTGTGTGCCAAAGGTTGCTCAAAATGCCTTGCTGCAAGGCGGAAAGCTTAGCAAGATCGTCTTCGCGTCGCAGCAGTTTTATATCCGGGTGACGACGTATTACGCCAGTGGCCGAGCAGGGCGCATCCAGCAGAATGCGGTCAAAGGGTTTGCCATCCCACCAATTGAGCGAAGCCGCGTCGCCAATATGTTGCGTGGCATTAAGTTGCAGTCGCTGCAGGTTCTCTGTCACGCGTGCCATTCGCGACGCGTCGAGATCGAGGCAGATCAGCTCTTGCAGAGCCGTTTCGGATTCGAGTATATGGCAAGTTTTGCCGCCCGGAGCGCAACAGGCGTCCAGCACCCGCTGCCCTGGTTCTAACTCCAAGAGTGCTGCTGACAATTGTGCCGCTTCATCCTGTACTGACACTTCTCCGTTTGAGAAACCGGGCAGGCTTGCCACATCGACAGAACTTTTTAGGCGTAAACCCTGGGGACTGTTGCTGAGTAACATGGCCGGGATATCGGCGGCCTGGAGTTTGGCGAGATACGCTTCGCGGCTGATTCGCGAGGTATTTACCCGCAGGCATACTGGCGCTTGTTGATTGTTGGCCGCCATAACAGCGCTGGCTTGCGCGCCCCAGGCCTGCTGCAGCTTTGCCACCAACCACAAGGGGTGACTAAAACTCGCTTCGGGATTAAGTTGCGCTTTATGCAATAAATCGCTGCGATTGCGCTGGAAATTGCGTAAAGCAGCGTTTAACAGGCCGCTGGCCCAGGGCTTTTTTAGGCTGCGACTGGCATTAACGGTTTCTGATATGGCAGCGTGATCGGGTACCCGCAGATATTCCATTTGGTAGAGGCCGAGCAACAGCAGCGCGTGCACATCTTGATCTTTGTTGCGCAGTGGCTTGTTAAGCAGGCTCTTAGTAAAAAATTGCAAACGCGGCAACCAGCGCAAGGTGCCAAAACACAATTCCTGAAACAGGCCGCGTTCACGCGCTTCCAGCGTGCTTATACGCTGCTCGAATACAGCGCTTAGCGAGCAGTGTTTACTGAGTACTTCGCCAAGGGTAAGTGCCGCCTGGGCGCGAATGTCAACCATCCACGGCTCCCAAGCACGTGCCAACGGGACACAGCTGGCTGTGACCATTGGCAAATTCAGCGGCACTCATGATTTTTTTGCCCGGCAGTTGCAGATGGGTGATCGCCAAGGCGCCTTCGCCACAGGCAACCACTAGCTGGTGTTTGTCTGCGCTTATTACGGTACCGGGCTCACCCGCTATATCCAAAAACTGTGCGGTATGAATTCGCAAACGTTCATTGTTTGGCAACGTGGTGTAACAAATGGGGAAGGGGTTAAATGCCCTTATGCGGCGTTGAATTTCAATCGCCGGGGCTCGCCAGTCGATCTCGGCTTCAGCTTTCTCTATTTTACGGGCGTAGTTTGCCTGCTCGTTGTTTTGTGGCTCAGGAACCAATTGCCCGAGATTGTTGAGTGTCTCCAAGAGCGCTGGCGGACCCAGTTCCGCAAGGCGGTCATGCAGGTCTGCGGAGGTATCGGTATCGACAATTGGGCATTCACTTTTAAGCAACATAGCGCCGGTATCCAGGCCCTCATCCATTTGCATAATGGTAACGCCGGATATCGTATCACCGGCTTCAATGGCACGCTGAATGGGCGCAGCACCGCGCCAGCGGGGCAGTATTGAACCATGTACATTGAGGCAGCCGAGCCTGGGAGTTTCTAATACCGCTTTGGGTAGCAGAAGACCGTAAGCGACGACCACCATAACATCCGCGCCACAGTTTGCCAGTTCTTGCTGTGCTTCGGCATTCTTGAGAGATGGTGGCTGGTATAACGTAATGTTATGTTGTAACGCCAGCGCTTTAACGGCGCTGGGGGTGAGTTTCTTACCGCGCCCCGCGGGGCGGTCTGGCTGGGTATAGACTGCCACTACCTCATGGTGGCTGGATAGCAGCGCTTCCAGGTGACATGCGGCAAATTCGGGTGTTCCGGCGAAGAGAATCTTGAGTCCGTGTGGCTTCACTGCTGACCTTGTAATGAGTGGCGTATTGGCTGGCGGTTTTTAAGCGCGTGCTTTCTGTTGTTTTTCGAGTTTCTTGCGAATGCGTTGGCGCTTGATATTAGAGATGTAGTCTACAAAGAGCTTGCCCTGGAGATGATCCATCTCGTGCTGGATACACACGGCCAGCAAGCCTTCGGGTTCTATCACAAATTGTTCGCCGTCGCGATTGAGAGCTGTCACGCGCACATGCTGTGGTCGGGTAATTTCCTCGTAGAAACCCGGCACAGAGAGGCAGCCTTCTTCATAATCGAACAGTGTTTCGTCGAGAATTTCGATACTGGGGTTGATAAACACCTGAGGTTCGTCGTGATTTTCGCTGATATCCATTACGATCAATTGCTCGTGCACATTGACCTGGGTAGCCGCGAGCCCAATGCCCGGTGCGGCGTACATGGTTTCAAACATGTCGTCGATCAGGGTTCGAATGCGGTCGTCGACAAGCTCCACCGGTTTTGCAACGGTGCGCAGGCGGGGATCGGGAAATTCCAGTATGGATAACAAAGCCATTACGTGACAAACTTCTAGTAACTAGCTAACTTTCGCTGCTAACATTATGATCAAACAGGAGTTATACTGTTTTTCAATGGTTTGTCGCAAGCGGCTTTTAATGGCACTTACCTGCGACCGACCGGGGTTCATAAACTATTATAACGGTTAGCCGGTGATTGTAGTCCAGCACTTTGCCAACCGCGAATGGACCTCTGCGCCGATTTGAACAGGATTCTCGAGATGAAAAAGCAACTGTCAGGCCTGCTTGCCGCCCTTCTGCTTGTTGCGGCCAACCCTTTTTGTTTGGCTGAAGAACCAGAATTGCGAGACCCGGTGCCTTCTACCCACACCGTTGTGAAAGGCGATACCCTCTGGGATATCTCTGCCACCTTTCTCAAGAATCCCTGGATGTGGCCGGAGATTTGGCATGTAAATACCCAGATCGAAAACCCACACCTTATCTACCCGGGTGATGTTATTCGCCTCATCTACATGGATGGCAAACCCCGCCTTACGCTGGAAACTGACGGCCGGGTGTACAAGATGTCTCCCAAAGCGCGGGTACTTTCCGCCGGTGAGGCTATTGAGACCATTCCGCTGGATAAAATTAACAGCTTCCTGTCACGCAGCCGCGTCGTGGATGGCCCGGAAATGGAGGGCGCCCCCTACGTGTTATCGGGAATGGATGCGCACTTGATTGTTGGCGCGGGCGACCGCCTTTATGCCCGCGGTGAATTTCCAAATGGCAAACAAATTTATGGTATCTACCGTAAAGGCGAAGTATTTGTAGACCCAGTCACCAAAGAAAAGCTCGGCGTGTTGGCGCAAGACATAGGTACTGCTTCGCTCGAAAAATCCGAAGGGGAGGTTTCCACCCTAAAGGTGTCGCGAACCACCGAAGAAATCCGCGCGGGCGATCGTTTGCTGCGACAGGATGAGCGCGCCATCGATTCAACTTTCTACCCCTCACCCCCCGGAAGCGAGATTAATGGCGTGATTCTTTCGGTTGAGGGCGGTGTGCATCAGGTGGGAAATCTCGACGTTGTGATTATTAACCGAGGTGCCCGCGAAGGGCTCAGCGCTGGTAATGTATTGGCCATTTATAAGCGCGGCGGCAAGATTATTGATCGGGTGACCCAGGAACGCGTGCAACTTCCCGATGAGCGAGCCGGCATCATGATGGTGTTTCGGGTGTTTGATAAAGTGAGTCTTGGTTTGGTTTTAGAAGCCTATCGCGGTATCTCAGTATCTGATCGTGTGACAAACCCCTAAACTCGTCTAACCTTATAGCGAAGCTAACAGTGACAACACGGTGTTTCACTGTTAGCATCAACCTACATCTAAAAGCCCACGGACGGTCGTTTAATCATGTTAAGTGTGGTAAAGCAAAAGCTACTGCTCCAATACCTGCCCGGTGTTGGCGCCGGTACCTTTTGGAAGCTTATGGAGCGCTCGCCCAGCGCGCTCAGCATTCTCAACTCCTCTCCTGAAGATTTCGCCGATATTCTCTCTGATGAAGCGCTGGACATGTTGCGTGCCTTTCAGCATCAAGCGGAAAATTCTCCGCTCTTCAAATTGATGCAGGCCGATTTGGAGTGGGTCGATAATCACAATATCGAGTTACTTGATACCGACCACGAACACTATCCTGAGTTACTCCGCGAGATAAAACGGCCACCCCCGATACTCTATGTGGCGGGCGACTCTTCGTTGTTGTCCTTCCCTCAGGTTGCCGTGGTTGGAAGTCGTAATCCAACGCCTTCTGGGCGAGGCTCTGCATTTGAATTCAGCCGCGAACTGGCTTCCGCCGGCTTTGCAATCACCAGTGGTTTGGCACTCGGCATCGATTCAGCCGCGCATCAGGGTGCCCTGGCTGCACATGGCAAAACCATCGCCGTATTGGGTACCGGTATCGACCAGGTCTACCCGCAGCGCAATAAGCAAATTGCCGATCAAATTGTGCAATCTGGCGGGGCTCTGGTCAGTGAGTTTCCCTTGGGTACGGGCGCAACTCCGGCGAACTTCCCACAACGCAATCGTATTATCAGCGGTTTGAGCTACGGCACTCTGGTGGTGGAAGCTGCGGTGCGCAGTGGCTCATTGATTACGGCGCGCTATGCCATCCAACAGAATCGTGAGTTGTTTGCCATTCCCGGCTCGATACACAACCCACTGGCAAAAGGCTGCCATCAGTTAATTCGCGAAGGTGCGAAACTGGTGGAGGATGCCAAAGACATCGTCGATGAGCTTCAGGGATTTTTGCGTTTGCAGTGGGAACAACTCAATCTCGACAAAGTCGCCGATGAGCCGCAACAGTCCGAAATTGTCGCCACCGAAGAAGAAGCCACTATTCTCGAACAACTCGGCTACGAGGCAACGCCCATCGACGTTATCGCAGAACGAACCCAATTGCCGGTTGGCGACGTGATGGCCTGCTTGCTTACGCTTGAACTCAAAGGCCTGGTTGCCAACGTAGGCACGGGTTATATGCGTCTCAAGCCCAACCCGATTCCAGACTTGTCCTTTAAAGCCAATTAGAGTAACTTGCCCGGCCTCTTCATCTGATTGCCAAAAAATGCCGTAAAAACCGCAGTTTTTGCGGCGTTTTTTGCATTGATACGATACATGGAGCCAACCGTTATGAGCCAACCGTTTGTAGCCATTTTGATGGGTTCAGACTCCGATTTGCCGATTATGGAAGCCGCATTTAGTGTGCTGGAAAAACTCGGCATTACATTCGAAGCCAAAGTTACCTCCGCGCATCGTACTCCCCAGGCAACTCACGATTACGTGGTTGATGCTGACCGACGCGGCTGCGCTGCGTTTATATGTGCTGCCGGCATGGCGGCTCATCTGGCGGGTGCGGTTTCTGCCACCACTCTCAAACCGGTGATTGGTGTTCCTATCGACGGTTCTCTGGACGGCCTGGATGCGCTGCTTTCTACCGTGCAAATGCCTGGTGGTATTCCTGTGGCCACGGTCGCTATTGGTAAGGCGGGTGCAAAAAATGCTGCCTATTTGGCCGCCCAGATTATGGGCGTTGCGGATGCAAAAATGCATCAAAAATTGGTGGATGAACGCGCGGAAAACGCCAGAGAGGTACAGGCTAAAGACGCGGCCCTGCAGGAAAAGTTAAAAAATCGCTAATAATTAGCAGGCATTTGCATTGAACTACCTTGTTCACCCTGCCATAAAAATATGTGTTGCCGCACTCCATCGCGGCGCTGTCATCGCCTACCCTACCGAGGCCGTGTGGGGTCTGGGTTGCGACCCCTGGAACCAGCACGCGGTACAGCGGATACTGCAGCTTAAGAAGCGTCATATCGATAAGGGGTTGATTATAGTTGCTGCGAATACGGCGCAGATCGCTTGGTTACTCGAAGGCCTGGACTCCAATCAGCACCAACAACTGCTGGAAACCTGGCCTGGCCCCAACACTTGGTTAGTGCCACATCATAACCGCCTGCCGCGCTGTGTTCATGGAGTTCACGACACTATCGCGGTGAGGGTATCGGCCCACCCGGTCGTGAAAGCGTTGTGCGAAGGCTTTGGTGGCCCGATTGTATCCACTTCCGCTAACCCTCAGGCGCTAAAACCAGCGAGATCTAGCACCGATGTTCGTCGATATTTCGGTAAACGTGTTGAATATGCTGCGGGTCGAATTGGTGCTAGTGCATCCCCCTCGGTAATTCGCGATTTGCGCACCGGTCGTGTGATTCGCGCTTAGTCCAAGCAATTACTGGTATTTCTATGGTCAAAACTACTCCGCCCGATAAGAACGCCGTTAAAGCCTACCTTCAAGACCTCCAAAACCGCATTTGCGACGCCCTGCAAACTGTGGATGGCGAGCAGCATTTTGTGCGTGATACCTGGGAGCGCGCTGAAGGCGGTGGGGGTGAAAGCCGGGTATTGTGTAATGGTGCGGTTATTGAAAAGGGCGGAGTAAATTTCTCCCATGTGATGGGTGACAAGCTCCCCGCGTCAGCCACAGCACACCGCCCCGAATTGGCAGGCCGCCGCTTTGAAGCCATGGGAGTATCCCTGGTTATTCACCCGAATAATCCCTACGTGCCTACCAGCCATGCCAATGTGCGTTTTTTCATTGCAGAGAAAGACGACGCTGAACCGGTTTGGTGGTTCGGTGGTGGTTACGATCTCACGCCTTACTATGGTAACCGCGAAGACTGCGTGCATTGGCATCAAACCGCAGCGACGGCCTGTGAAGACTTTGGTAGTGACGTCTATACTGGTTATAAGAAATGGTGCGACGAGTACTTTTTCCTTAAACATCGTAATGAACCACGGGGCGTTGGTGGTTTGTTTTTTGATGATCTCAACGAAGGCGGGTTTGAACGCTGTTTTGCGCTTATGCGAGCCGTTGGCGATAGTTACACGGCAGCCTATGTGCCGATTGTTGAGCGGCGTAAAAATACTCCGTTCGGCGAGCGTGAGCGGCAGTTCCAGTTGTATCGGCGCGGCCGCTATGTGGAATTTAATCTGGTGTATGACCGTGGAACCCTGTTTGGTTTGCAAACCGGTGGTCGCACTGAGTCGATTCTGATGTCGTTGCCCCCACTGGTGCGTTGGGAATACGACTGGCAACCCCAGCCCGGCAGCCCCGAAGCCGAGCTTTACGATTATTACTTACAGCCCAGGGAGTGGTTAACTTGACAGAAAATGTAGCCCGCTACTGTGTGTTCGGCAACCCGATCGAACACTCCAAATCGCCTGAAATACACCAGGCGTTTGCCGAACAAACCCAACAACATTTGGAGTACACCCGTGAGCTGGTTGAGGTTGATGCCTTCGCTGCGGCAGCAGAAAAATTTTTTGAAGACGGTGGCAGTGGCGCCAATGTGACTGTGCCCTTCAAGCAAGATGCCTTTCAGTTTGCCCAGCTCCTTACCGACCGCGCCCAGCTGGCCGGTGCAGTGAATACCCTGGCGAGACTCGAAGATGGCGAAATTATCGGAGATAACACCGATGGCGCTGGCTTGGTACACGATATTGTGCAGCGTTTGGAGTGGCCCATTGAGGCCGGTAAGATTTTACTATTAGGCGCTGGTGGTGCGGTGCGCGGGGTATTGTTGCCGTTGCTGCAACAGAATCCGCAAATGATAGCCATCGCCAATCGCACACGCTCCAAAGCCGAAGAACTTGCAGAACAATTCAGTGCTTTTGGGAAGGTCGCAGGTTACAGCTATAACAACCTTCCTTCAGAACCCTTCGACATTATTATTAACGGCACGTCGGCCAGTATAAGTGGTGATGTGCCACCCGTGCACTTTGCTTGCTTCGGCGAAAACACTGCTGTGTACGATATGATGTATGGCGAGGAGCTAACGCCCTTTTTGGAATTTGCCCGAGATATGGGTGTCAAGAAATACAGCGATGGCTTGGGTATGCTGGTAGGGCAGGCGGCGGAATCTTTTCGTCTATGGCGCGGCGTTGAGCCGGAAGTCCTTCCGGTGTTGAATAAGCTCAGATAACGGCCCTTTGGGGCCTTGGCTCCGAGGGGCATGCATGCTAACCCTGCTCAAAAATTTCACCCTGATTGTAATCGCCTTTGCTGGGGGTTGGTTGGCGCACGCCTGGCTTAGACCGGTGCCAAATTCCGGATTACCACCGGTGACCCAGGTGGTGGTGCAAAAAGATAACTACATTCCCGTGTTTTCATCGGAATCTGATGCTCAGTCTGTGGCAGATATTGCTACCTATCCGAGTGACCCGCCAACGCCCGACCCCACTGCCAACCCGCGACTTGACAGTTTTCGGGTGTTAATTGAAAGCAATAAGTATCAAAAGGCGGTTAACTTCTATATCGCCAACGAATCCACAGTGAGCAGTGGTGAACTGGAACGTTGGCGCGCCGTTGTTCACGAACATCTCGAACTAAAACTGGCCAACAGTGAATTGCAATTATTCCAGGATTTGGCGGAAAACTGGCTGAACTACCGCTACAACGATATCGACACCTTGTTGCTGATGGCGCAATACCACTGGGCCATGGGCTACATAAACGAAGCGTTACACACTTATATTCAGGCAGAAAGTTACGCCAACAGCAGCTATCAGCGCAGTCAGGTTAAAGAACAAATGTACAAGTTTATTGTTCGCTACGATGCTGACCTGGCCGCTGCCGAAGAGTGGTATGAACTCAGCAACTTTTATGAACAACTCGATCAGCTCGATGTGGCCAGTGCCGGTGATAAGTACCGCTACGCGGAATTGCTGCTCACGCAGGGCGATGAGCGCAGCGCATTCCAACTCCTCGATGAAATTTCCAACAACCCAACCTGGCGAAAAAAAGCCCTGGATTTGAAGCAACTGTGGAGTGACAACGGCCGCTACCAAGCCAGCGCAAAACCGGGTTTTGCTGCCAGCGTTCCCCTAAAGCCCATTGGAAATCACTATCTGGTGCAACTCAGGCTCAACGATGGCGAGCCCCTTAAGCTGATGCTGGATACCGGCGCCAGCATCACCATGATTAACGACAGAGCTTTTGGTCGACAGATAAGCGCCGACGGTTGGAGCGACCTCGGCTGGCGCTATTTCAATACCGCCAATGGCGTGGCGCGCGGGCGTTTGATGGAAGTGGAGCGTGCCAACCTCGGCGAGTTCGCGATTGCCAAGCTCAATATTGCCGTTCAGGGAGTGGATTTTGGCGATGATATTGACGGATTATTGGGGATGAACGTATTGAGCCGGTTTCACTTCCAAATCGATCAGGATCGCCACGAATTGCTGTTAACGCCTCGAGGTTAGGGTTCCAAACTCTTGTCTCTGTTGAACAACGCCCGGCGACACCGGGCGCTTTAGGAATTATAGGCCAGAGTGTACTGTGCTTAATTGATGCGCACGCCCCGATACATACGGGGTTTTTTGGGCGCTGCAGCCAGCTGTTCCTGGGGCTTTGCTTCCACGGTCATGGTTTGACCGCGATAAGTAATTTGTTTACTGCGGCTCGGGTCTGGGTTTTGTAAAACACTGGGGTCAACAAAGGCGCCCCGATACAGGCGTATTTGATGTGGGCTCGCGCCGCTTTTGCTGGTGGGTGGCTGCACCACGAAAAGCGGTTGAAACCACTTCTTACTCTTCTCGTTTTTTTGAAAGGATTCTTCAAACAGACCATACACGTCTGCCCAGGAGCGAATCTCAACATCCTTTTCCAAAAAGCTGCAAAGCTTGTCCTTAATTCTTAACAACAAGCGGTGGTTCCCGGGTTGTACTACCCAGGAGTTAAAAGGAATTGCGGCGGCGTCAGACATAGTCAATCTCCGATTGATCAACATATAAACAATATGTTTAAAAGATAAAAGGCATAACCGAAGGCGTCCAATACTTCTTTTCAAACTAAAGTGTGGAATTCATCACATTTATTTATAAGTATAGGCGCCATATTGCTGATTAATGTAAGCCGTCGGCGAAAAGCTTGCAGTGAAAAAATCACCAAACCCCATTTAGGGGTTTGGTGATGACCTCCCAGTCTAAAGTGCGCTATTGGGATTCAAGCTATTGAGATTCAAGAAGGTGCAGCAACTGCTCGGGCGCCATCAGGCCCATTTGCAGTTTGCCGTTGGGGAGTACGGTGGCGGGTGTGGCGCGAATACCCAGCTCCTGAGCCAGTTGGTATTGCTCTGCTACGGTGTTATCGCAATTTTTATGACTAATCTCCGTGCCATTCATGGCCTGGGTGAAAGTTTTTGTGGGTTCTGTCGCACAGCTGGCGGCAACTGCCTTCTGATAGGACGCGGAACCTATACCCGCGCGTGGCAGCATCACATAATTCACGGTAATGCCCTGGTCGTTGAAGGCCTGCATATGGTTGTGCATTTTGCGGCAAAAGGGGCAGTCAATATCGGTGAATACAGTCACTTCGTGCTTCACTTCACCAGTGGCGGGGTAGCTCAATTTCCAGTCGTCTGGTAATTGCGCGAGGCGTGCCTGACGACGTTCGTTGTCGACGTTTGCCACAATATCCTGCTGCGCAGCCACGTCATATATCGGGCCGGCAAAGAGGTATTTGCCGTCAACAGAGGCGAAATAGGTTTTGGTACCAATGTTGATCTGCTTGAAGTGCGAGTTGTAGTTTTTAATGGAAACCGGTGTGTCGCCAAAAAATTCTTGAATTTTTTCGTCAGTGGTTTCTGCAACACAAGGTTGGGTAGACATGCCCAGTACAAATAAAGCGGGTAGATAGTTTTTCACGTGTTGCTCCAGGTTGTCGGTCGCAGTGGCAACAAGTGTGTTCGGTGGGGCTGTTATAAATCCACTAAAAACATCTAAAATTTTCTATAAAATCAGAAAAAACAATACCTTAGGAATGGCTTGATACGCCGAGAGAAAGTTGCGATAAGGCCCTACGGAAGGATTTGGCTGCAGAGTGTCCTAACGGTAACCAATCAAATATGACTGATTGTGGTTGGAGCTGGTTACAATAGGTGTTGTATTCGGGGTCTTGTGTTTTTTTAGAGCTTGCCTCAACCGCCGAAGAGAGTGAACTGTCGGATGCCTCGCCAGTAACTTTTTCAAGGTAGCTGATACGATCATCCAGCAAGGCCACGGTGCACTGTGCCTGGACATTTTCGTGTAAACCCTTGCGTGCAAATTCCAGAGCCTGTTCCAGTTTCCCGTTTTGCTGGTAGATTCGGCTCATCAATTCGGCGGCAACCATTTTATCGTAACTACTTGGGTGTAATGGCGAAGCGGCGTGGTCGTCGAGCACCGGCCTCAGGTAATCGCTGGCTTCCACAAGGCGCCCCTGTTGATAGAGGCTCTCGGCCAGCAGCAAACGGGCCTCCAGAGATTGTGGGTTTTCCGTTAGCGCAAATGTGAGCCATTCGCCTGCCTCTTTAGGGTTGCCGCCCTGCAACGATAGGGCACCTTCAGAGAGCGCTTGTAACCCAGGCATTCCCCTGAAGGGTTCGGGTTGTTTGGCAAAGTTTAAGGCGGTAACGACACCAACCAGTAAACAGGCAGCGGCAGCTGCGCTCAACCACAGATATTTTCGTCGGTGGCGCACTTCGCGGGTGTTAGCCACCCAGCAGTAGCCCTGGTTGGGTTGAGTTCGGATGAGTTCGTATTGCGCAGGTAACTTGCGCAGTTCGCTTATTAGCTGGAACAAGCCTTGTTCTTCGCCGTTGGGTGAACCCCATATTTCGGTGATCAACTCGCGTTTGCTGAACAAACGACCGGGATTTTGAATAAACAAAGCCAACAGTTGCGCGGTTTTCGGTCGAAGTGGTAATAATTCTCCCTGCTTTGAAAGACGATGATTCTTGGTGTTGAAGCGAAAATCATCGAAGCAATAATCACTCATGGGGGCTCCTGCCAGATGGCGTTGTTATTATGCACGCGTAAACCGCAGCGGTGGATTTAAGACCATCAAATAGGGCGACTGTTCCCATGCCCATGGTGCTTGCAGCCTGAGCTGGGTTAAAGGTATTTGAGGCTCACATAGGAATATCCAAGGTCTATGCTCGCTACATTTTATATTGCGCTTATTGTATCGGTGTTGCTGTTAACGACGGCATTTGTGCTGCCCAGGCGATTGAAGTCCTCTAAAAAAGCATTTATCACAGCCATTGTTGTGGCGATTTTGGCTTGTTTGCCCCTGGCACTAACTGCTTATATCGGGTATTTCCTTGCGACAGCAAAATACCTTAATAGCATCGAAACAGAAATTGAGGGCATTCACTACTCGCGTCTGGTTGAGGTGCTCGATAACACCCAGGCAGTGCTGCATATCGCAGAGATTCCCCTTCGGGATTATTGCCTGGATGTGGATTATCGCTCTGGCGATGACCGATCAGCGCCTTTTATCGCCGACACCACCAGCGCGCGCCTGCGACAAAGCGAGGCCGTGTTAGCGAGCAACGCCAGTTTTTTCAGCCCATTCAAGGACAAGCATCTTTTTAATTACTACCCCCACAAGGGGGATGGGGTTCGCTTGGTCGGCTACGCCCTTTTGCGCGGCAAGCGTTATGGTAAACCGCTACAAAACTGGCCATTGGTGATTGTTGATAAACAGTGCGGGCTTACTTTCAGCGCATCTTTTAACGAGACACAAGTGGCGCAGACGCGCTTCGTGGTGTCGGCGAAATCCTGGTTGCTGAAAGACGGTGACGTGCTGGCGGAACCCGAAGGCCGGCGTTATCCCCGGCTTGCCCTGGGGCTTTCCAAGAACCGTGAAACGCTGTTTCTAGTCGCGGTAGATGGCAAACAGCCACGCTACAGTATGGGTTTGGATTTAGATGAGTTGGCGGTTCGTTTGCTGTCGTTTGGCGTAGACACTGCCGTGGAGCTCGACGGTGGGGGTTCGGTGACCATGGTTGCCCGCTTGAATGGTCGCATTGAAATGCTGAATCGTCCGATTCACACCAAAATTCCTGGAAGGGAGCGGCCGGTCGCCAATCATCTACTGATCTCCCCGAAAAAAGAGGAATTAATACATGACGGTTAAAATACTGCTGGCACTATTTTGCTTTATGGTGAGCGGACTAAGTTCCGCTGCTTCGGATGATGTGTTGCTGCAACAACTCCTCGCAACGGAATTGCAAAGCACACCGGGAACCCAGGTAAGGGTTAGCCGCGTTTCTATTCCTGCGCACACATCTCTGCCGAAACACTGGCACCCGGGTGAGGAGTTTGCCTACCTCTTGGATGGCGAAGTCACTCTTTGGCAATTAGATAAACCAGAGATTGCCTATAAAAAAGGTGAACTTGTGAACATACCGGCGAAACAGGTTCATACTGCAATTACCGGCGCGATTGGGGTGGAATTGTTGATATTTCGCATTCACGAAAAAGGTCAGCCGGAGCGCGTGCTGGCCGCGCAATAAGCCACGATTTATCTGGGATAGAGAAGCGAATTTGTGTATTTTTCACAGCCCTCTCGGTTCGAAGAGTTTGTACTGCTATCCTACGACGCAACAAATGCGAAAAGCATTTCTTTAAGCGAGTGGCTTAGCACAAAAAATAACGTTGGCGGAATTAAATCGTTAGGGACTATTCTTGGTTTTTACTACGGAATAGAACTTAATGCATTTATTCATGCGAATAATACGAGTTTTAAACGCGTTGATGTGCAATGCGATGATCAAATGCAAAACATGTTACAAATGCACCGTATTGATGGCTTTGTTGTAGAAAAGACAGTTGCGCTTCAAATGAAAAAAATTTACCTCACGCATCGATGAGTTCAATTTCAGAGTCCAGCCCGGAGCCTATGCATTTAATGTTGTCAAAAAACATTTCTGAGCAACTGGTGAAGCAGTTTAATCTCGCGATTGCAAAAGAAGCCCACTAGAGGCTCTGTGTAAAACTTCCGAAGCTCTCATTTTTTAACGATAAAAGGTAATAAAAGTTAACAAAACACATTACCTTGCTTTGCTATTCTGCTAGGCGCTAGTTTATTCAGCTTTATCTCTAACCTGCATTGAATCGCTCTATGTACAAATTAAAATATGTCTTGCCACTTAGTTTTGTGATGTTGGCGAAGCTCGCATGCGCAGAGCAATATATGCCCGAACCCCAGGAAACAACCAATTCCCAATACCGACCCTATCTTATTTTGGGTGCTTTGACCGCAGGGGCTCTGGCGATAAAACATCAACAGGATGACCCTCATGATCAGCAACTATTAGCCTGGGTTGGTGTCGTTGCTGTGAGCGCTTACGGTATCAAGTTATATGTGGATTCGAAATCGCAAAGCAGCTTGTCCATTGATGCGCTGAATGGCGTTCCGGTGTTGGCGTATCACATGAATTTTTAGCGTTTTGTGACCGAGAAAAAAGCGGTTTTATGAAGCGTATTTTTATCATTTTTACTCCTTGAGTAAGGATTTAATCATTGCGCGTTACACCCGTGCACTATGGCGTATTTTTAATTTTGATGTCGTAAAGAGTGTTGCGCATTTGTGCGCGCCAATATTTTAACTGCACGGCGTAATTTACGTTGAACAGGTGTTTTTTTGGCCTACACTCGGGGTAGGCGTTGATAAATTCACTCCTGTTTACACGGACTGTGGCAGATGTTTTATATTACTCCGCGCGCCACCGGCGCCACTGTTACTCGCACGTCCCGCTCTTCAGCAAAAACTTCGCAAATTACGTCACCCGATATAACAGCCGGCGATATTATTTTGCACCAGTATACCGATGGGCGCTTACTGGTTTCTTCTGGCGATAAAATTGGCGCGCATAATAAAAATTGGCAGGAAACCGAATGGCAGAATGCCAACGTGTTTGGCACGACGCTACAAATTATTCCCGATAAAATTGATATTAACCCTCAAAAACCACGACACCTGTTGTTTTTTGCAGGCCCCATTGATGTGGCCTGGAAAAAAACCTTAAGCGACCTGGACCTGCAAATTCAGTTTTTATGTCCGCCCTATGGTGTAGGCATTCGAACCCCGACATCCAGTAAAGTGCTGGAGGATTGTCGCCAAAAACTCGCAGCATTAATTGCAATTCAACCGTTAACTGCAGCAATGTGTGCACGGCGTTACCAACGTACGTCTGCGTTAAAATTTCCCGGCATTTTGGAGCTTGTGGTATTCGATAAAACAGACGTCGCGTCGGTGTTAACACAGATGCAAAATTCCGCCGCACAGGTCGTGGAACAGAGCGACTATAAAATATTTTGTAATAGCGCCACTAACACCTTGAATTTTGCCAAGCTCTCCGGTGTGAAGCTGGCCGACCCGGTAGATCTTCCTGTGTGCGCCGATACAACGCTTATCGACAACCCCCTGCGGCAATCCACAGGTGCAACAGACCAAGTACAAATTCACGAAGCCGCGCTGCCATTAACCGGCGAGGGTGAAATTCTGAGCGTGGTTGATACCGGCTTGGATTCTGGCGATATAGCTAATCTGCATGCTGATTTTAACGGTAGGGTAACCGCACTCATCAGTTGGCCTTCACGACCGGCCTGGGCGCCATATTTAAACGAACCCAACGGCAATGATGGCCCCTCCGATGAAAGCAGCGGCCATGGTACTCATGTGGCGGGTTTAGCCCTGGGCAGCGGTTCCAAAAGTCGCGGTCGTTATCAGGGCTTGGCGCCGGCGGCGCAGCTGGTGTTTACCGCGATGGAACAAAAAGTGGAAATTGCCAGCCAGTGGCAAAATCGCATCGCCAACGGGTTCTATTTGATTGGCCGCCCCGCCGACCTACGAGACTTATATAAAAAGGCGGCCGAATATGGAGCGTTTATCCATGTAAACGCGTGGGGAACTGAAAGCCTTGGTCAATACACCAGTGACAGCTGGGAAGTCGACGATTTTCTATGGGATAACCCGGAACAACTACTCTTGTTTGCTGCGGGCAACAGTGCCACCGCTTCGAGCCGTCAGCGGGAACTGGACCCGGGTAGTTTGTACGCACCGGCCAGCGCCAAGAATGTACTCACGATTGGCGCCTGTGAAGGGCCGCAACAGGGTGTCGGTATTTTGGGTAACTGGGAAGTGTTTGATCGCAATGGTACCCGATTTGCGAACCCGCAAACCCGCAGCGATGCCATTTCCGGTGAACCCGAACACATTGCGCTATTCAGCTCTACCGGTCCAACGCGCGATGGCCGCATGAAACCGGAAATTTGTTTTCCTGGCACCAACCTCGCGGCGCCACGCTCGCAAAAAATTCGTACTGCCGGTTGGGGCTGGGCCAGCCCCATGCCCTGGTACATGTACATGGGCGGAACGAGTCAGGCTACCGGGGTAGCCGGGGGTGTTGCCGGATTACTGCGTCAGGCGTGGCGTGAGCATCTCGGCAAAGCTCCCAGCGGCTGCGCTCTTAAGGCGCTGCTGTGTTCTGCCACCGAGCCGGTGGTGTCGCGCAGCGAGGGCAATCCCTTGCCCGTGTGGATAGCGGGCTACGGCCGCAGTTATCTGCAAAAGGCCTTGCCCGGCGAGCGCGTGCTGCTCGACAACCCCAAAAAGCTGAACACAGGCGACCGTTATGAAATGCAGTTTGGGCTGAAGCGGCGCGTGCCTTTCGTGGTTGTGTTGAGTTGGTACGATCCGCCCGGGGAAACATTGGTAAACCAACTGCACCTGCAATTGCTGGGAGAGAATTGCGAGTATTGGGGAAACCACCTTAGCAACGGCAATCGTCAGGATATGCTCAACAACACCCAGCGTATCGATGCGGATCTTGGTGCGGGCCGATACACGCTGTTGGTGCACGGCCACAATATTCCCCAAGGTCCGCAGTCCTTCGTTCTGGTTTTTTCAAATCTAGCTGAACCCATACAGCCTGAAGACACATCAAACCAGCAGCGCCTGCCTGTGGAATGGTTAAAAGGTATTGGCAGGGCGCGGGAAAAACGATTAATCGCGTCGGGCCTTCTTTACGCGCATCAGCTTGCAGAATCTTCGCCCCAGCAACTGAAGGTGGCGATGCAGGCCTCGTTAAAAGTCGCGAAAAAATTGCAGGCCAGAGCCGAGTCGGCTGTGGCCCTAGTTAAAGATCTGACCACCGGCACTGAGCACTGCACACTTGCCGACCTGCTTGAACACGCTTCTCCACCGACCGCAGCCAGTGCCCTGGCTGAGCTGATTGATAAGGACAACCACAGGGATATCCACTGCCTGGTGTAATTGGGCAGCCCCAGGGGCCTTGCCCCGTTTTTGTTATAGGTAAAGTAAGGAGAACGACATGGCAAACAGCAAAAAAACCACCTCCAAGCCAAGCGATACGCCGCTATCTGGCGACGTGATCGTTAACACTCCTGGCACACCTCCGGCAGTAGCGCGTCAGGCTGATCTTATCGCAGAACCCTTTGGAGCCGATGCATCGGATGAAATGGAATTGATTGCGCCAACTTTCGGTGAAGTACTCGGTTCCATTGGTCTGGGCGTTGCCGAGTCTCAAACCGCTCTGGATAACGGTGTTGTCGCATCGGCTAAGGAGCTGGCCGATAAAAAAATCAATATCGTCACCAATGTGATACAGGAATTGGATGATGACGGCATGCCACAAGCAGAAAATACGCAGCTAATTCAGCAGGAAGTGTCTGTGCTCAACTACGTTAAACCCACAGTACATGAATGGAGCCATGTGGCGCTGCAAATGGATTTAAGCGTGGGCGAAATGGACCGCGATCGCGGAGTGTCTTTCCAGAAAACCCAAGCGAGCAGCAGTGCAAAATCTTATGGCCTGTTTTGGGGCTTCCTGGGTTTTGGGGTACACAGCGATCGTAAGAATTCCAGTTTTATGCAAAGTACTTCGGAACAGGAAGCGGATTGGGCCCAAGGACAGGTTCGCATGGATGCCGCGCTGCGCCCCAGAGATGTTCAGGAATTGGGGGCACCGGTGCAGGTGAACGTTGGCCCGCAAATTTATCTTACCCCGAATAATAGCCAAAGTGTGGAATCCAACGGCCAGGTGACCGAACGCTCTGTCGACATCGATATTCAGGTGTTGAAAGCCAATGGTGAAGCGAATTCTGGCGTAAATGTTGAGATTGATCCAGGTCCCTACGCGCTCGAACTTCCAGCTTCCGGCACAACTACCGATACCAGTGGCAACGTGAAGGCAACTCTACGTCGTAGCATTCCAAATGCACTTTACAGTCGTCCGCTAAAACGTGCTGTCAACGTCAACCTTGGTCAAATTGAACGCACGGTAGAAGTCACCCTATAACGCCGGGTAACTTAAGGAGACAGTCATGAGTACAGAAATGTTAGTTCCCAGTACGCGTAATCTCGCTGCGGAAGCAAATATAGCCGATGAACTGAACAACCCCGCTTTTGCAGATTTATTGAAAAAAACCGGTGAGGCCGTTGCCAAAACGCAAGATGCGCTAACCGATACCGCAGTTGCAACCACTTCGGCGCTGGCAAGCACCTTAGTGGACGTCATTGCTGTGGAAGAAAAGCAATACAATGATCAGGGCGAGCTGGTGGATTCTATCTCTCACGTTCGCAAACTTCCGTTGTTGAGCCTGATAGACCCAGTGTTCTACCAATGGAGCAGTGTGCGCCTGCAAGCTCAAATGTACGCTAAGGAATTTTCGACCTCGCAGCAGAGCGATTATTCCAGCAGCAGTAGTTCGGATACCTATGGCCAGGCGGGCATCGGATTCATCTTTGGCGTTGGCAAGAATACGCACCAATACCGCAGTTATTCACAAAGCCAAACACGCGAAACCGCAGACGATGTTTCCTGGGGTCGCATGCGTATGAGTGCTTTGCTTGAGCCTCGCGACGATGTTCGTATCCCCAAAGCAGAGCATGCCATACGTGGGCCACACATCAGTATCATTCCTGGCGAAATCCAGGCACCGACTGCTGAAACCCGCACCATGAGCATCATGATGCAACTCAATCGCAGGGATGGCACGCCCATCGCCAATAAACTGCTTGCCATAGAAACCGATGGCATTCCCTGGACATACATCGGCGGTAGCGCAACGCCTACCGACACCGACGGGCGCGTAGAAATACTTCTTACACGTACCCTCGCAGAAGGAGAAACCGAAGCGATTGAAACCACTGTAAGTGCACGTTTGGGCTTGGTCAGAGAAACTCAGGTAATTAAGTTTTAGTCGTTAAGTTTTATTTGCAGGAAATGGTACTGCATCAGGCCGGCCGGGCGCCGGCCTGACCTTGTCACAACGCTTGCCCGACAACAATAAGGCGACTGACCATGAGTGAAACCCAAGTGCCACTGGCCGACCTACTAAACACTACCGTGGATGCCCTGCTCGATGCGCAAGACAAACTCGATGAATATGCGACCACTCGTTCGCGTCGCTTTCAGGAAGTGCCACCCGGTGAACCAGTATTGCCGCCGCTGTGGTTTAACTTCGACAACATAGACCTGGAGTTATCACTGCTCGCCAGTGTGCAAAACGTGCGGGTCAACAACCAAGACCGCGCCGAGTTTCTGGCTGCCACTGCCAAAGAAGCGGATTTAGCGCTCTATGGCAGCGCGGTGCAAACCGGCTTAACCCTGCGGATGTCCCTACAGCATCACAGTCAGGCAGCCATTAAGGAAGCCCCTGTTGCTGAACAAGAACCACAACAACCCGAAAACGAGGACAGCTAACATGGCCAACCTAACGTTGGAAAACAGCATCGACAGCCGTGCCGAATACAGTGCAGTTCGAAACCTGGAAGTATTGGAGCGCTTTCAAGTGGTGGGAGAAACCAACATAATTCGCAACGATAAAGGCCAAATTGGCGTTTTTACCCCCATTACCGGTGCTGATGAAAGCGACATCGATAACAGCAATCTGGAAACCGTAGTGGCGGTGTTAAAGCGCAGTGTCGCAGAGCTACAGGGCCGCAACGCCGAGCTCGAGCAGGAACTGGAAGCGCTGAAAAACCAAAACAAACGCAGCACTGATGAATTCACCAGCGCCATTTCGCACACAGTCGATAGTCTGCAAAATAAACTCGCCGCAGTGAATAATCCAACCAGCCGCTTTGCCTTAAAGGACTTCAAAATTGAAGCCACAGTGGCGGTGGATGTTAGTGATTTGGGAACGATTGATTACCGTTTTATCAAACCCGGCGAGCAGGTGCATCCCCATCAGGTATCTAAAGTGAATCTCGCCATTACGCCCATTCCCCGCGAAACCGCACAAGATGCCTGGACAAGAACGGATTTCACCCCCTACGACCCGGTGGAGGAAGTTCAAGGTATCGGTGAGGTTTACGGCTCGCGCCTGCAGCAGGAGCACATTTACACGGTGAGCGACCTCATGCACGCCGGTAAGAGCGCCCGGTTGCAGGCCACACTGGCCAGTAAAGTGGGCGTGGAACGCAACACCATCAGTCAGTGGATTGCGAACGCGGAACTCATGAGCATCAAGAGCATCGACGGCAAAAAAGCCGAAATCCTCTGGGGTATGGGCATCGTAGGGCTGGACGCACTGGCGAGCACCGATCCGCAGAGTCTGGTGGAAGCCTGGAGTAAAATGAACACCCAAGAGCCTCTTAGCCTGGAGCAGGCCGAGGCTTGGGTGGCAACGGCGAAAGCCTATCGCGGCTAGCTTATTGGCAATTTCAAATACTGCGCGTTGCATTACAAAAATCGCACATTGGTGTGATTGATTTTTGGCGCGTTAGATTGCAATCTATGCACTCTGTCGCCTAAAGCTACATTTTTGACTTGGGCAGGACAATTCGGGGCTGGCAGGAGCTCTTGCGACAGATTTTACCCGGCGCTACTGCTGTGGGGGCGCGAAGCGCTTTCGCGGGAAAATTTTAGGCATAACCATGGGCAAGTCTGGTCGGTATCTGGCAGATTTTAGCCACACAATCCTGATGTACTTCTGCTGGCTGTTACTGGTAGCGCTTGCTACCGGTGGTCAGGCAGAAACGCTTGATGACACACTGATTATCCGCAGCCCGCGAACTGAGCTGGCTGAGTACCAATACATTCGCTCCTATTCTGAAGAATTGCTTGCCCTGGCTCTGCGCAAAAGCGGCGATAACTTCGAGTTTCACGAGGTGGATATCACCCTGGGTAATACCGGACGTGTTATTCGCTTTATCGAACAGGGCGAATACGATGTTCACGCTTTTCACACCACGCCATTATTAGAAAATACCCTGGAACCGGTTCGCATACCAATCTTCAAAGGCGTGGTGGGTTTGCGCATACCTTTCATTCGCGCTGAAGATCAGTCGGTTTTTGCCACTATCCACAGTCTGCCGGAATTGAAAAATAAAGTTGCCGTTCAGGGTTTTGATTGGCCAGACCTCGCGATCTTGTCGAAAAGCGGCTTGCCGATTCGTGCGGGTGTGGACCTCGCGAATATGCGTCACCTCCTCGCCAATGAACGCGCCGATTATTTTCCGCGCTCAGTTGTGGAAATTTGGCAGGAGGATTCGTTGTTTAATGACGATGGTTTGGTGGTCGACACCAGCCTGGCACTCTACTACCGCACCGCGTGTTATTACTTCGTAAACAAAAGCAACAAACGCCTAAAAAACGCCATTCGGCAGGGTTTGGAACTGGCTATTGCCGATGGCAGTTTCGATGAAATTTTCTATCGTTATTTCGGTGCAGCGCTGCACCGTGCAAATCTCAATGGGCGTACCTTATTGGAAATTCCCAATGCGAATCTTAGCGAAGCAACACCCCTGGATCGTACAGAATTGTGGTATGTACCCTATAACCGTGCGGATGATCGATCGGTCATTGGTCGCTTATAAGTTATCGCTGACCAAGTCTTGATCGACAGTGTATGAAAAAAATGTGAAAGCTATTGATCGAATTACAGTGCCGCAAAGTGTCGGTGGGTATACTAGCGCCTGCTAACACTTATTTGTATCCCTCCTCAAGGAAGCACTGATGATCACAGGACACACCTCTAAACGTTTTATTATATCAACGCTTATAACGTTAACTCTTGTATTAACCGGCTGCGGCTGGTCTACCGAAAGCAGTGATGAAAATACTTCATCCAGTTCAAGTTCATCTTCAAGTAGCACATCCTCCAGCTCAAGCTCGGGCTCTGTGCAGTCACCGAACCTGAGCTTCCAAATCCATTTTCCTCTCGACAACGCCAATGTGGGTGGTCACGAAAGTGCAATATCTGTTCGCGGTCTTTTAAAGACTGAGGATGACTCGCAATTACCCGATTTAAGCAATGTGCGCCTTTCAGTTTCGGGTGTGAACGCCAATCTGCAGGAAGATGGAGTGTGGACGGCAGAAGTGCCATTAAACGCTGGCGAAAACAGCGTGGGAATCTCGTTGTTGGTGGCCAATGAGACTAAAGAAACAAAAACATTAGTTGTGCATAACAGCTTTATTCCCAGTCGTTCAGCGCGAACCAGCGACGGACAAGGTAATTTTTACTATGTCGATATAGAAGGCGAAGCTGTTTTAAAGCGAACTGCAGAACAAGAAGAAATTAGCACGTTATTTACAGTAGCTGATTTTCAATCTTTAGTCGATTGCGATGCAATTGTCAGGCTGGAGCTTTCGAGAAACTTAAAATATTTGCTGAGCGTTTGTGAGAGAGATGAGCAGGAAACGACGGCGGTATTTGCAACAGATCTCGAAATTCAGGCCACGAAATTAATTGCACTAAATAGTTCGTTAGACGGCTCTGATGTGATTCATTGGGTGGATGACAAGCATTTTATTTTCAGTGAATCCAATGAGCTTGTACATATTTTGGAAGCCGATTCCAGCAGAGCCTTGCAAATAAATTTAACAACGCCCGACCTTGCCTATCCGATTACATCAAACGATATATTTGTTGACGATGCAATTTTATATGTGCCAGTGCGTGATAATCCAATGGGTGGTTATTGGGCGACTTTTGATCTATCCAGTGTAATTAGTGATTGGCAAAACAATAGAACGATACAACTCGTTTATTCAGACTTAACGCTAAACGGTCTAACCGAATTCGAATTTGTTACGGCAAACCAAGGCACTGTTTATTTTATGGAAAATTCAGGATCTAACGATATTTCGGTTGCTGATCTCGCTACGGATTCTGTTATGAACTACTCATTAGCTTTGGCCGATGGAGTGAATTGGGCTGCGGGTCTATTTCATGCTTTAGCGATCGATGAAACCGCCATAATAGTATCTAATGTTAACAGCGATGCGTCTCTGTATCGCCTAAATAGAAGCGATCTAACAGTTAGCGTTTTAGACGACCCTTTCCTCAGTAACAAACCGTTGTCGGTGACCTCCATGACCATGGCGCCCGACGGGCAACAATTATTGATCTACAACCGAAGCAACGAAGAACTGCTGTTTCTGAATACCGAGAGTTTGGAAATTAGCGAGCGCACAGAAATGCGTGAAGCCTTAGATATCCTGCAGGTTCCTCTTTATGGAGAGATCGCATACGACTGGGAAAACAAAATTGTTTACCGCAGATGTGTGTCAGATTGGATAGGCAACCACTACGATAACCCGGAACCCATACTGGTTAGCTATGACCTGGAAACTGATGAAGCGGAAACACTGCTATCCGCGGCGAGTTTGTTTGATTATTTTGGTGATGTGGATTTACGTCTTCGCATGGGTTCTCCAGTAGTGATGCCTGATGCCGACACCATTTGGTTTTCCCTGTTTGGTGTCAACGTGAGTCAAGCTCCGGTTTACAGTGGTATAAACGATAATATTTATGCGCTGAATTTGCAGAACCTGGAAATTTCACCAATTGTTGAATCGACCTATGCCGATTCCGACGAATTACTGGAACAACCCTTTCTGAGTGATTTTTACGAAGCGCTCAATGGCGTGCTACTGACCGAATGGAGTAGTGGCTATCTCCGCTTGCTCGACAGAGACGGTACAATAACCGACCTTTATAGCCCGTTAAGCCCGTATTTCGTTACTCGCAATGCGGTTTACGACAAAAATACGCAGACCGTCTTTTTTGATGGTACGCCCGGCGTGGACAATGAGAATGGCTACACGAATCCGGAATTTGCGTTAATAGATATCCTTGAATTGGATATTGCTACCAAAGAGTCGCATATCATCGCTTCAAACAGCATTGGCCGCGGCGTGTCACTGCAATCCATGGTTTTCGAACTCGACAGGGAAAGACGGGTACTGATTTCAGTATTACACGGTAACCTGCTTATTATTGATACCGTATCTGGCGATAGAGTTTTAAAACCCCTGCAATAAGTAAAGATTGAGGGGCAGTGCGCCCCTCAATCTCAACACCGGTTATTGGAAGGTACAGTTAGTGCTGGTTGCTGAAATACTCATGGCTTGTTGGCCAGGCTTACTCAAAATAAAACCAAAATTAAGGTTAGAGCCGGGATTTATAGTGACATTGTAATCTTTCGGTGCAGCAAGCAGACCGCTGCTGCTAACTACTGGCTCGGCATTCCAGATTTCCTGTAATTCGAAATTACCGCTTACATTAATACTGACTTGCCAGCCATTTACCGGTGACTCGTTGGGGTTGTATAAATCCACCCCCACCAAGATTCCATCGTCCCACTCGTTATAAATTTCGAGTGAGCACGCCAGATTGTGTTCGGGAACTCCGCTGCCACTGCCACTGCTGCTGGAAGAACTCGTTGAAGAGCTGCTGGACGACGCGGAACTGCTGGAGCTGCTGGAAGAGCTCGACGAACCTGAAGAAGATGATCCAATTCCAGGGAAACCACTGCTGGAACTTGAACTACTGCTAGACATCCCCGAAGAGCTGGAGGACGATGTGCTCGATGAAGTCGTTGTTGAGGAACTGGTTGTTGAAGAACTGGTTGTTGAAGAACTGGTTGTTGAAGAACTGGTTGTTGAGGAGCTGGTGGTAGACGAGGTACTGGTCGATGAGCCTGACGAACCACTGGATGAACTCGAAGAGCTACTAGATGATGAACTGCTGGAAGACGCCGAAAGTTTTTCGATCGCAAAAAACGCCAGTTCCGGTTGAATACCGCCGAGTACAACCGGTGAATCTGCTGCTGCCGTTGCGGTGAGCACTACTGCAGTCTTAGCGCCCGGTCTCAATAACTCGGGATCATTCAGCGCAACACTGGGCTCGAGTAAAAAGCTCTGCGCGCCCAAGTCATAATCTTCAGGCTTGAAACTTCCCAACCAAGTAGTACCACTCAACCCGTCGATATGCATTTCGGCGTTGTCGGTAGAATAGTCTTTCAACCACACATTAACGATGCTGCCCGCTGAACCTGGGTTGATTAATTCGGCTTCCAGGTAGAGCTGATCGCCGCTGTCGTTATCGCCAAAAAAAGTGGGGTCTGAAAGCCCCACGCCAGCAAAGGCCACCCCCTGTGTAGATGCGGCTAACTCGATTTGCGGTGGGTTGGTAATAAAGATATCGCGGCTGCCGTCACCATCGCTGTCTTTGGTCTGGGTGACCACTGTGGGGTGTAGCAACTTGGTTTTTGTATTGCGATAGGTGAACCACTGGCGGGTGGTGTGGCTGACATCCCCATCACTGAGTGTTAATTCAACCTGATGGGTACCGGTGTAAATATAGGGGCTATTAAATATTTCTCCGCTGGCGGTTTCTGAGTGCACTTCATCGGCGGCGAGCAGGCGCCAATCTGCCTGGAGGATATCCTGGAATCCAGTTGCTGTGGCGCTGAAGTTGGTGATGCGGGTATTCAATTCAAAATCAGCAAATACCTGATTTTCAGAAATAGCAGTTATGCTATCGACACTGAAGCGCATCTGAAAACCGCTCGTTGTCGATTCGCCTGTCTCTTCATTCGTACCCGCGTAATCATTAACACTCACCAACAATTGCGAAAACATAGGGTCAAAATTGGCAAGGTTTTGCAACTCGCTGTATTCATTCGAAGCTAAGGCAGCCCCAGTGTTATCTACCAGGGTTACCACGCCGTAGTTGCTGTGGTTGCCGCGCCCGAGCGAGCCGTGAATAAGGGTGTCAAGTTCGAAGGTGGCAGCATCGATTTCGCCGTTCTGCAAGGCGACTATGCCACCTTGAAATTGGAAAAATTCATCACCGAGTTTCACTTCCAGGCCACTGCTTTGTACTGGGAGGAATGTGTTTGCAAAAGCATCGGCAGAAATTTCTATTCCGTCGAACCCAACCGACAAAATGGCTTCGTATTGAGTGCCTTCAGCGAATGTTGGTATTGGAAATTGGTTTGCGCCATGTGTACTAATGTTTTCCAACTGGCCTGAAATTCGGTAATCGTAAGTGGGGGTGCGGTGAATAGGCTCGCTCAGTACTCCCAGGCGAAACCACAAATCGACGTCGGGCATGGCTTCAGCGACAAGGGTGGAAGGAGTGTCGGCATCTGGGTTGAGCTGGTAAAAAGCCCCTTCTTGGTAGCTGTCATTGTTACTCACACTTAATTGTACCTGGGGCGACATGTACAACACCATGGTATAGCTTTCGCCTACATCTAGCGCTACGTTGCTATGTATCCAAGTGGCAGACGTGAATACATCGCCTTGGGCAATTAAGCAGTCACCGGGGCTGATGAAACTGGGAACCGTTGAACCGCTGCAATCACTGCCGTGTGAGAAACTTACAGAATGACCGTAAATGGATTCACCTTGGATGCCGTTTTCCTGAAAATCGGCGGTTCTGTAAAACACTACGGCACCGCCAAGATCGGCGGTGGGATCGTCGGGAATTTTGCCGTGCAGTTCAATAAAATTTACATAGCGTTGCTGTGCGATAAATTCCTGGGCAACTGCGGGTGCTCCGCTTACAAAGGTGTAGTACGCGTCGTGTTGCAATTGCTCGGCACCATACAAAACTGCTGGCTCCGCAGATACGGAGGTAATACAACTTAGGTACAACGAAATCAAAAGTATTTTTATTTTCATGATGTAGTCCTTGTACATGTATAGAAGAGTATTGGTGGGATTATTGGAGTTTTGTTCCACCAATTGCAGCTTAACCTCACGTTTATAGCGGTTAAAGGACAATGCGGTGCATCTGGTGCCAATATTTAGCGTGTAAATTAATTGGGAAAAAATGGAGAAGCCTGACAGGCCTGTGGGGTTGGGGGCTTGTTAAAATTAATGGATTAACTTAAAACAATAGCTAGCCTATTATTTCACTGGGTACGCTTGTAGATCTGAAGGGAACGTAATTTGCTGAACCTGTCACAGCAGAAATTGAAGGAATCACATTATGAACTTAGCTATGCTTGATGAGTTACAACTACCGCCAGCGGTAATCATCGCAGCCACGGTGCTGCTTTCCACGATTGTGATGTATCTCATCAAACGCTTCTTATTGGCGCGGGTTAAACGCCTGGTGGCTACAACCAGCTTGCATATCGATACGCTTTTATTGGAATCACTCCAAGCGCCGCTGAATATCCTTATTTTGCTTGTGAATTTACTGCTGTTTGAGCGACTGTTAAATCATTTCCACATTACCAATGCTGATCTTAGTCGCTTTAGCTCCATGTCGGCACAGTTGCTTTTGGTGCTCGCCATTGTGTTATTTGTGGATCGTTTCAGTAACGGTGCATTGACGACCTACACGACCAAATCTGAGGCGCTGCGTAGCAGCAGCGGAATTATTAAGGGCATTGTGCGGGGTCTGGTGATTGGCATTGGTGCGCTGGTGTTGCTGGGTACCTTGGGCATTTCCATCACACCCATTATTGCTTCATTGGGAATTACCTCTCTGGCGGTGGCTTTGGCTTTACAGCCAACCCTGGAAAACTTTTTCTCAGGCGTACAATTGGTGGTGGATAAACCCATTCGAGTAGGCGACTACATTGAGCTGGATTCCGGTGAACAGGGCTTCGTGGAAAGGATTGGCTGGCGCTCGACCTGGATAAAAATGTTACCCAACAACGTTGTCATCATGCCCAACAGCGTATTGTCGCAATCAAAAATCATTAACTACTACTATCCACAAAAAGAGTTATCGGTACCGGTTGAGGTGGGGGTGCATTACAGCTCTGACCTGGAACACGTTGAACGCGTTACCCTGGAAGTCGCTCGTGAAATTTTGCGGTCGCACAAATGGGGGGTACCGGATTACGAAACCTTTGTGGTTTTCCACACTTTTGATAGTTCAAGTATTAACTTTACGGTGATGCTGCGTGCGCAGGAATATTTCAATCGCTTCTTTATAAAGTCGGAATTTATTAAGGCGCTTCATAAACGCTATGCGAAAGAGGGTATTGTTATTCCGTATCCCATACGCGCTATTAACACTGACCAAGAAAATCCAGCATTTAGTATTAAGCAATAAAACAGCAAACCGTATTAAATTGAGGTGACACAACGCCGCAGCATTGTATAAACGCGTTGCGGCCGCTACGGCTTTGCGTTCTTTCACACATCTTTTGCGCGATATCACACTTTTTTATTTGCGCTTATCCGCACTATAAAAGGGAGTAAATATCGCTATAAAAATTTCTAATCGATTTAATTGTTTGTTGCCAGTACTATAAGCGGTGCGATGCTTAGACGAGCGTTCTAATAATTTTAAGTTAATACGGAACCAACCCACAGCTCAATTGAATAATGCTTGAGCGGGGTTGCTTACTGGTCTAGGCTTTGCGCTGAAAAGGACAACATAATAATAATTTTGGAATGAGTTCAGGTTGTCTCCATTGAGATTCTCCCAGTTGAAGCTACACAGCTTTACTGCGCATTTGCTCGTAGCGTTTTTTAACTCTTATAAGAGTTAATTCGGTTTTATACGAGCGGTTAAAGTCAATATGGTGGTGCATTCCAAGGTGTATTACGCCTCACAAAAATAACATTCTTCGCCGGCTTATAAGCGGTGTACGAGGCAAATTCCCGGGACGGAAATAGGTGAAAATAATTTCTAATCCAAATGTTAATCAGGAGAAACACATGTTTGCTTCTAAAGTCATAAAAACCTCTGCAGCCCTCGCGCTCATGGGTTTCGCTAGCATGGCGTTCAGCCATGGTTATATTGAAAGTCCTCCTTCTCGACAGCAGCACTGTGGTAAAGAAGTTAACCCCGACAACCCATCAAGCAGCAAGTGTGACGAGGCTTTTGCCAACTACCGCGCTCAGGGTGGTCAAAACTCCCATTGGTACAATTTCATGAGTGTGGTTGCACACCACCAGGGCCGTAAAGTTGTAAAAGATACCCAGCATGTATGTGGGTTTGACGGAGAAACTTGGAATCCTGCGCCCTACGATACTCCAGCTAACTGGCCTGTTACCTCGTTCAGCTCTGGCCAGCAAACCTTCTCTTGGAACATCAGCTATGGTCCGCACTTTAGCGATACTGAAGAATTGGTTTTCTGGATAACCAAACCCGGTTTTAGCTTCGACCCTACACGTGAACTTACCTGGGACGATTTCGAAGCCGAACCTTTCTGTGATCAAAAACTGGTTCCGTTCGGTGACTTCAGTTCAAATGGTAACGTTTCCGCTGATATGGGCGCTAGCCTCATCAATGTAAGTTGTAACGTGCCCAGCCGTTCTGGCCGTCATGTGATTTTTGCTGAATGGGGCCGCAACGAGCACACCTGGGAGCGCTTCTTCAGTTGTGTGGACGTTAACTTTGGTGGTGGTAGCAGTACTTCTTCGAGCAGTACCTCGTCTTCCAGCTCATCGTCCAGTTCCAGCTCCAGTTCTTCTTCTAGCTCCAGCTCTTCCAGCAGTTCTTCCGGCTGGGGTGGTTCATCTTCCAGCAGCAGTTCCAGCTCGTCCAGCAGCAGCTCTAGCAGTTCTTCCACCAGTGGTGGCAGCGGTGGCAGTTGCAGCGGTGTAAATGAATACCCCAACTGGCCTGCGCGCGATTGGTCTGGTGGTCCGTACAACCATGCCAACCCAGGCGATCAGATGGTTTACCAAAACACTTTGTATAAAGCGAATTGGTACACCGCGTCAGTTCCAGGTAGCGACAATTCCTGGACTACCGTTGGTGCTTGTAACTAGTCATCTGGGTAAGTCATAGTTCGTAGATTTGGCGAGCCGTGCTGCACTACAGCAGCACGGTATTACTCAAGGTTCCGTAAGTTTCCTGGAACGGTCAAAATTGCCAACGCGACTATCGATAAGGATGATTGTAAATGGATGTCGCTTTATCCTTAGCTGTCGCTTTAAGCGATATCACTTGCTAACCCAGCTCAGGCTGGGTTAGTTTGTTTTGGGGCCAGGGAAATGGTGCTTACTTCCATTTTTATCAGTGAATTAACATGAATAAAACTGTTTGGCTTGTGTTAATTGTCGGTGTTGCAGTGTTGGTGGGCGTTGTTATAATTTTCCCCAGGCAACCAGTATCAACCCCAGCAATAATACCTTTAACCGATAAAACAGAAAGCGTAAAAACTTCCCCCACGGTCGCAACACCGGTACCCGTTCAACAACCGCAGCAAGACGCCACCCCGACAAAAATACCCAGTGCTGAATCGACCACTGAAAGTATTAAGCAGCCCGAAGCACCGCAGTTGCCACCACGAGAACATCCCACAGAAAAACAGTTTTTATTGTGCGAGCATATTATTTCGGGGGTGACCCAATACGGTTTTACTGGAGAAATCCGTTTGATTAACAAGGGTAAAAAGACAGTTAATGGCTGGTCTGTTACCTGGCAGTACGACGATGGATCTATGATTATCGACGCCGAAGACGTTGCGCTCTCCGGAAATAACCCTTACACCGGGGAATATCTCGATTGGAATGCTGAAATCAAACCGGGTGAAACCGTGAAGTTTAAATTTTCCGGGCTACTCGGTGGTGAAGGTGGTGCACCTACCAATATTCGGGTTACTGGTGATTCCTGCATGTAAAGTTTTTCTGTCGAATAAAGCAAAGGTTTTACTGGGTAATAAAACAATAATTAAACAGGCCTGATTATGAAATCTAATAAACAAAAACCCCACTACCAAACCCTGGATATGCTGGTTTTTTACGGTACGGTTACCATTACTGGTGCTGCGGTGATGATGGTTGAACTTCTGGGTACGCGAATTATTGGCCCGTACTATGGAGTAAGCCTTGTCGTCTGGTCGTCGCTGTTGTCTGTTTCCTTGCTGGCTTTATCTATTGGCTACTTTATTGGGGGGCATTGCGCTGATAAAAATATCGCGTTTCGCTTGCCTCACGCCGTATTTGCCGCAGGAGTAATGGTTGCCCTGATACCGCCATTAAGCCAACCCGTGCAGGTGTTTTTTAATGTGTTGGGTTTGCGCGGCGGTGCGTTGTCCAGCGCCTTCGTGTTGTTTACGCCAGCGTTGGTGTTTTTGGGTATGGCTGGGCCTTTTGTTATTCGCACAGCCACTGAACGCCTGGAAAATGTGGGCTCAACGGCGGGTAATGTATATGCCATTAGCACGATCGGCAGTGTCGCTGGCACCCTGCTATTAGGGTTTTTCCTGTTGCCGTTATTCGGAACCTACGCAATCCTTATTTCATTGGCATTTGTGCTAATAGCGCTTGCCCTAAGCTTGGCGATCTACGAAAAAAACCGCCTGGGCGTTAAATACAAATGGGGTGGCTGGATCGTGAGTTCTGCCATCGTGTTGGGAATCATTGGTTTGCAACTTGTTAACAACCACCAAAAAAAAGCGTTAGAGGACGGCTATAAAGTGGTTTATGAAGCCGAGACGCATTATGGCTGGGTTAGGGTGATTGATCAGGAAGACAAGGAGTTGCGTTGGTTAATGTCCGATGCCTCAACCATTGGCGTTGAGCATAAGCCCACTGGTACCGGGCTATTAGGCTACCAAACCATTGTGCGCAATTTGCCATTATTTAATAGCGAAGGCAAAACGGCTTTATTGATCGGATTGGGCGCGGGTCATTTAGTCGCTGATCTACAAAAATATGGCATCAAAACCGATGCCATAGAAATCGATCCTGCGGTGGCCTTTGCCGCAGAACACTACTTCAATTTAAAACCCACTGGCAAGGTTATTGTTGGTGATGCGCGTTACCAAGTGCAGCAACTTAACAAGACCTATGATTTTATCATTCACGATTGCTTCACCGGTGGTGCGGAACCCTTTCATTTATTAAGCCAAGAGATGATGCAAGAGCTAAAAACTAAGTTAAATCCCGGGGGTATATTGGCAATAAATTTTGTGGGATTTACCGATAAAAATCGATTAAAACCGGTAAAAGCCATAGCTGCGACTCTCGATGCTGAATTTGCTAATCGTAAAAACTATGCGCGCGCACCAGAGCAGGAGTTTTCGGATTATGTTTTTATTGTCTCCGACAGCAAACTGGCACTAAACAAGACTTCAGCGAGCGTCGAACGCATAACATGGCTGAATGAACACGAACTTGATATTTCTGGCGACGAAGTGAGAATAATAACCGACGATTACAATCCGCTTGAGTATCTGCAAATTGCGAAAGCCGAATACTATCGAGACGTATTGGTTGATCGCGTAGGCGCTTCTGTTCTATTTCGCTGAAGACATTTTTATAAAGTTTTTAAATATTCTATGAGCTGCCATTTCTTTTGTTCGCTTAAACCCACGCCATGTTCGTGACCGCGATTGCTGTTGCCGTAGAGTCGAGTGTTAAACAATGAAGTGAACGGTTTTTCCTGTTGTCGTATTCCAAATTTAATCGGGTCGAAATCCAAAGCGCCCACATTAAATTGCATGGGTCGCTGATTGGCTGGCTGTAAGATATCGTAAATCGTTGGCACAGAGCCATTGTGAAGATAGGGTGCACTGGCCCAGAGACCATTTAATGGGCGTGCTTTATAGTTTGTCGCGCCTGTTTGCGGCGTGAAATTGTATTGGTCTTGCTTCTCTGTAAGTATCGATTTTAAGGTCGCCCAGGGTTTGTTTGCCATTGCGCCAGACGCTGCGTGTACTACCAAATCGAACGTCGAAATTTCTGCGGGCATTTTTTCACCGGCTATACCGGCAAGTAGCTTTTTGCCCTGTAGAGTCGCGGTTTTTGATTTCGCATTCACAAAGTTTTCGGCCATAACTGGGTCGGTACCTATGGTTTCCACGGCAACCGGCGTGGCTTTGAGTTTGCGAAGTGGGTCGCTACTGTCGACCACACTATGACAACTTTGGCAGTGTTGCTGATACAGCTTTTCCCCAGCTGTTGCCTTTTCTCGATCAATTTTTCCGAAAATATCCTCTGGCCATCGCGGTGCGGTTAATAGATAGAAGTTTTTCTGTAGCTCGCCCAAATTGCTTATTTTTACTGAATTTCTATAGCCCAGAAGTGGTTTACTGAACAAATTGATAGTGCCATACACCGCTAACGCGGTAGTAACGTTTTGCCCAAGGGGGCCGGGCTCTTTATTCGGTGCCGATGCGTTCCACTGCACAACATCGAGATGCGACGCATCCCATAAAACCGGAACGCTTACCGGGGCATTGGCGCTGCGGGCGTTGTCGGGTTGTTGCAGTGCCTCGACGCTTACTGCGTTAAATATCTGCCCAAATGCATCAAGGCGTCCGTAGCCATAAGGTACTTCACTGTGGTTGATAGCGATACGGTTTTTCAAGAAGTTATAGCGCTCTGTGATTGACGCACGCAAAGCGTCATTATTTTCTGTTTTTAAATTTTGGGCGAATCTCGCTAGCTTTGCCGGATTATTTAGGAGTGCCTGCAAGGCGTCACGAAGGCTGGATTCAAAGGCGGTAAAATCAAACATACCCGGAGCACCATCGATGAGCAGCCGGGCGCCTTGATAATGAACTATGCCTGTGTGACAAGCTGTGCAGGTTAAACCCAGCCATGTGCCTTGGTTGGTATGATCCGGTGCAAAACCCAGTGGTAGCGCATCTGGGTTGTTTGGGGAAACTTGCTGTGGAATAAATCCGAGGCTTTCGATATGTGCATCGCTTAAAAAAAGCTGTTGTGAATCTGCGAGTTCCAGATGAATAAACCATTCGTAGGGCAATAGCCGAGAGCCAAAACTTAACTGGCTCATGGTGTTTCGAAGATCTGGTGACCAGTTTTGATCAAGCGTAATTGCGCCATTAACTGCGCCGCGTGCCACAGGCGTTATTTTGGGGCTTTTGGAGCAACTTGGAATGCAGGAGAGAACAACAACTTGGAGGGCAATTATGAGTATGGCCGTGTTGCGATCAAGCATGAGCACTCCCTGAAAATGTTGTTTTTTAGTGAAGTTAACCAGTCTTAATAATAAGCGTTACTCCAAATATAGCACTTGCAAACAACACCACAGCAGGGCCTGCGGGAATATCCCAAAACAGCGAAAATAACAAGCCACCAAAAACCGCTGTCATTCCTACCACTGCAGCAGTCATTGCCATGGCTTCAGGTGAACGGGTAAGGCGTCGCGCTGCAGCCGCGGGAACAATTAACAAGGCAGTAATCAGTAGAACACCCACCAACTTCATACTTAAAGCAACTACCACTGCCATTAACGCCATAAGCAGCAATCGGAGTTTTTCAACGGCAAAACCTTCCACGCGTGCAAGGTCTTCGTCAATGGCAACCATCACCAATGCTCGCCAAAAACGTAAAAGTACCGCAATGCAGATCGCACCGCCGCTGTAAATCATTATGAGGTCCGCGCTTGTTACGGTAAGTAGATCGCCAAACAGATACCCAAATAAATTAATCCGGGCGCTGGAAAGCAAACTCACACAAATCAAACCAGCGGCCAAAGTACTGTGCGACAGTATTCCGAGTAGCGTATCATTCGCAAGTAATTGCTGCTTTTGCAATTGCCAGAGAGAGAGGCTCACGATAAGACCACCGATCGCCATGGCGAGCGTTAAATTGACCCCCGCAAAAAAACCGAGAGCGACACCGAGCAGAGCTGAATGTGCCAGGGTATCTCCGAAGTAGGCCATTTTTCGCCATACAACAAAGGCGCCTAGGGGGCCGGCAATAGCAGCAACGCCCATACCCGCGATGAGTGGGTAGGCCAGAAGTTGTAATGTTTCAAGATTAATCATGGCGGTGCCCGCAGGAAGATACAACATCGCCGTGCAGATTGTGCTGGTGATCGTGGTTGTGAGTATAAACGGCGATGTCGTCGGCGACGTTGCGACCGAAAAGTCTTAAATATTCGGGGTGCTTGCTGACACTATCGGGTTTTCCCTGGCAGCACACATGTTGATTAAGACACACTACGGAATCTGTTTGGGCCATCACCAAATGCAAATCGTGCGATACCATTAATATCGCGCAGCCGAGTTGATCCCGGAGCGATGCGATGAGGCGATACAAAGTAACCTGACCCGCCACATCAACACCTTGCAAGGGTTCGTCGAGCACCAACAATTGTGGTTTGCGCAACATTGCACGAGCCAATAACACACGCTGTAATTCCCCTCCGGAGAGGCTGTTCACCTGGCTATTGCTCAGGTGCAGAATGCCCAGTTGTTCAAGTACGGCGGCGCGGTTAGCTTTTGAAGAGTCTGCGAGGCTTAAAAACCGACTTACCTTCAGGGGCATGCTGCTGTCGAGTCGCAATCGTTGCGGTACATAGCCGACGCGTAGGCCGGCACGGCGCAGAATTCGGCCGCTGTCGGGCAGTTCGAGGCCAGCGATGAGTTTTACCAGGGTGCTTTTGCCGGCGCCGTTCGGGCCAATGAGCGTGCAAATCTCGCGATCATTAAGTAGCAGGTTTACTCCGTCGAGCACCGTGCGGCCGTCGTAGGTTTTGCATACCTGCTGTAATTCAATCACGACGTTCACCTCTACAATCGGCGCAGATACCTACTATTTCCAAAACTTTTTCCTGTACTTTAAACCGTTGTTGCGAAGCGCTGAGGTTGATGGCCTGTTGTATCGTGCGACTGGGAACCTCTTCTGTAAAACCACAACGGGTACAAATAAACAGCGCGTCACTGTGGTTATCGCTGGGGTGAGTACAGCCGATGTAGGCATTCAACGAGTGGACTTTGTGTATCAAGCCATGTTCTATCAAGAAATCGAGGGCGCGATAAACCGTGGGCGGTGCGACGCGAGTGCGATCTGAGTTGGCCTCCAGCATTTCCATGACAACATAGGCGCCCAGAGGCTTGTGGCTCTGCCAAATGAGCTCCAACACCTGACGCCGCAGTGGCGTTAAACGCACGCCGGCGCGCTGGCAAACGGTATCGGCGTTGCTCAATGCATTGGAAATGCAGCGTTTGTGATCATGATCGTGCTGGATATCGGACATGTTCATTTTGCGGTGATGAGGTAGCGGCTTTGAGTTATGTTATCATATAACATTTACAGTTAATGAACGGTTTAAACAGATATGTTGCTACGTAGTCGCGTTATCGCGCTTATTTTTACGACGATGTTTAGCTTTAACGCTTCAGCAAATGGGGATTATCAGGTGCTGGCAAGTATTCGACCATTGGCGTTAATCGTTCAGGATATTGTTAAGCTCGCAGAACTCGAAAATTCGGTAAGTGTTGATACCTTGCTGCAGCGTGGTCAGTCAGCACACCATTACGCGGTAAAACTTTCTGATATTCAACGTATAAAATCGGCGAATTTACTGGTTTGGGTCGGGCCACAATTAGAGCACTTTCTTGAAAAGCCGATAACACAATATCGCAGTTCGAATAGCCTGGCTTTTAGCACTGTTGTTGAACCAGATTCGGAAGATTCCCATCAGTGGTTGGATTATGAACGTGCGATAAAGCTTGCTGATGCAGTTGCCGTGCAACTTCAATTAGCGTTTCCCAGAGCGAATCTTGCGAATGCAAGGCTTCAATTTATGCAGCGATTGCAGCACCAACATGAACAGCTATTCGCGCAATACAGTGCATTACCAGGCTCGAAAGGTGTGGTGGTTTATCACAACGGCTTCGGTTACTTTCTTAAGCGTTATGGTGTTAAGCAATTGGCTTCGCTAACAGATGTGCCGGAACAACAAATAAGCATGAAACAATTATTGGCGGTGAAACCACTTGCTTCGCAGCGCTGTTTATTGGTCGATAAAGATGAACAGCAACTCGCTGCAGGTTATGCGTTGAAGCTCGATGCGCGTCTGGCTGTCGCCGATCTTCTAGCCGCAGATGACACGCTTACCAGTTATCCGGATTTTTTAAAACGGCTCAGCGATACTGTTGCTGATTGTTTGCCATAAAAGGGTGTTTGTTTCGCACGAATCCCCGCGAACGCAGGACAAAAAAAAGCCCTGCACATAGTAAGAGGAAGGGAGTGCAGGGCCAAGACTCGGTAATAAACCGGCGTGTCTATGAGGGAACTGAAACCGGCCTCATCGGAGGTCGGGTTTGGGCACGAAGCCCAAAAAAGTGCAATCGAGACGCTATACAGCAGGTTTCACTACTACAAACTTCAGAGAAACCTATTAACGCAGCGATTGCGCTGTTTTTTGCTCAATTAGAGCAGTTAACTCTTCACTGATCGTGCTGTTGATACGATTCATGTGTGCGTTGAGCTCAGCGATTTCACGCTGGTTGACGGTCTCAACAGGCACGACGCGGAAGTCGTCCGTAGCTACCCAGCGGTTGCTGGAGCCTATCTCCGCAAGTGCGACATCGAAAGACGAAGCACTGGAATTCTGAGGATCTAGGGCACCAACTTCACCAGAAACAGCTACATTCGAGAGCAGTGCAAGAGCGATTACGCTTGCTAACTTGTTCATCGAAAAATCTCCTTAAAGATGTATGGTGGTGGTTGATACCGAAGGTCAGGAGCACCACTCCTGACGTCCGTTCAAGGCGTTTCGTTACCTTGTGATACGTATAGTAACCAAAGGTAACACTTTTGGCAATCTATATTTTAACTGCGCTTTAAATGAGAATTTGTGTCATTTTCTGGTAACATCACAACATATAGCAATAAATGATTAATAATACCCATATCTTGTGCTTCCCAGTTTGTTTTAATTCCTTTAAGGTATATTAAATAGGTTTTAATATCTTTAGATATTATATAAATTGGTGTTACCCAAAGTTTCGGATATACTGAAAGTGTGATCTTCTTCAATTTGTTACCCAAAGATGACGCCCTGTTACTTATAGGTAACGGGGCAATTTTGGTGTCTGGCGCAAATTGGCGCAGATCGTTGTTTGGCCGGGATTCCCGCCGTATAAAATAGCCGGCTTTGCATCACATTAATAAGTAGTTCCCTGTCGTATCGACCTACAGCCTTCCTTGTTGTTGGGGATCGCTGTATTACAACCCTCTAAAGGAGTGAGACATGTTCAGAAAAACAAAATTAACAATGGCGTTGGGTGTACTGGCTACGTTAGCGGCAGCGCCGGGGTACGCGCAAAATGAGCACAGTGAATTGGGTGTTGGTGGTACCTTTTTCATGTTTGATGAAGACTGGGGAATTAATAATGACTTCGGAGTGCGTGGACTTATAGGGCATCGTTTCAACGACCAACTTGGATTGGAAGTTGTGCTCGATAAAGTGTGGGCTAAAACTGAAGACAGCGATATGAGTTTGAAAGGCACGCAATTCCATATTGATGGCCTCTACCACTTTAATACACGTGCAAACTGGCAACCTTACGTCTCTGTTGGTTGGGGTAATGGCACATTCGATGTGGAAGATATCTCCTTCGAAAGTACCGCCGCCAATGTTGGCTTGGGTATTAAATGGTACGTCACCGAGAAATTCGCGCTTCGCCCGTCGGTAAACCGCTTCTTTAATACCGAGGGCAACGGCGACAAAGTTGGCGATAAAGAGCTAAAAATGAATCACACGGTCGCTGGAATCACGCTTTCCTACGTCTGGGGCCGAGGTGAGACCGCCAAGCCGGCGCCCATTAAAATGAGCGATGCAGATGGTGATGGTGTGGCAGATGCGGCTGATCAATGCCCTAATACGCCATCAGGCGCATCAGTAGATTCCATGGGTTGCCCCATCGATACTGATGGCGATGGTGTATTTGATTACCTCGACCAATGTCCAGGCACTGGAGCGAATTTAAAGGTCGACGATAAGGGCTGCCCCATGAGTCTAAGCGAGACCGTTTCGATTGATCTGAAAGTGAATTTCGATTCCAACAGCGATGTGGTGAAACCCGAGTATTTCTCAGAAATCCAGAAGGTTGCCGATTTTATGTCGCAATACGCCAATACTCAGGTGACCATTGAAGGCCACACAGATACCAGTGGTGCCGCTTCTTACAACAAGTCCTTATCGCAAAAACGCGCCGATGCGGTGGCGCAAGTATTAATTAGCCAGTTTAATGTCGACAGTTCTCGAGTAAGCGCGATCGGGTATGGGGAAGAAAAGCCCATTGCTGATGAAAGTACCCGAGAAGGCCGCATGGCGAACCGACGCGTTGTCGCAGTAGTTTCCGCTGAAGTAGAGAGCATGCAACAGAAATAAAAAAACCATCGAAAAGTTATTAAAAGAAAAGCCCGTTGCGCGAGCTGCGGGCTTTTTTTTATCATGCAGCCCTTGAGTTCCTTAGGGATTTCAACATTAGCAACACTGCCTATTTGTGAAGCTGAACAACAAAGATGACACAGACATTCAAAACAAATCTATTCAGAATTGTTTCCCTGGCACTGGTATTTGCGGCGTCCAATGGCTATGCCCAGAAACAACATACATTGGAGGTAGGGGGTGGTATTAGCTATAACCTTCTTGGTAAAGATTGGGGTTTTGGCGACGGCCTTGCCCTGGATGGCTATATCGGCGTGCGCTGCTCTTGCGGTTTCGGTGCTGAGATCACAAGCCAGGTCTTCTCTGATGAACAGGAAAATGGCACTTTAACCATAAAGCAATACGCTATTAATGGTCTTTACCATTTTAACAATCAGGGTGTAGTTAGGCCTTATCTGGGCCTCGGTTGGGGACAATGGAATGCTGATGTTGACTATAAAACCAACTTCCTGAGTGTCGATCGAGTTAAGGCAGGGTCTACTTTTGGCAGTGCCAGCGTTGGTTTAAAAATATTCCCCAGCCGCCAATTTATTATTCGACCAGCTTTGAAATATTTAAAATCCACTGAAAATCGCGACTTCGATATTACCTCCGTGGGAGTGGGTTTGGCGTATAGCTGGTAATTCGCTGACTCAATATTGAACTCGGTGTTGCGCCAAAAGAGTACAAGTTAGGAATGCAATCTCCTGCCACTTAAGTTGCTATATTCGTTAAAATCGGCCTCTCAAAGTCTAAAAACCTCCGGAATGCCCCTATGACTGCCAAGCCCGTGCTCCTGGTGGATGGATCTTCGTATCTCTACCGCGCCTTTCATGCCATGTATAAAGCCGATTTACGCACCAAAGATGGCTTTCCCACCGGCGCAATTCGGGGGGTGGTGGCGATGTTGAAGCGCCTTGAAAAAGATTATCCGGAAAGTCCCGTCGCAGTGGTGTTCGATGCCAAGGGCAAAACCTTTCGCGATGACCTCTACAAAGAATACAAGGCGAATCGGCCGCCGATGCCAGACGACCTGCGTGAGCAGGTGCAACCGCTCCATGAAATTATTCGCGCTATGGGATTCCCGATGTTGATTGTTGAAGGCGTGGAAGCCGATGATGTAATCGGCACTCTAGCCAGGGAAGCCACCGAAAAGGGCATGCCGGTAGTGGTATCGACCGGCGACAAGGATATGGCGCAGCTCGTCAATGAGCACGTCACCCTGGTGAACACCATGACCGAAACCGTAATGGATATTGAGGGAGTTAAAGAAAAATTTGGTATACCGCCCGAGTTGATCATAGATTACCTGGCTTTGATGGGCGATAAAGTGGATAACATCCCCGGGGTTGAAAAATGTGGCCCTAAAACCGCCGTAAAATGGCTGGAGCAGTTTGGCTCGCTGCAAGGTGTAATGGATAACGCCGATGAGGTAAAAGGTAAGGTCGGCGAAAACCTGCGAGATGCGCTGCAACAATTACCGTTGTCTTACGAACTCGCCACCATCAAAACCGATGTGGAATTGGAGCTGCCAATCGAGGCGCTTCAACAACAAGCACCGGATAATGGTGTGCTTTTGGATTGGTTTAAAAAACTGGAATTCAATGCCTGGATTGCTGAGCTAGAGGACGCTGAAACGGGGGAAACTTTGACCTCGCTTGAAGCCATCGAAACCGATTACGAAATTGTGCTCGATGAAAAACGTTTTGCCGAGTGGTTAAACATTCTCAAAAAATCTGCGCTCTTTGCGTTCGATACCGAAACCACCAGCTTAAATTACATGGATGCAGAAATTGTGGGTGTGAGTTTCTCGGTGGAGGTTGGAAAGGCGGCCTATGTGCCGGTAGCGCACGACTATCTCGGTGCGCCACAGCAATTATCACGCGATAATGTGCTCAATCAGCTAAAACCCTTTTTAGAAGATCCGCAGCATAAAAAAGTTGGCCAGAATTTAAAGTACGACGCCAATGTCTTGGCGAATTACGATATCACCCTGCGAGGCATTGAATACGATACCATGCTGGAATCCTATGTGTTCAACAGCACGGCTAACCGGCACGATATGGACACCCTGGCCGAAATTCACCTGGGTCATAAAACCATTCACTTCGAAGACATTGCCGGCAAGGGCGCAAAGCAATTAACGTTTAACCAATTAAAACTTGAAGAGGCCGGCCCTTACGCGGCAGAAGATGCCGATATTACCTTACGATTGCACCACGCGCTTTGGCCTCAAGTGTCTGGGCAATCCGGTTTAAAAACGATTTTTGAAAATGTTGAATTACCTCTGGTACCCATTTTGTCGCGTGTAGAGCGCAATGGGGCATTATTAGATACCGACGCCTTGGCACAACAAAGCTTCGAACACGGCGAAACTATGGCCAAACTGGAAAAAGAAGCTTTCGACCTGGCTGGTGAGGAATTTAATCTGGGTTCACCCAAGCAGTTGGCAACCATCTTGTTTGAAAAAATGAATTTGCCAGTAGTGAAAAAAACCGCAAAGGGTGCACCCTCAACTAACGAAGAAGTGATGCAGGAACTGGCGCTGGACTACCCGTTGCCCAAAGTTATTTTGCAACATCGCAGCCTCTCGAAATTAAAAAATACCTATACCGATAAACTCCCCTTATTGGTGAATAAAAGAACCGGCCGGGTGCATACATCTTATCACCAAGCTGTGGCGGCTACGGGGCGTCTCTCATCAAGTGATCCTAACTTACAAAATATTCCCATTAAAACCGAAGAAGGACGCCGTGTTCGTCAGGCTTTTATTGCACCGCAAGGCTACAAAATTGTTGCTGCAGATTATTCGCAAATTGAACTTCGCATTATGGCGCACTTGTCCGGCGATGTCGGTTTGAAAAAAGCATTCTCTGAAGGTCTGGACGTACACAAAGCCACAGCCGCTGAAGTGTTTGGTTGCGACGTCGATAAAGTTAGCGTCGAACAACGTCGCAGTGCCAAGGCGATAAATTTTGGCTTGATTTATGGTATGAGTGCCTTCGGACTTGCTCGCCAATTACGCATTGGGCGCGCGGATGCGCAAAGTTACATCGACACCTACTTTGAACGCTACCCCGGTGTTGCAGCCTATATGGACAGCATTCGCAAATCGGCCGCAGAACAGGGTTATGTGGAAACACTGTTGGGGCGCCGCTTATATTTACCCGAAATAAATTCCAAAAATGGTATGCGCCGTCAGGCCGCGGAGCGTACCGCGATCAACGCACCCATGCAGGGAACCGCAGCCGATATTATTAAACGCGCAATGATCGATGTGGATGCCTGGTTGAATAAAGATAAAGTCAATGCCCGTATGATCATGCAAGTACACGATGAGCTGGTATTGGAAGTGGCGGAGGACAAGGTTCAGGAAATAACTGAGACTTTGTGCGATATTATGTCAAACGCTGTTGAACTGAGCGTGCCGCTGCTGGTGGAAGCAGGCGTTGGTATCAATTGGGATGAAGCGCATTAATTCACCTATGCTAAAGAATCGAGAGCGCCGTTTTTGAGGTTTAGGGGCGTGCTCTAACCTGCTGGAATAATTATTAAAACAATATTAAAGAGTATTTTATGTCAGATTTACCCAATTGCCCGTCATGTAACTCCGAATACACCTATCACGACGGTAATCTTTTTGTTTGCCCGGAATGTGCCCATGAGTGGTCGGAGGCGGATGCTGCTCATAGCGACGAGAAAATAATCAAAGATGCCAATGGTAATCCCCTTGCCGATGGCGATACAGTTTCTGTAATCAAAGATCTAAAAGTGAAAGGCAGTTCACTGGTCGTGAAAGTAGGTACCAAGGTTAAAAACATCCGTTTGGTGGATGGCGATCACGATATCGATTGTAAAATCGATGGTATAGGCGCCATGAAATTAAAATCGGAATTCGTGAAAAAAGTTTAGTCGCTGGTAGTAATGTTTACTGTGCGTACTTGCACGGCTGTAATGTAACCTTCAGGGAATTTGGGGTCGAGCGCGCCTTCATTGCGTTTAATCACGGTAATCTCGGTGTCGCAGTTTCCTTCCAATTTAACATTTTGAGATAGGGTGGCGGCGGGAATAATTAAATAGCCGATATCGGTGTTGGAGGATTCGTCGTACTCTTCGGTATTGTTAAAGCCACAATCGACCAATACGCGTACATAGAGTTCGTCGATATCTTCGAGTAAATTATTCCATTCAATTAATAGATCATCATTTCTGCGGCTGAGTGTCGTGCCCTCAGTGGGTGTTAAAAGGGTAAAAGTCGATGGTAAAGTCACTGCGGAGCCATCTGCTGAATGGTCAAAGGTGCGTAACAATGCAAAGCTGAAGGACTGCCAATCTGGGTCAGCGTCGACCTTCGCTTCAAACAAGGTTCGGTTGTCTTTGATGGCGCTCCAAAACGCTGGCGTTTCACTGGGTGTGGTTTTGCGGGTTAACGACACAAAGTTTTGTTCTATCATTTTTTCGGCGTCGTACGCAGATTGTGATGTGTGCAAATCACTTATAAAGCCGGATTTACCGACGTATACGCGGTCACTATCGGAAAGTCTCGCCTGAGCGCCCGCATTCCAGCCGGATTTTTCAAATTGAGCTTTGATATCAATTTGATTATCACTCGATTGCGAAACTTCGTATTTAGCATCCAAAACGCCTGTTACGTCTGGGCTATCTTCATCACAACCTACCAGCAAGGCAGCTAATATAAGTATTCGTAAGCGCATCTCGAAATCCCTGATTCTAAAAAGTAAATTGTGCATTCACGACAATCGTTGCGAGGTCGCTGCCACTAACATCAAATATATATTGGCTCTCTAGTTGTAGCGCGAAGAATCGCACCAAGTTCTTGGAGAGTATGATGTCTAAGCTTGGGCTAACACCGGTTTCTTCCTGGAGGCGGTAGCCGTAAAAATCTGTGTGCGTGTTAGTTCGGTGTATACCGCCGCCCACGTAGAAATCGAAAAACTTTGTGAATATTTTGTAATCTAACTTGGCATTGATGCTTGTGCTTCTTATCTTCAATCCCTCGTCATATTTATTGTTGTTGAATTTGTCGAAGTCTGTGTAGCCAGCACGAAACAACCAATGGGGTGTTTTAGCGCCAATACTCAGGCCGAAAGTAGGGGACTCAGGTGAATAGTCATTTTCGATGGGTTGTGTAAAACCGGCATGAAGGTTGATGGCGAATTTGTTGTCTGCGAGAGCAGGCAGTGCGCATAGCAGCAAGCATGTTAGTAATATCCGTTTAATCATCCTGGCTTGAAGGTCCCTAGTTAGATATTGTTTAACAAAATTCTAGTGCGTAATCGCTTCGTTAAGCTGTTGCAAATTTGTAATTATACCTGGAAATGCCTTGCTGAAATCGGCGTGGATTTTATACGTATCAAATACTCATCAATAAATCTGTGCGATGCTGGAAGCTGTCATGACCGCACACATGGGGTTCACGTGAGGCCTGTTAGATTGACGATGAAATGGTCAAAAAGCGGCACGATGATTCCTCCAGTAGCCCGGCTTTTAGGGTGGGTATCGATGCAATTAAGGTCGATGCTATGCCAGTTGCTATGCGGAGCCGGTTGTTGGTGCAGGAAGTTGGCAAACACGCAGGGGTTTTCTGGATGAACAGAATCTAAATCTTCAGCTCGATGGATTGGATCGACGGTGGATTATGTGGCAATTGGGGCTACCCTTGCGGTACTGCGTATCTCTCAAAAGCTAACCTACTGCTGCTTAGGAAATAAAACAAAAATACTCACGCGTAGCCAGAATTTAAAGCAATATGGAGAAAGAACCGTGAAACTTGTTATTGGCAATAAGAACTATTCCAGCTGGTCGTTACGACCGTGGCTATTATTACGGCACTTTTCGCTGCCGTTTGACGAACTTCATATCTCTTTGGGTGATAAAAATCGACGCGAAATACTGCGTGGGTTTTCGCCATCTTCTAAGGTTCCGGTATTGGTGGATGGCGATATCACGGTGTGGGATACGCTCTCAATATGTGAGTACCTCAACGAACAATATCTCGAAGGTCGCGGCTGGCCAATGCAAGTGAAAACCCGCGCTACGGCGCGCGCGGTAGTGGCTGAAATGCACGCAGGTTTCTCCGCTTTACGTATCGCTTTACCCATGAACTGTCGAGCAAGGCGTCGTGTAAAACTCAGCGAAGAAGTACGGCGCGATATCGCGCGCATCGATGAAATCTGGTCTCAGGCAGAGCAGTTTCAGAATAACGGCCAGTGGTTATTTGGTGAATTTGGAATTGCCGATTGTTTTTTCGCGCCAGTTGCATTCCGTTTTCAAACCTATGGCATTCATTTGTCCTTGGCCGCCAGCGAATACTGCGAGCGTCTGCTCAATCACAACGGCATGAGAGCCTGGAAATTGGCTGCGCTGGAAGAAACCGAAATTCTTAAAGAAGAGGAAGTTGGCGAAGATCTTTCCACCCGTCACGCCTACGCTTAAATCCCCACCTCTGCTATGTGAACGCCTGTCGTGGCGTTCACTCAGGCAATATCTCCCTATTTTGAAGGATCAGTTGTGATTGAAGTAGTGACGCATAAAAATCTCAGCGACGTACTGCCCTTAGTAAAAGCTTATCAACAGTTTTACCAGAACGATAATATTAGCGAAGCGCGTAATCGTGCATTTTTCAGCCGTTTTTGCGACGACAATTTAAGGGGGTGTCAGTTTCTATACCGGGAGACTGGTGAAGTTGCCGGGTTTGTGACGCTTTATTTTACGTTTTCATCGCAATTAGCTGATGATGTGACCGTGTTAAATGATTTATACGTGCTACCGGAATATCGTGGTCGCGGCATTGCAAAAACACTCATTGAACACAGTTATCAAGTGAGTCGTGAACGAAATACCGCACGCCTGCAATGGGTTACCTCCGAGAGTAACAAGATCGCGCAACTGCTATATAATCGCGTTGCCAAACACAGCGGCACCTGGATGCTGTACACCAAAACCCATTAGTACGATTGAAATTGTCTGTGGGCAGTACTGCGGCCGGCGCTTCGCGGTTTTTTTAAGCGTGCAGTGCGATTTACAAACTCTCTTTTCGTCAATAAATTCAGAGCACTCTACCTTGCTCACACGAGGCAGCTTGGTCGAGTGTATTAGGGATGCAATTTTGAAAAAGCAACATCAGGAACGCTTGGAAAATGCCATCGCCATGGGGAAATGGCCATTTATTGTGCGCCACGGGGTGCTTGCCTGGGGCTTATCTACCGCAGTTCTGTACGTGAGTATTGCCTTTTTATTTCAGGGAAATATAGCGCCAATAACTGCGATTGCAGCGTTTGTAAGTTTTCCATTACTGGGAATTGCCTGGGGTGGAATTATGTGGCGGGTGTATAATCGCCGCTGGACGCAACACATTCGAAATTTGGTGAAAAAACACCGGTTGCAGAAATGAAATATAGCGGCGGGTGCCATTGTGGCGCGGTACGATTTGAAGTTGAAGCGGACGCGACGTTAGAGGTTAGGGAGTGCAACTGCTCCATTTGTAGTAAAACTGGCTTTCTACATCTTATTGTACCTAAGGCGCGTTTTAAACTTTTATCTGACTGGCAGGCCTTAACGACATACACTTTTAACACGGGAGTTGCGCAGCATTACTTTTGTTCAACTTGCGGCATAAAATCGTTTTATGTGCCGCGATCGAACCCTAATGGCTACTCGGTAAATGTACGCTGTTTGGACGAAATTCCGGAAAAGCTCACTATATCCAAATTCGATGGCCAGCATTGGGAGCAGCACGCTCACAAGCTGGCTGGATTGGATAAAGAATAACGGGCTATTATTTTTCCTTTTTTAATTTTGCCTTCCTTGCGTCAACCCACTAGCCACTTTGAGGTATCTTTACCCAAGGTTTTTACACAGCGACCTAAAATATCACAACTGTCTTTAAAGCCGCCGCCAATAACACCGCCTGAGTTTCGCGAAAGTGCCTGTTGCGCGATAAGTTCTCCAGCTTTGTAAAATTCGATATTGATAGAAACCATTTTTTATGACCCATCCAGGTGTTAACGGAGCTTAACGCATTGGTCATTTCCATTTTAAGGTTGTAGCCGGGAGCCTTGGCATTGAATGATTCCGTTTGAACAATGTTAAATTTTTGAGACTCGGAATATTCTTTTGTAAAATTACTGAGCTTGGTGCCCACTGCACGCCATTCGTTTACGATGTTCGGTTGAATGATTTTGACATCCTAATAAGGCACGTCTTTGGTGATATTAATTGTTTGGGCTAGTGTCAGAGATGGAAGCAGAGTGAGTAGCGAAATTAAAAACAGTCGTTGCCTAAGAATGGGCTCCTTTTTCCAGTGTTATAGGGCGGCTCGTGGCCGTTTTATTGATGCAAGTTGCATCACTATTGGCCGAGGGCCAATTCTTCACCTTTAAAATTGCAAGATCGTAAATTTGCCTTTTTTAAAAGGTCGATAATTCACAACATTTAGGTGTAGATACAAATATCACATCAATCGACACTAGCCAGCCAGCCCATAAATTCCTTGGACTCAATAAATGCCTCAAGCCCTGATATTTGCCCCAGTGCCTCGGCATCAAGAACAACGTCAAAGTCTTGTTTTAATATATCGAGCGCTAATACCGCTTGCGGATATTTGTCGTAATAAGCAAACAATACCAGTGCGGTGTATATCAATTGCTGCGATTCCGGATGCTTGCGAATGGCGCTGGCGATGACTTTGTCGGCGCGTTTGGTGTCGTTGCGTTGATAAAGTATTTCCGCCTGTAACAATGCCAAATCACTGTCGCCGCCGAGTTGATCCTGCAAATAATCGCACAATTGCAGCGCTCCGGCGAGATCGCCTTCCTGGTAGGCGTGATTCAGCTTAAATATTAAAAATTTATTGGGGGCAGCCAGGCGATTCAATCGCTCATAGGCGGCAGGCACGCTTTCAGGCGCCTTTTTCGATGCAAAACCCATAAGCGAAGCCTGTAAAATTGGGTCTTCTTGGTACGTTGCACTTAAGGCATCGAAATTGGCGATTAACTGAGCGTCACGTTGCTCCAGATAATTAAGCAGGGCTGTTGAGGCCTGATTGTGATGTTGTTGGGCGTTATATACCAGTTGAAAACCGCGCGAAAACACCGCCGACATCCAGGTATCGGTAGATCTTGTATACCAATCGATAAGTAACCACTTGCCTTGCTGCAAGGTAAATTCAAAATCGACGTAATCGTATGCGCCTTCATGGTTGTCAATTCGATACAACAGAAAATGGCGTTTTTTATATTTTCGGTGGTGAACTAATTTCCAGGTTTGTTGTGGGCTAAATAAACTTGGAAACTGCGTTTCTATCGAGGCATAGAGCCGTTGTGTAATTTGGGTAAGCTCTGCGTCATTAAAAAGACTATTGTCTGCTTTAAGCAGGCGTTCCTGCAGCTGCACTTTTTGACGCTTATTAAAATGCGCCGCGTGTAGCATGTAGTAAATGTAATATACATCGCCGGCGTTGGCGTAATCTTGCAATTCGAGCGCAATACTGTGCAATTCGATGGGCATCGCACTGGGTTTAAGCTTCTTCCAGGGCACATCGGTGTAGGCCGTCGCCGCCAGAGAGGTTTGGTTCAACAGCAAAAAACAAATACTGCCAAGCAACAATAGATGCCGGCGCATAAATTAATCCAATGTTTTTAACAACGCATTTACAGCCGGACTGGCTTGTTGTTTGTAAGGGTATGCAAAATTCAACGTAAAATGTGAATCGTTTTGAATAAATTTTGCGAGGTTCACGTAGTCGTCGATGGTATCCAGCATCACCCAGGGTTGTTTAATCCACAGGCGGGCCTGGTGTTCAAAGCGTGACTTAATGAGTACGCTGCGGGAACGATACTCCAGGGCCGGGTGTTTTTTTATTTGTGGAGTACTATCAATTGTCATGCCTACTTCACCCATAAAATTGACAATAATTTTGTGCGAAATGGCGCGGGGTAAACCAATTGCTGCGGGTGATTGGCGGCGAATTGTTTCGAGATTTTTTAGGTGCTCGGTGATAGCTGCGGTGTGATAGTTCGATTGAAACAAGTCTTCCTGTTTTTCAAAAAACTCGGGAATTTCATAGTGTTGATAAACCGTAAGGGTGTTGGTTTCGCGGTTATCTTTAAAGCGCACCGGTTTGTCGAGACTGATTTTGGGGTAGAGTTTAGCGTAGGCGTTTATGTAAAAATCACTGATTTCATCCAGCGAATACGAATTAAAATAGTAGCGCTGAAATTCGGCATCTTCGCCGCGAAATTCAGTTTCGACTTCCAGTTTTACTGGTTTGTTTATTTTGCGAGCGGTGAAGGTCTCGGTAACTTCTACGCGATCCAGTTGCTCCGGCAGCGCAGCTATTTCAATCACCGGGTTTTGGCGACGTTCGTCGACGATTAAGCCTGACCCAAATTCCAGTTGGGCGCGGTCTTTGAGACGCCCTGCCTGATAGGTGCGTGTGGGGTCGAGCCAAACCTGTTGGTCATCGATATAGGCATTGACGATCACATGGTCAAAAGCCAGCGGGCTCGGCAGAAAATCTGTAAAACCCTTACCGAAGTCGTAAGAAACCAGAGTTGGGTAGGCTGCGATACCGTTGCGCTGCAACAGTTGCACCAGTAGGTTGGATTTGTCTTTGCAGTCACCGTAGCGATTCTGTAATACCTCGGCCGGGGAGTGGGGCAGGTGACTGTTCAAGCCAAATTCCAGGCCGAGGTAGCGGATTTGTTCCTGAGTAAAATCGAGCGCAGCGAGGGCGTAATCTTCGCTATCAGTTGCGGATTTTTGCAATTTAGCGACCAGACTTTCCAGTTCTGGTGCATTTTGATCGACGGAATCGTAAAGGCTTTGAGCCCAGCCGGCGACTTCCTGCCAGGATTGATATTGCGAGTATTCCACCAGGGGGTAACGCACAAACCACTTCGGATAATCGCCTTCATCCGCGCGCCCGGGTACGTGTTTGGCGGTCCAGGTGTGTTCGACCCAATCGCCCTTCTGGCTTTTTTTGTATTTGAGGTCGATGTCATGCACTCGGGTTTGAAGAGGGATATTGGCGGGCACCAGCAGCCGCACCCGCGACAATCCCACGTCGACACTCCAGCCGAGATTGTGAGCACCGAAAACCTTATCGCCGTATACCGGATTGCGGCCGGTAATGGTATAGCTGTAATCCAAGCGATCACCGGGGCGCGTGTTGGGCAGAATCGCAATCGCGGTGACAGCGCCGTGGTAGATCCCTTTGCGAAGGTCGTCTTCCTGCTGCAATAAACGAAACAGTTCCGGGCGCAGGAGATCGATGGTTTCCTTGCCTCGTAGCAGCTGCAGCTTATGAATTTGGAGCTCCTGATAGTCTGGATTGAAAAATATCTCAACTTCGGAGTTCTCGCTTACCGCTTGGCTGTTATGCAAATAATAGCTATAGGCTTTGTAGCGTTGATAGTTATTGGGGTCCGCGTAGATCTGGGTGTCTAACAGTGCATATTCGGTCGATTGACCTTGGGGTTTACCGCGGGTTTTGGGTATTTTGGCGGGTTTTACCCAGTCGGGAGTGACGGCGGTGTAAAAGTGGAATTGGCCGTAGTCGTGTTTTTGGGCGCCTTCTCTGGGGGTGGCCGTCGCGTTGGCGACTGTTGCGCTGAACACAGCAAGCAGCAGCAAATAACAAACAGATTTCATGAATAATTCTGGATATTCGTTTTTGGGCTGCCAAGGCTAACCGGCAGAGCGCATTGTGTCTACATTGATACGCTCTGCGCTAGTGAAATGCACTGCTTTTCGGGCGATTATCGAGTTGCAGTTCGATAGCGGAATCGCCTGCCAGGCAGGGCCAGCGTGCCATCGCTTTCTGCCAGGCGTCTTCATGGTGATGTTGCAGGTAGCTTTTAAAATCTGCTTTGCGGAAGAAATTATCGCTCTCAAACAGGGATTCTATGGAGTAATGAACGGCCAAATCCAATTGGTTGGCAAATTCATCGCCCAACAGGTCGTGGATAATAATGTTGGAAAGCGTCATATCCATGGGCGCCAGGGGAATGCCGCTAGCCATCATTACGCGATCGTTCACCTCTTCAATCAGGCGGTGTGCCAGATAGGCTTCATCGATTAATGCCAGCAGACCTTCCCGGCCTCTGCCAATTTCCGGAGGCGCAAAGAAATAATCTTCGGCGATATCGAGAAATGTTTTGGCATATTCGTACACGCCGGCTGATTTGGTGAGCTCGGTCAGCGCTTCGAGGAAGTCGGGCACATGCTGAATATATCTGGTGACAAACTCTTCCAGCGTGTGAAGGCCATCGCCTCGCGGCAGCGAGATAATACGGTGTAGAGACGGCAGTTTAGTCTCCAGGTATTCCCTCAGTTGGTGATTTTCGGCTTCGATCCGTTGAGCCTCTGCAATGGACTGTCTAATATGCAAAATTCTGGACTCGGTCATAGCTAACTGACACATCGGTTTTTTTACAGTCTGTTCCGGGCTCTGATTGAGTAATACGTTTAATATAGCGCCAATTTCAGCAACTGGCTTACTCACCGTAGACAGAAACCCTAAATCATTTGTGGTAACAGCTGTTTGGCTGTCAACCTGGGGAGAACTGCGTCAAAACCAATTGTGCCTTGCGGTTAAAGTATAGAAGCCCCTCGCAAGGCTTGCCCCCCGAATTAAATTAAAGCTGGTAAAGCTCAACCACAGCCCGTGATTTCCCAATCCTCGCGATGCCAGCCAAATTGGCACAAACCCTCCGCATACCGAGAACAACATGGCGTTACGCATGCGGCGTGTTTGCCCTGCGCCGACGAAAATACCGTCTAGCAGGTAAGTCCATACGCTCACCAGCGGCACCATCACCAACCACAGATAGTGTTTATGCACCTGACTGGCAACTTCGGGTAAATCGGTAAACAGCCGCACCAGAGGATATTCAAAAAGCGCCAGTGCGCCTGCCAAGCCGCAGGCAATAACGACTGCAGCCACTGTAGATGCTGCACAGGCGTTAAAGAATTGCTGGAGATTGCGCCCCCCCAATGCCTTGGCCCCCATCGCCTCGACTGCATGCGCATACCCGTCGAGCCCAAAGGACTGGAACAGCACCAACTGCATAATGATGGCGTTGCCAGCCAGGGTTGCTGTGCCAAGCTGCCCGCTTTGGGCGGTGAAAAAATTAAAAACCAGCAGTAACAGGGCGGTGCGGATAAACAAATCGCTGTTTACCTGTGCCAGAGTACGCCAGTCTTCGAGATTGAACAGTTGCCCCAAAGACAGTCTAGCGTGCTGCGCCGTAAGATTTCGTAAGGGTTTGTAAGCCAATGCAACTGCGAGCAGGCAAGCTGCCCATTCTGCGCACAAAGATGCCACAGCAGCGCCGGTACTTTGCCAGCCTTGGATGACAATAAAATGGTAATCAAGCGCAATATTAAGCAGGTTGGCGCTCACGGTTATCAGCAGTGGAGTTTTGGCATTTTGCAAGCCAATAAAAAACCCCATTAGTACGAAAGTCACCAATACGGCAGGTGCGGCAAAGAGCCGAATCTGACAATACTCGTGGGCCAGGGCCGCGATTTCCGCATCGGGTGCCATCACATATAGTGCCAGAGGCAGAACCAAGCCTTGTGCAACGATCAGAGTCAGTCCAAGTGACAGGGCCAAAAACAGACTCTGCCCCAGATGCAGCAACAGACCCTGATGATCGCCCCCACCAAGCGCGCGCGCCACAAAACCTGTGGTGCTCATGCGCAGAAAATTAAACATCCAGAACAGAAACGCGAGGATATTGGTGCCAATCGCCACCGCTCCGAGAAATAAGGAGCTGTCGAGATGCCCCAACATGGCCGTATCGGCAATCCCCATCAACGGCGAGGAAATATTGCTCAGAATCATTGGCCAGGCCAGGGAAAAGGCCTGCCTGTGTGGTAACCCCTTGAAATGCATGGTTTTTTGGCCGATCAAATTCAGATACCTAATAGTGTGGGATTTGCCTTATAAGCAAAGGCTATGAACAAAATAAGGCGATAAATCATACGAAGCTACTTACATCCTTGCATAACCTGCCGTTATAATCGGCCGCTGCGGCAAAAAGTCGCACCTCCTTTGCGTAATTTTCAATGATATGGCGCAAATCAGAATAAATTAACAACCCAATACAATTTTTATAACGGAGATGGGGCGATGTTAAGTATTTCCAAGCGGTCGCTCGCTCTGCCATTCACATTGATTGCTGCGGTATTGCCCAGTTGGGCCTTAGCAGGTGAATGGCGGTTAAATATGACCGAAGGCGTAACATCCGTCAGCCAGGATGTATTCGGCCTGCATATGACGATACTGTGGTGGTGTATCGGGATTGGTATCGTGGTATTCGGGGTGATGTTTTACTCCATGTTTGCCCACCGTAAGTCCCGCGGCGCCGAAGCCGCTAATTTCCACGAAAGTACAACATTGGAAATTATCTGGACAGTAATACCCTTCCTGATTCTTATTTTTATGGCGGTTCCCGCCACTTCCACTCTCAAAAAAATCTACGACACAAAAAATGCTGACCTGGATATTTTGGTTACCGGCTACCAGTGGAAGTGGAAATACGAGTACTTGGGCCAGGATGTCAGCTTCTTCTCCAACCTGAGTAAGAAATCTCAAGATCAAATCTACACCGACAGCGAAAAATCAGACGATTATCTGCGGGATGTGGATAACGTGCTGGTCATTCCCACCGGAAAAAAAGTGCGTTTCCTGGTTACCGCGGCCGATGTTATTCACAGCTGGTGGGTTCCGGATCTCGCCGTGAAGCGCGACGCGATTCCCGGGTATGTTAACGAAAGCTGGACTTTCGTCGAAGAGCCCGGCACATACATAGGTCAGTGTGCTGAACTGTGTGGTAAAGACCACGGCTTTATGCCGATCGTCGTAAAAGCGGTGCCGCAGGCTGAGTTTGATGCCTGGATGGGCGAGAAACGCGAAGCGGCGCTGGCAATCGCGGAAGCGGCCAAGCAGACCCTGAGTTTTGATGAGCTTTATAGCAATGGCGAGGCGATATACAACGCCCGTTGTGCTGCATGTCACCAACCCGATGGTAAAGGCTTGCCTGGCGTATTCCCCTCAATTGCAGGCAGCGCCGTGGCCACGGGCGAAATTTCCGGCCACCTCGATGTTGTCATGCACGGCGTGAGTGGTACTGCAATGCAGGCGTTTGCCGAGCAGTTAACTCCGGTAGAGGTCGCCTCGGTAATCACCTATCAGCGCAACGCCTTCGGCAACAATATGGGCGACTCTCTGCAGCCAATTGATGTAGTGAATTTCAAGCAAGGGGGACAATAAAATGGCACACGGTCCTGCTAAAGGTTTTACCCGGTGGCTGTTTACCACCAACCACAAAGATATTGGCTCGATGTACCTCTGGTTCTCATTCGCCATGTTTTTCCTGGGCGGTATGTTTGCGCTTGTGATTCGTGCTGAACTGTTTCAGCCTGGTTTACAGATTGTCGAACCCAATTTCTTCAACCAGATGACCACCATGCACGGTCTGGTGATGGTGTTTGGTGCGGTAATGCCCGCCTTCGTTGGGCTAGCCAACTGGATGGTGCCCATGATGATTGGGGCGCCCGACATGGCGCTACCGCGTATGAACAACTGGAGTTTCTGGATCCTGCCGTTCGCTTTTGCGATGTTGGCCTCCACACTGTTTATGGAAGGTGGTGCACCCAATTTCGGGTGGACCTTTTACGCTCCGCTATCAACTACCTACGCGCCAGCTTCCGTCACCTTCTTTATTTTCGCAGTGCACATCATGGGTGCTTCGTCGATTATGGGTTCCATCAACATTATCGCGACCATCCTGAACATGCGCGCCCCAGGCATGACTTTAATGAAAATGCCATTGTTCGTATGGACTTGGTTGATTACGGCCTACCTGCTGATTGCAGTAATGCCGGTATTGGCGGGCGTGGTTACCATGATGTTGATGGACATCCACTTCGGTACCAGCTTCTTCGATGCCGCCGGTGGTGGTGACCCGGTACTGTTCCAGCATGTGTTCTGGTTCTTCGGTCACCCCGAAGTCTACATCATGATTTTGCCGGCGTTTGGTGTGGTGTCTGCCATCATCCCGACCTTTGCGCGCAAGCCTTTGTTTGGTTACAGCTCCATGGTTTACGCCACGGCATCCATCGCATTCCTCAGTTTTATTGTGTGGGCACACCATATGTTTACCGTGGGTCTGCCCTTGTTTGGTGAACTGGTGTTTATGTACGCGACCATGCTGATCGCCGTCCCCACTGGGGTGAAGGTGTTCAACTGGGTAACTACTATGTTCAAAGGTTCAATGACCTTTGAGACGCCCATGCTGTTTGCCATTGCTTTCGTTATCTTGTTCACCATCGGTGGTTTTTCTGGCCTGATGCTGGCAATCGCCCCTGCGGATTTCCAATACCACGATACCTATTTTGTGGTTGCTCACTTCCACTATGTGTTGGTTCCTGGTGCTATCTTCTCTATTACAGCCGCTGTGTACTACTGGTTACCCAAGTGGAGCGGCCATATGTACGACGAGACCATGGGCAAGGTACATTTCTGGATTGCCTTCATCGGCCTGAATGTAACTTTCTTCCCGATGCACTTCTCAGGATTGGCGGGCATGCCGCGACGGATTCCAGATTACAACCCGCTGTGGGCGGATTGGAACATGATTTCCTCCATTGGCGCTTTCCTGTTTGGTGCGGCCCAGGTGCTGTTCCTGTACAACGTGATTAAAACGATCGTGGGCGGCAAAAAAGCCACAGACGAGGTTTGGGAAGGTTCCCATGGTTTGGAGTGGACGGTTCCGTCCCCCGCGCCTTATCACACCTTCTCAACACCACCGGAAGTGAAGTGATTAACACGTCAGGCGTCCGGGATCGGAGGTCTGACGCTAATTGCCAGTTTCGCTTATGAATACCGAAGATAAAAAAGCCATCAGACGTTCCATTGCCAAATCAACGGTGTTGGTGCTTGCGATGTTTGTCTTCGCGATGTGGGTGATGCCGCCGCTGTACACCTTGTTTTGTGACGTTACGGGTATCAACGGCAAAACCAAGGGGCAGTACACTGCGGTGGAAGCCGCAGTTGATACTAGCCGTACGGTAACTGTGAGTTTTGTTGGCACCAAAAACGAGAATATGCCGTGGGATTTCAAACCGATGGATTTCTCTCTGGAAGTGCACCCAGGCGAGCCGGTGGTTACACACTTTTATGCGCGCAACCCCACCGGCAAGATTATGGTGGGGCAGGCGGTGCCCAGTATGGTGCCACACAACGCCACCGACTATTTTCACAAAACGGAATGCTTTTGCTTCAATCAGCAGGCCTTAGGCCCAGGTGAAGAGGCTGAGTTGGGTTTACAGTTTATTGTCGACCAGGAAATGCCCAAAAACGTGAGCACCATCGTTCTGAGCTATACCCTGTTTGACGTTACCGCAAACTCGCCCAATGCTGTGCAGCAAAAGGCGGAAGAAATGGCAAAACATTCAAATAAACAAGAATTGCAAAACAATTCACAAACCTTAACCGCACGTTAAAAGCGGAGTTTAATAATGGAACAGAAACACGAAACCTACTACGTTCCCGAGCAGAGCAAACTACCGATCTTTGCCTCTCTGGGATTGTTTTTAACCGTATTTGGTCTGGGAAACTGGTTAAACGAAATGGATGCCGGGAAAGACGGCAGTGGTGCGACAGTTTTCCTGCTTGGCTTTGTTATTCTTGCCGTTGTTTTATTCACCTGGTTTTCATCGGTAATCGATGAAAACATCAAAGGCCTCAACAGCATGCAGCTGAAACGCAGCTATGTGTGGGGTATGGGCTGGTTCATCTTTTCGGAAGTGATGTTCTTCTCTGCGTTTTTTGGCGCGCTTTGGTATATCCGACACGTGGCACTGCCCGACTTATCCAGCGGCCCAACCAGTGAATTGCTGTGGAACAATTTCGACGCCGAATGGCCGTTGATGAACACTCCGGATATGGTCGCCAACGGTGATGCTGCCAAGTATGTCGGCCCCGGGGAAAATATGAGTAACCCTGGTGTGGGTAAGTGGACCAGTTGGCTGCCTTTCTACAACACCGTGGTACTGCTCAGCTCAAGTTTCACGGTGCATTTTGCGCATACCGCCTTGAAAAAAGACAACAAAAAATTGTTCAATGTCTGGCTGGGTATTACCGTTGCGTTGGGTATCATATTTCTGTTTTTACAGGCGAAAGAATACCTGCATGCCTATCACGAACTGGGCTTAACACTGGAAACTGGCGTTTACGGAACTACCTTCTTTATGTTGACCGGTTTCCATGGTGCTCACGTTACTCTGGGCACTTTTATGTTGCTGGTGCAATGGTTGCGCTCCATCACCAAAGGGCACTTCAGCCATAACGATTGTTTTGGGTTTGAAGCCTCAAGCTGGTACTGGCACTTTGTCGATGTGGTTTGGGTCGGGCTGTTTATTTTTGTCTACGTGCTCGGGTAAGCTATCGCGAACGTCTAGTTCGAATGACAGACGAAAAAAGCTCTCAATTATGAGAGCTTTTTTGTTTGTGTATTGTGATGAGCTTTTCGGGCATATTGCGGTCTATTCATTCGCATGCTGACGGTAGTCTCCCCACGGCGCTGTATTGCCAAGCTTTCCGGTTTGAATGCCGTATGCAATCGTACCTAACAGTGACGCGGCGAGCAGGATACGAATTCCCAGCGCATAGAGTGTACGCTTGGAATCGCTAACATTCATATCCTTGATTAAAAAAACCAATCCACTGCTTAAACTGGCAACCACGGCAATAAACAGTATGATGATGATCACCTTTAACGCCGTAACACTCATAGTGGCACCTCAACCATTAGAGAAAGCCGTGTGAGCAGCTTCAAATTTGAATTTAACTGGAAAATCACGCTGTTTAGTGTGCTGTTGTTGCCGCTACTAATCAGCCTAGGTTTTTGGCAGCTGAGCCGCGCACAACAGAAAGAAACCTTACAGCAAAGCTGGTTGGAGGAGCAAGCCTTGCCACCCGTACACTATCGCGAATTGCTTGACAGAGAGAATGCGTCGGGAGCGAGGCGTGTGTTTGCCGAAGGCAGTTTCGATACGCAAAAATACTGGTTGGTGGAAAATAAAATACTCGCCGGCAAATTGGGTTACCACTTGGTAGCGCCTTTTTATACCGAGTATCAGGACTGGTTACTGGTAAATTTGGGGTGGGTGCCAGCTGATGCCTATCGCGAGGTTAATCCAGAGGTAATCATCCCTGCTGGAAAACTGCGGATTAGCGGAACTCTACGTACACCCAGCGATTCGCGCTTTATCGAACAAAAACCCGATAACTCTGGCGAATGGCCATTCCGCCTTCTGGAGATTGATTTTCCCTTGATGAATGACCAATATGGAAAACCTTTTGAAACTCGCGTAATTTTTGCTGACGCCGATAGTCCGGGCGCACAATTGGTCAGTTGGCAACCTATAAACATGACGCCGGAAAGGCACCGTGGTTATGCTTTGCAATGGTTTGCGATGGCATTTGCTTTGCTGGTGCTGTGGTTTGTAACCAACACTAATGTTCTAAAAGGTCTGACATCGGAAGACTGATGTGAGACGCTAAAACCTATAACGATAAAGTTGTTATTAACGATGACCGACAAACCGAAAAAAAATAACCGAACGATTATTGCTATTTTGGTGGTATCCGTTTTACCCATTGTCGCAGCATATTTTGCTTTTTTTACCGGTATTGGTGTACCGGATCACACTGTAAATACAGGTAAGTTATTGCCACATCCCTTGAGCGTTAAAAACCTTTTGAGTGAAGGGCAAAGCGAATTTTTGTTAGACCTGCAACAGAACAGGAAATGGCGATTGCTCATTCCCATACCCGATGTGTGCGGCACGGATTGTCAGCAAAATTTATACACCACGCGACAGGTACATATTCGCTTGGGTGAAAAAAGTGTTCGTGTAGAGCGCGTTGCTTTGAACATTGCCGGCCAAGCCGGATTGGATTATTTTGAGACAATTAAAACAGAGCATCCACGTTTGAAGCTGGTAACTGTTACCAGCGAACAATGGCGCAACTGGTTGCACGACAGCGGCGAAAATCTTGATGCGCAAAAAGAACATTTTTATTTGCTGGTTGATCAGGAAGGCTTCGCGATGATGACTTACACAACGGCTCAGCATGGCAATGAGTTGTTAAAAGATTTGAAGCGCGCCCTAAAATATTCGATCGATTTTCAGTAGCTATGGCCACGACAAAAACATTATTTTACGTCTCTTGTGTTGCCCTGTTTCTGGCCGCTGTTGTGGTTGTTTTGGGAGCCTTTACCCGCCTGGTGGATGCGGGGCTGGGTTGCCCCGATTGGCCTACCTGCTACGGTCACTTATGGGTTCCCGATGAGCATCACGAAATTGCCAGTGCCAATGAGAAATTCTCAGACACCCCCGTGGAAACTGATAAAACATGGCCGGAACAAATTCATCGTATTTTTGCTTCGACACTGGGCTTGTTTATCTTAGCAATTTTTGCCCTGGCCTATAAAAATAGAGAATCGGAGCAGCCGTGGCGCAGCGTTATTATCATGTTGGCGGTGCTGGTTGCAGGCCTAGTTTCCCGAGTGGTGGTGGGCGACAAGCTGGACCCATTCGTATGGTTTTTGGTCGCTGCTTATTTTGGGAATCTTTTACGATTGAGGCAGTATAGAAATTTACAGACAGCCCCCTTTATTCTGCCGTCGCTGCTTGCAGGCATGGTCATTCTCCAGGGCTTTTTTGGAATGTGGACCGTGACTTTAAAACTGTGGCCGCAGGTGGTAACAGCGCATTTACTCGGCGGTTTTACCACCTTAAGTTTGTTGTGGTTACTGGTGCAGCGTAGCGGCAATTTCTACTGGCGTGCTAAGCCTGAATCCCTTGATAAGTTAATATCACTGCAATGGTTCGCACTGGCTGTGTTGATTGTCGTCGTATTTCAAATCGCGCTGGGTGGTTGGACTTCTTCAAATTATGCGGCATTGGCGTGTCCGGATTTTCCCACATGCCAGAATTCTTGGTGGCCCGTTGCGGATTATCTCCACGGATTTAACGTGTTTCAGGAACTTGGTCCTAATTATCTCGGTGGATTGCTGGAGGCGAAAGGCCGCATCGCGATACACTTTAGCCATAGGCTTGGTGCGTTATTGGTTGCAGTGCTCACTGTAGTGCTTGCGCTTAGGCTGTTTGCAAGCGGTTTAATGGCGGCACGAATTTGGGCGGGGATCGCTCTCTGTGTGTTGAGCATTCAGCTTTCACTGGGCATTAGTAACGTAGTACTCGCCTTGCCGCTCGGTATCGCCGTTATCCACAATGCAGTGGGTGCAATTTTGTTATTGGTTATAGTGGCTATTAATCACCGCCTGCGAACCCTGAGTAAATTCTGATGGCTGATATTCAATCTCAAAGTTTCGATGAAGTAATGCGCAACCACTGGCGCGACTATTACGAGTTGACCAAGCCCAGTGTGGTACTACTGATGTTGCTCACGTCGGTAATCGGCATGTTGTTGGCAACACCGGGTATGGTGCCTTTACAAATATTAATATTGGGCAATCTTGGAATTGCACTGTGTGCGGGTTCGGCGGCTACGGTAAATCATCTCGTCGATCGTCACATCGATGTAAAAATGGCCCGTACCTTCAATCGCCCGGTTGCAAAAGGGCGTGTGGCTCCTACAAATGCAATTATTTTCTCTGCGGTATTGGGTTGCGCAGGTTTAGCGATTTTATTACTTTGGGTAAATGCCATCACAGCTTGGTTAACCTTGGCATCCCTGGTAGGTTACGCATTTATTTATACTTTCTTTTTAAAGCGCGCGACTCCGCAAAATATAGTAATCGGTGGGCTCGCCGGTGCAGCGCCGCCGCTGCTTGGGTGGACTGCAGTCACTGGCGAAGTTCACGGCCATGCCTTGCTATTGGTGTTAATTATTTTTGCCTGGACACCACCCCATTTTTGGGCATTGGCTGTTCACAAAAAGAAAGAATATGCAAACGCCGAAATCCCTATGTTGCCTGTTACCCACGGTGAACGCTACACTAAATTGCACATTTTGCTTTACACCATTATTTTGGTGTTGGTGTCAGTTTTACCGTTTGCGACTCAAATGCTGAATACGCTTTACCTGCTGGGCGCGGTAATCTTGGGTGCTGGGTTTATTTATTACGCCATTACCATGATGCTCGATAAAAATGAAAACGCAGGGATGGATACTTTCAAATACTCAATCATATATTTAATGGCGCTGTTCGTTATTATGTTGTTAGACCATTATTTATTGCCTGTTCAATCGCTGCCGGTATAAAACATGTCTGAAACCACCTACCAAAAAACGGAGCACCAAAGAAAAGGCATAAGAAAAACTGTTATTTTTTTGGTAGTGCTTATGGCGGTGTTTGTGGTGGGCTTTTTTCATAAAATGCTGCAGCCGAGGGTAATGAGCCCGATTGAAATGCGCACCAACGGCGGTATCGTTTTTGAAAACCCGCGTATTATTAAGGATTTTAAACTGACGACGCACACCGGTGAAAGTTTTACCCGTGAAAATCTCAAGGGTAAATGGACGATTATGTTTTTTGGGTTTACCCATTGCCCAGATATTTGCCCAACAACGCTTTCTAAACTGGCTCAGGTGTACAAGCAATTGGATGGCGATATTGCGAAGCAAACTCAGGTAGTATTAGTAAGCGTCGATCCAGCACGGGATACGCCGGAAAAGCTTGCGGAATACGTCACTTTTTTTCATAAGGACTTCATAGGCGTTAGCGGCGATTTTCTGCAAACCATGCAGCTTACCCAAAACCTGAATGTTGCCTTTCAAAAAGTGGTACAGGGCGATGATTACACTGTAGACCATACAGGTAATTTAATCGTTATTAATCCAAAAGGCGACTACCATGCCTTTATCAAACCTCCCTTTGAACTGGCACGATTGACCACCGTTTACCAGTCAATGGTGCAATCGTTCTAAGCTGTTTGAACTTCTATTTGCGTGCAAATCTCATCAAACAGTGTCGATAGCGGTTGTTGCAATTCTTCTGACCAGGGTGTATCCAGCTGTAATTGATGTGTACCGTTGACCTGTAAATAGCTCACACATAGAGTGGATTTGTCTGTAGCGAAATTGCGGGGCACATATAGGTTTTCGTAATCGCCTATGTAACGCTCAGTAAAAATCAATTCATTCACATAGGCGTCGAAAGGGTACTTTCGTACCTTTTTCAGGTCTTCATTTTCGTCGAACAATAACTCATAGGGCAGATCACTGCGTGCCATCGCCTTCTGGAACTCAGCTTTGCAGTATGCCAGATGACTTGTAAAACTTGTTGATGGAGCGACCGTAATTACAATGGGTACCAAATTCACAAACATCCCAACAACGGAGCTTTCAGGTAAATCCTGCTTTGTTGCGGAGTGCGCGCAAAAAACAAAGGTGCGTCGAGTGGTCCTTTGAGAAAAGACCCAGGACAGTGCTGCCAGCAGTTGAGTGGTATCCAGGCCCTGGGTAGTTGAAGGCAACTCTGTGGCCAGTGAGCGCTCGTGTTTGCTGTTTGCCAATTCCAATAATGGCTGCTCAACTATGGCAGGCAGGTGTGTTGCTAGTTGGCCGGCGAGCGCTGCGGCTGCCGCTGCATGCACTCCGGCTTGAATGTCGCGCGCTTGTTGTTGCGCGTAGTTCGTAAAATCAAGTGCGGGCTCGAGCAGGCTGACATTTTGGCGATTTGGGTATGCATCGTATAGGGCGAGAAATTCCGCTGCGAGACGGTTCATGGAATTATCGTCCGCTGCGATGTGGTGGGTTGTTAGTTGCAGAACTTCGCCACCTTCCGTAAGACGGCTGATTATGGCGGCGATTAAGGGTTCCTGTTTTATATTAAATTTTAAAGCTTGCTTTTTTAGGGTGCGCTCGCCACTGTTGAGCGACCAAGCCCCTTCAGCATAACTCACCGTTATTTCATCTTGTGAGTATTGCCGGGTTTCCAGCAGTGTATTGGGTTTACTGACCACAAGATTGGTGCGCAGTGTTTTATGATGATCCAACAATTGCTTAAGCGCCCAGCGTACTTTTTCAGGATCGAAGGCCAGGTGGTAACGAATATAGCGCGTGCAGGTTATTGACTCGCCTTTGCTATACAGTAACTCGCGAAAAAATAAACCGATTTGACTGCGAGTGGCAATTACCGGTAGATCGCTTCCGAGAGCATCACTGTTCGAGCTCTTGCCTTCGGTATGGTCCGCGTCACTAAGATTTAAAAAATCAGCTTGCCCGGCTAAGGTCGGGTTTTTATAAACATCAACCACGTCGAACTTGGTGTTAAAAGTACGACTGATTTTTACGGCCAACTGCATGGCCAAAATACTGTTACCACCGTTGTTAAAATAGTGATCTTCTAGTGAACTCGGCGCTTTGCCATTTACTTCTTGCCAAATAGCTGCCAGTGGCGCAACGAACGCCGGGAGTTTATTGGATTGAGTGGCGGGGCGCATTGTCAGTAGAGCTTGGCGATCGATTTTAAAATTTTCGGTGACTGGCCATTTGTCCAAAAAAAACCATTCGCTAGGAATTTTATAATCCGCGAGCTTGCCTTGCAGGTCTGTGACCAGTCGCTGCTCGCTTAAGGATTGATTTTGGCTGGCAACGACGAACGCACGAAGTTGTTTGTCGTTATCGACACCTTCCACAGCAAGTACTACGGATTCGCGCACACCGTCGATTTGGTTAATGGCATGTTCAATTTCAGCCAGCTCTATTCGAATACCGCGAATTTTTACCTGACTGTCCTTACGGGTTAAAAATTCCAGGCTGCCATCTTGGTGTAGATGTGCAAAGTCTCCGGTTTTAAAATATCGACTTTGTTCGTTCTCAAAGAATTTTTGCTGGGTGAGTTGGGTGTTATTTCGATATTCCATGGCTATGCGTGGACCACTGAGCCAAATTTCTCCAACGTTACCAGCACTGCAAACTTGACCTTGTTCGTCAACAATTTTTTGGCCCATACCCATAATGGGTTTGCCAATTAGTACGTTAGGGGTCTGAGAAGTCCGTGGATAAATATGAATATGGCTTAGCCCAAATATTTCTGTACAGCCATAGGCAGTTCCGATGTCAGCGTTTGCAAACACTTTTTGTAACAACGAAATGTTATCGGAAGAAAACACGTCGCCGCCGTACCATACCAGCCGTAAATGGGCTTCGCTAAGTTGCGGGTCCTTTTCGGATGAGTCGAGAAAATACGCAAAACTGCGTAACAGAGCTGGGGGGCAGTGAAATGCGGTACACTTTTGCGCTTGTTGTTGCAGCCATGCGAGGTTTAAAGCTTTTTTACGATCCAGAACCAGCGATGTTCCACCTACCACCAGAGGTACCAATATTTCCAGCATACTGATGCTCCAGGCGTACCGGGCAATGGAATTGAGTACGTCTTGTTGAGAAAAATTGAGTGCTTTTGCTGGGTCAATAATGGAGTTGCGAAGAGCCAGGGCACTTCCCAGTACACCTTTTGCGGTGCCAGTGGTACCAGATGTGAAAAATATACAGGCGGGTTGCGATAAGTCTCGTGGTGGAGCATCTATAAGCCCTGCAGTGGGCTCTGCGTTGAGCGTATCCACAGCAATAATCGTGTCAGCCCAACCCTTAAAGCGCTCGGCCAGGGATTCAGTGGTCACAATACAACGCATAGGCGTTGCCAGAAAATACGGTTTTAATGTGGCGTCTTCCTGCTCTGGGTCCAAGGGTGCATAAATACCGCCCATCCGGGTAATGGCGAGCAGTGCAATGCTGATTTCAGCGCAGGGCGGCAACAAGACGGCAACAAAATCGCCACTGTGAACACCTGCTGCGCTTAGTTGCCCGGCAAGTGTATTTATTTTTAGTGCCAATTGCTGGTAGCTTAACTGCGTGCTTTCAAATTCAATGGCCGTTTTTTTGGGGGATTTTCGGCATTGTTGCAATACAATTTCGTCGAGAAATAAAATCTCTGAGTCCACGTATTTCATCCTGTGTGTCGATTATTTTTAAGTGTGATTAGGCTTTAATAACCTTTGGCGTCCATTGCCAGACCCATTAGGTGTCGGCCATAGGTGGCAGCGGTCATATCGAATTCTGTTTGTGCATGACTGCCGCAGATATGAACATCGCGGAACATGCGCTGCAACTCATTGCTGTTCATCCAGGCACTGCCCCCGGATGCACTGAACAAGCGATCCACCGCTTCGATAGCCAATTTAATGGCGTAGCTCTGGTGGGCGCGCCAGTCCAGTACACTTTGAGAAGGAGGCAGGGCCCGTTCAGAATAGGCAGCCTTCATTTCACGCCAATCGCTTCGCAACAATTCGTGGGCGGCATCGACCTGCAAGGTGGACTCCGCCAGGCGCATATACGCCGGTGCGCTCTCCCCGACTTTGGCACCAGTGTAGGCGCGCACGCGATTGCCGGTTTTGTCGCGATATAACTCCAAGGTACGTTTTGCAATTCCTAGGGCAACGCAGGAAAAGCCGAGGGAAAATACCGGAGAGAACGGCATAAAATACAAGGCTCCAGGGTGAATGCCCTGGCCGGTGCCAAGCCCGAAATTCAAGGCAAACAGCGATTCGGTGCGGTATTCCGGTACGAACACATCTTCGACCAACAAAGATTTACTACCTGTTCCGCGCAGCGCCGCAGAATCCCAGTCATCCAGAATTTCATAGTCGCTGCGCGGTACCACCGCAAAACAGGGGCCGGGTTGCCCCATAGGGTTGGTTCCCATGTAACCGAGCACAGCCCATTGCGCGTGATCACAACCGGATGACCAGCCGAAGCGACCGGAAAGGCGAATACCGCCTTCCGCCGGCTGCCACTGACCAAGTGGCGCTACTGACGATGAAATCAGAGTGTCGGCATTTTCACCCCAAATTTCGTTTTGTAACTTTTCTGAGAACAGCGCAACACCGTGGCTGTGATTTGCAAGTAGTGCGCAAGCCCAAGCAGTAGAGGGGCAGGCCGTGGCTAGCACAATAATTGCTTCTGCGAATTCCGGTATATCGAGTTCGAGCCCACCAAAGGATTTGGGAAGCAAGGCTTTGAAGAAGCCAATCTCTTGCAAAAGGGAAACATTTTCAGTGGGAACCGATTGTTGCGCTTCGGCTTTTGGAGCATTGCTACGGATTTGCTTCAAGAGTGGCTCTAACCTGGTTGCGAGCATGAAGACCTCGTATTATGGGTATGTAACAGTTTGATTTATAGCGCTTTTTAGCAGTAATCAAGCCAACTCTGGTAATTGCAGCTATAACAATTATTGTAGCGGTAAACCTCAACCCCAGGTAGTTTACGGCCGTAACGCTTGGTAATTTCGTAAAAACACGTTAAAGAAACGAGAAACAAATGGAACTTAGCACATTAATTCGCGCGAGAATGGAATCTCCGACCCCCTTGTATGACAGTAAAGGCAACGAGTTTTCAAATATTGTCGAGCAATTTAACATCGTTCGCGGTTATCTTGAGACCTTGCCCTCGTTCACCCGACCTGTGGGCATCATGCTGCCCAAAGAGCCCCAGTTTGTTTTGTTGATGCTGGCATGTATGGAACGCGGTATTCCATACGTACCCCTGAGCGTGGGTACCCCCGAGGAACGTCTTGCTGATATTGTCGAAGACGCTGACATACAGAGTGTAATCCGTCAGGAAAATTTTGATGCGATACTCTCGAGAGGGAAAATCCCGGATAAATTAGCGGATCGCCAGTTACCAGCCGAACACCCGCTCTACATTATTTTCACCTCCGGTAGTACAGGGCGACCAAAAGGTGTGGCTATTTCCCGTGGCGCATTCAAGGCCTACAGTGACTGGCTGGTTGACTATCTTGGCGATAGCATCACAGAAGACGATCGGGTATTACAAATTACAGAATTTACTTTCGATATCTCACTTATCGATATTATTTTATACCTTCGCAAAGGTACGCCACTGTATTTTTCAGGTTTTAACAACATTATTGTAAAACTGGCCCAGGAGATCGAGCTAAAACAGATCACCGCGTTCAGCACCGTGCCCAATAATATGACGATGTTATTGAGCGATCTCGTGGTTAAAAAATCGGACTTCAGTCGCTTGAGAACCTTGATGGTGGGCGGTGCGCGCTTTAGTTACGGTCTTTACCAGAAAATTTCGCAACACTGCCGTGGCCTTGATATACATAATTTTTACGGGCCAACGGAATTTACCATTTATTGCCACGCCAAAAAAATGACATTTGATCCAGTACAAGACGCACGCGACCACACAGTGTCAATTGGGCTACCGAACACGCAGGTACAGCCCGAAATATTAGTAGACGACCGTTTCGGCGAAGCTTTTGAGCAGGGCGAATTAATTCTTTCCGGTGCCCAGATCATGAACGGTTACGTGAATAATTCCGAAAAAACTGCGGAAGCTATCACTGAAATTCAGGGGCGCAAATTTTATAAAACCGGAGACTTGGCTTATAAAGATGACCGGGGTGAATATTTTATTGTGGGGCGCTTAGACGACACCATTAAAGTGCGTGGTTACCGCGTTAATTTGTTGGATATCGATTCCTATATTGCGCGTTTAGATTTTGTTCAAGATGTGACAACTATCGCTATACCCGATGAAATTCGTGAAAATCTTACCGTGTGTTATTTGATTCCCAAAGCGGATGTGCGGGAATCGTTAAAAATCGTGGACGTCAAACGGAAATTGAAAGAGGTTTTAATGGATTATCAGGTGCCCGATAAGGTGGTGTTTACCGACAGGTTTCCAACCAATACCAGTGGCAAAGTGTGTAAGAAAACTCTGGCAGCCCAGTTTCTGGAAAGTCAGAAATAAAAAACGTTTGAGGTATTAACGTTGGAAATTAAGCAACCACATACGGCGCTAATGCGTGCGCCTTTGGTTATGGCCTTTTTATGGGTACTCGCCGCCTGCGTGCGCGATATGGCACGGGTAAATTCAATCGATGTGCCAGAGCACATTTATTTTTTGTATGCTATTTCTGGAAATTTTTTCTACCCGGCAATCTTCTTTTTTGCCGGTAGTTTCTGTGGTCACTTTTTTGTAAACCCAAAACGTAACCCGATAAGTTTTTCCTGGCAATGGTTGGGTTATAGTTTCGTGGTTTGGGTCGTGCTGCAAAATCTGATTGAAGTGGTGTTTTCGGGCTATACCGATAGCGCCGCTGTCGTGAGCGATATTTACTATGATTTTGTCACCAAGCCGCAGAATCATTTATGGATACTCCTGGCGCTGGCGCTTACTTTGCCGGTGTTATACGCCATCGCTCGATTTAAAACGGCGGTGAAAATATTATTGGCAATATTTGCGGTGCATTGCTGCTTAAATCCCGACAAATCAACTTTGCTATATCCGCTAAACCTTGTAACAAATTATTTGTATTTTAGCTTGTTGGGTTTGTTGCTGGGTGATTGGCTGTCACGTTTGGTTATCAGCCGTAAAATAGCTTTGCTACTTACGGTGCTGTACCTAGTTGTGAGTGTCCTCTGGATCCAATTTGTAGACCATCGACCTTACATCATCGACACTAAAAATTTTATATTTAGCCACTTGGGCATCGTTTTTATTATTGCTGTCTCACAATTAATTAACCTTCGCAATACCTCATTGCAGGATTCCCTGAAGTTGGCGCTGTTGTTGTTTGTGATGCATTACATCGGTGTCGCAGGTATTCGTACAGTACTGCTAAAAACATTTCACTACACTGGTGCACACGGGCACTTGTTTGCAGGCGTCTTGCTGGGAATTGTTATTCCCTATATCGCATACCGAATGCGTACTTGGCGCATAATAGCTATCACCCTTGAAGCACCGCGAGCGTTGCGAATATATCGACGCGGTCTTCCTCAAAACGACGTGCGATATACTTTATTCGCAAAAATAGCGTCGGTGTGCTGTATTTCGCTAATCGCTGGCTACACAATCCTTTATACGGTGTCTGAAAGTATTCTCGCCAAATCACGGCCAGACGTAGTTAATGCGAGCGACACCATAAACAAGGAAACGTTTGACACAGCAGAATTGTCGGAAGGAAAACGTCTTGCTTATTTATACGGTTGCGCAGGCGGTTGTCATGGTGGTGGGATGACTGGTAAATCCTATCACCGAGTGCCCTTTAAAGGCGTTTACCACGCGCCCAATTTAAGAGAATCAGTGCGGCGTTACAACGACAGTGAGCTTCTCCAGATTGTTAAAGCCGGCGAACGCCCAGAAGGACATCCCATTATGTTGGGTATGCCTGTTGCCGGATTTGCCTCAGTACCCGATGTGCAGTTACAGCAAGTGTTCAACTATATTCGCAGTCTTCCCTTTGAAGGGGGAGATAGTGGCGGCGCTACCCTTGGGCCAATAACACGAATGGAACTTATACTCGGAACCTTTAAAAATAATGAGACATTGGTTGCCGAAGCCGATCAATTTTTTAATACAGTACCCGAGGCTTCAGAACGCAACGGACAACATTGGGCGCGGGCTGTTTGTACCGAGTGTCACGGCTTAAGCCTACAGGGCAACGAAGAAGTACGTTCGCCACCGTTGTTGGTTGCCAAAGCTTATAATATTGAACAATTTAAAACCTTACTTCGCGAAGGCGTTCCACCCGATGGCAGGGATCTGGGATTGATGAAACAAGTGGCAAGAGTACGTTTTAATCATTTTACCGATCAGGAAATCGAACAAATTTTTGCATTTTTATATACGCTCTAATTTTAATTTATAAAAGGTTTTGCTATGCCCAACTCCGTTGAGGTAAATCCCGATACCTGTATCGTTATAGGCGCCGGCATTGGCGGTATGTGTGCGGCTGCTGCACTTGCTGCTACATTTACTAATGTCGTGATTTTCGAAAAAGACTCGCTGAGTGATCCGAGTGCTTCCCGCAAAAGTATTGCGCAGTCTCAACACTTACACAGCCTGCTGTTAGGTGGCCGTGATATTTTGGAGAGCTTGTTCCCCGGTTTTACCGACGATTTGGTCGCTGCTGGTGGCAATCTTTTAAAAGCGGGCTTGGATCAGAAAATTTACGAGTTCGGTGCCTGGATGCCGGCTCGCGATCTCGGCATGACCATATCCACGCAATCACGCACACTGTTGGAAAATGTTGTACGTAGCCGAGTAAAACAAATCGCAAATATTGAAATTGTCGATCGCGCCAAAGTCTCTCAACTTTGTATTACCGATGGTACAGTAACCGGCGTTGCCGTTACACGCAAAGATGCCGAAGTGGAAATACATAATAGTAGCCTGGTTATCGATTCGGCAGGGCTTTCCGGAACCATTGCGAAACAGATACCCGGTTTATCGCCGGGAATTGATGAAATTACCGAAACAGTCTCTTCAAAAATTGTCTATGTCACCGCACTTATAAAAAAGCCTGAGGCATGGCGTCATACCAAAGAAAATGTGTTAATTGTTGCCGACCCCGATAAAACCCGTGGTGGTGGGTTGTTGGACATTGAAAACGATACCTGGGTTGTTTCATTGAACGGCCGCAACGGTATCGAACCGCCAACAGATTTCAAGGAGTGGCTGGCGTACGCCGCAACTCTGCCCGATAAAGCGATCTGGGAACGTATTAAAGAGTGCGAACCACTTCAAAAATTACAGAAATTTAACAAACCCATTTCGTTTGTGCGCCGCTTTGACAAGGTCGATAATTTACCTCTTGGTTACTTTCCTATGGGAGATACGGTTAACAGTGTTAATCCGACGTTCGGGCAGGGAATGGCCCTGGCATTGGAACATGCGAGAGCATTGGCGGACTCACTTGATCTTAGCAATAAAAATGCATGGCAGCAGGCTTATTTGAAAACTGCGTTAGGCTACTCGCTGAAAGCCTGGCGTCAAACGGTAGCTTATGAATCCATGTTCAATATTGAAGACGAAACCAAGAAAAATAAATTCGCCGCGTTACAGGCGCTGGTGTTGAATAAACATAAACAGGCGCATCACGATGCGGATGTTCACCTGCAATTATTCAAGCAAGCACAGATGCTCGGTTAAACGGAGGCGCATTCATGAACATCGTAATTGTTGGTTCCGGGATTGCCGGATTAAGCGCTGCCGCCGCTGTTTCACCTTACTGCAAACAAATTATCCTTATTGATAAAGACCAACCCGCGACGCCGAATGCGCCGCGTCGCTATGCGCCGCAAGGTGCCCATATCCATATTTTATTGCAAGCGGGCTTGAATATGCTCGACGATATGTTGCCGGGCTTTGAACAGGAGCTTATTCGTCGCGGTGCGTCACGCATTCCTGCCGGCGTAGGGCAGCAGATTTTTGAGTATGGTGATTGGATGCCGCAGCAGGATCTCGATTTGGTCTTTTTAGGGCAGTCGCGCATGCATTTTGAATCGACGCTCTGTGAGCGTGTGCTGAGTTTACCCAATGTTTCCAGAATAAACCGTCGTGTTGCAGGTTTTTTAAAAACCGACAATAATCGTATCGCTGGTGTAAATTTCGTCGAGGGCGATGAACTGGAAGCTGATCTGGTTATAGATGCATCCGGAGCGGGCGGAATATTTTTTGATTGGTTTAAAAAAAATACTCAGTGCGATATTAAAGTAGATATATTTCCGATTAATATATTTTATTCAACGGTGCACTTTAAAAAGCCGCCTGAATTCCAGGGAAAAAAAGAAAATATTTTAATTGTGCCCGAAGCGGGAGTGAGCAATCTTGGCTGTTCGCTGTTGGATATTGAAAACGATACCTGGTGTGTTTCGCTGCATGGTCGCGACCGTGAGCCAATTCCCGCGACTTTGGGGGAGTGGCAAGAGGCGGTAAAAAATCTCCCCGATGACCGCATCTGGTCGCGTATTAGTAATGCAATACCATTAACAGAACTGTCGAAATTTAAGAAAGCGACCGCTAAGTGGCGTAGATTCGATGAGGCTCAAGGCCTGCCTGAGGGCTATTTGCCGCTTGGCGATACCATTAATACCCTGAATCCCATTTTTGGTCAGGGGATGACGCTCACGATTGGTCACGCTTTTGCGTTACGTAACACTGTGGCGGCATCGAGTTTGACGAGCAGTGATGAGTTCCGACGTCGCTATTTAACCGAGGCCTGTGAATGGACAGCAAAAGCCTGGCGCAAAGCTGTCGCCTTCGATAAAAATTTTCTGGCAGACCAGATTCAGGATTCAAAACGTGTGGAATTGGTTCGCAAGCTTACTGCTGCTCAGCACCGCAAGATGGCGGAATCTGCCGATTTTCATTTGAAGATTGTAAAAGAATACCAAATGCTGGTTTAGCAGCGATAGGAAAGCACCATTACGATCTGCCGGACACTGAGTTTTGGAGCATAAATCTTGAAGGTACCCTCGATGCGCGATTAGATGCGTCGAGGGTGTAGAACTTTTTTAGAGCTTGCGAATAAACGATACGCCGTCGCCCATTGTGGAAAGGCAAACTTCGATACGCTCATCCCCATGTAACTTTTTATTAAGGGCTACAATCGCTGTCGTTTCCGGAGTGGTGTCGCTCTTATCGGTCACGCGGCCGCCCCACAACATATTATCGATAATAATAATGCCGCCGGGTCGGGTGAGCACCAGCGCGGCTTCGTAATATTCGTCGTACTTGTCTTTGTTGGCGTCGATGTAAGTGAAATCGAAACTACATTCCTTGCCCTCTGAAATTAGCTTTTGTACTGTGGCCACCGCGTCACCAACGATGCACTCGGCCTTGTGATCAACACCGGCATCCTTCCAGTACCCACGCGCCAAGTCTGCACATTCCTGACTAATTTCACAGCAGGTTAGAAAGCCGTCGTCAGGCATCGCCATTAATACCGACAGGCTTGAATAACCCGTAAATACGCCAATCTCAAGGCCTCTTTTAAATCCCATGGATTTCACAAAAAAAGCCAGAAACGCAGCTTCTTCAGGCATGGTCATAATCGACGCATCACCGCGGTTTTTTAGCGTTTCCAAACGGCATTTTTTAAGAATCTCGTGCTCGCGAATACCATAGCGCCGGGTGTAGGCGAGAACCTTCGACGTTTCCAAATCGGTGTTGTAGTAAGCCATGTTGTTGCCTCTGCGTATGCGGTTGCCGAATTACTTGGCGTCGACGAGGTTGGTTAAAGCTTGAATGGTATCGAAATCGTCAACATTAAGCTCCCCAAAGTCCACTTCAAATCCGAGTTCGGATTCCAGAAAACTTAACAGCTCGATCAATGAATAGCTGTCGATCAAGCCACTGGTAAACAGGGCTTCTTCATCACCCACTGTCTCCAGATCGACATCGGTTTCCTGGCTGAGAAAGGATTTAATGCGTTGTTTGGTTTCACTCATGTTTGTAAAGATCCATAAAAAAAGCGAACGGCGTTAATCTAAAAATACAGGAGCCGTTTGAATATGGTTAATGATATGTTCAGCGGTTTCTTTGCTGCGAATAATTTCGAGATGGGAGCCGGGAGATTTTGCGAGAATGACAGAACCGCTCAGCTTTGGCATCCACATCATATCCGGCACCAAATCATGCCCTGCCTGATCTTCAGCGCGTATTATCAAAGCGTCTCCGGCAAATTGCGGGTTGGCATTGAAATAAGCGGTTGTAACCTTACCACGGATAATATTCCAAAGGCGTACGTTTAAATCTTTTTTTGGTGGCTTGCTAGATTTGCTGGTTTGTAGCGATTTAAACCAAGCGCCACTGGTAAAATGTCTTAGTTTTTTGGTGAGGCTGTTTTTGCGAACCTGCCAATTTTTCTTAAGCGCGCCAGGGAGCACGGTGTCGAGAATAATTAGTCCTGCGACATTATTGCCTGTTTCACGCAATTGTCGCGCAATCTCAAACGCGAGCACTCCACCAAACGACACGCCGGCCAGCACCATGGGTGCTTGTGGGTTGTGTTGTTTGATCACAGCAACATAGTGGCTTGCAAGGGCTTCGATGGCCATACCACCACCGGCGTCTAAGAACTCCTTCTCCTCGGGAATATAAATGCCGTAACAGGAAAAATGATCGCTAAGGCGTTTTGCCAACGGTGCATATAGCGCAATACCGCATATGAAATAGATAGGGGGTTTGGATTTTTGCGCATTCAGCGAAATAACTTTGAAATCCAAAATACTGCGATCGTTTTTAATGACTTTAGCAAGCTTGGACACAGTGGGGTTGGCTTTCAGGTCGGCAAAGCCCAGCTTTGTGTCAAAAACATCGACTATTTCCTTGATTAAACCGCAAGCGGTCGTGCGGCTGCCACCCGCGCTAAAGAAATCATCGTTGACCGACAAGATCGGTGCGCCAGCGTGGGCACAGAACATGTCTAACAACTTCACTTCAATATCGTTCTTCGGTGTATGACTTTCCACTGTGCTGAGTCTCTCGCTTTTTTACCCCATACCATCAAGCATAGATGGATACGGCATTATTATTGGCGTTTTTAATCTTCCCTGTGTGTAAAGCCCAGCTCACAAAAAACGTCGTTAAACCTCTTAGCGCAACTAAAGGTGGATCCATGAATATTGCTAGAGGCCTGTGTATCTTCTTACAGTGAATACATTGAGCTGTTGATGAAAATTTCCGCATTTTATAACAAATATCTCGACATAAGCTTAAATTATATACAACCATATTGCTGAAAGTACCGACATTCCCCTTTGCGTATTGACGCGAAATTCTACCAATATTGCCCCCAGCTGACTATAAAATGATCGCCGAGGGTGGTTTTGTGCTGATGAATGCCATGAAATCGAACAAATGTCTGATTCTGGCGTGCTAGCAGTCGAAAACCACACGCCGAGCATAAAAAACACACGGTCCACAGTCTTAAAAGCAGAAATTGTGCCACCAAAGTACTAACGGAGAGATGGTTAAACCGGGAACTTAGGGTTGACGCAGTTTTTGGCGATCTTGCCAAAAATAATCGAGGGGGTTTTGGGGGGCTCCATCGAAGCTGAGTTCGAAGTGCAGATGTGGCCCTGTAGCACGACCGCTTGCACCCATGAGCCCTAGGCGATCTCCTTGATGGACGAGGTAGCCTTGCGATACTTGGATCTTTGAAAGGTAGGTATAGGTACTGTGCCAGTTACTGTCATGCGCCACCACAACAAAATTTCCGGCAACAGGATGATTTCGGGCAGTTTGCACAATCACCCCCTCTGCAACTGCGCATATTGGTGTGCCCACGCTGTTGGCGATATCAATACCGCGGTGTAGCTGTGCGGAGCCCGTATCACTCGGGTTGATACGCATACCAAATGGCGAGCTGATTCTTCCGTCCTTAACGGGAGGTAAGAAGCTCAGTTGAGCTTGGTTGGCAATCTCGTTTATTCCCAGACGCGGTTCGCTGCTTGCGAGCCAAGGCACCACTAAAGCCGCAGAGTGTGCTGGAAAGTGCCGGATAGCGGGTTTTTAATAGCAGTGCCAATGGGAAAAGTGCGATAAACAATAAAGTCGCTACCCATACTTGCTGTGCGAAATCAGTAAAAAAATGGATGATTAATGAGTTGTTCATAAATCCTTTTGTTGTTGTTCCAGTTCGCTAAGCAATTTTTCCAGTTCTTCAATCTCGCTGGAGGAAAGCGTTTTATTGCCGGCAAACATATTGACCACAGCGTGGTAGTCGGTTTACAGCACACGTCTGGCAAAGTAATTAACTAGGCGCGCCAGCCCCGCTGGACGAGAAACCAATGCACTGTAAATGTATACACCGTGCGAACGAGTGCGGTGTAACAGGCCCTTATTAACCATGCGATCCATTACAGTTTTGGTCGTGGTGTAGGCCCAGCGGGTTTCAGGCTGCAACAGCTGGTGGGTCTCCCGCACACTTAAATCATTCTCCTGCCAGAGTACACGGAGAATTTCGTGTTCGGGTTTGGATATTTCCGGAATATGGGTGTTCATATTGGCAAAAATTTATTGAAGTTCGGCGAGCAGGGTGTCTAGTGTTGCCGTATTTTCTCTGGGGTGTCGCAGAGATTCGGCGGAGTGTCCTCGGGCGTTGGCGATTGCGGCAACGCGACCTTGTTTATGAAACCGCGTGTTGGGAACTTCTGCGAGTAAGGGTTCCCGGTAGGCTTTAGCCGGGCTTATTATTGTCCAGCCTTCACTGCGAATTTTATCGATTAAATCGCCGATAAATAACGCAGCTATATCATTTTCGTGTAGCAGTAATACATGTTTTGGAGAGCGCCCAAACGTCTTTACGGCTATTTTGTCGTAAAAGAGAATAGCTTGCCAGAGCGTGTCTACGTAAAACGCTGCAAACGACTTTTTATTAAATGGAGCAGATTGTTCTACAGCTTGCTCATAGCGATGATTGAGATACCAGTCGGCATTATCAACGGTGACATAACCGTTGTGATAGCCGAGCTTTAATAAACCGTTTTGTAATTGCTGGATTGATGCCCTATCAGCGCCATAATGCAAATAGGGAAATCGATGTAGAGGGGTGAAGCCCGGGAGATCTTTTAACAGATTGTGCGCGACAGTAACATCATTTAAGTACGCTGATACATTGAGCTTATTGGCTGAGTTGTGTGCATTGCTGTGGTTGCCAATTAAATGCCCGGCTCTAGCGTATGCTTTAAGGCGAGCGAGCCCTGTGGCATCAAGGTTTTTGGTAATACAAAAAAAGATAACCTGGGGTACCTTGCGGGAATTTAATTGTTTGAGCAACAATTGGGTACGTTGTGTAACGCTCATAGAGACGCTGTCGCCGGTGGGGGCGTCATCAAAACTTAACGCGATTTCGCCTGCGTAAGTAGAATTACTTAAACAGACGAATAAAATGAGTAAGCGAAAACGCATAAGCGTTGCAGTGATTTTCATGAGTGACACGATTCTGAAAGCCTTACGCAATAAATTGGCTTGAATGCTACAGTGTAGAAGCTGTGTTAGGAAATAGCAGTGTGAAGCAGTCATCCCGGTGCTTGCGGTTCAGACAAAGCTGTGTCATAACTGCAAGAGGTAATAATGGAGAAAAACCATTGATTTCGTGGCTCGTTATTTTACTGGGCTTAGCCAGTTGCTGGCATTACACAGATCTGGACTCAGCCAGCACCATCCATTCGCTGTGGGCTCCTTTAGGGGTAATGCTGTTTGCAATCGCGCTGGCGATTAAACTGGTACTCACCCTCGGTACGGGTGGCTCGGGACGCGGTGACAGCGATGGTTTTTTCGGCGGGCATGATGGCGGCGGTTTTGATGGCGGTGGCGACTGCGGTGGTGGAGGTGATTGCTGAGCCCCTTTGCGTTTAAAACGGCTTCGCTGCCACAACAGTACCGTTGTCTATGGCGAAAATCAGGTGGTCAGCAACCGCAATCACATCGGAATGACTGCTCGGGCGAGCGTCTTCATAACTGCCAAAGGTACGTAGGGGGTACACTTCGGGTAACACGATTTCCTCGATTAACTTGCCGGTTTCCCGGTCGAATTTCTGTAATTTGTTATTAACCGCATACACGGCCTGGCTACCGATCCAGGCTGCTCCCCAAGTGCGCCCTGCGGTTTTTGCCTGCCAAAGTGTTTTGAAAGATCTTAAATCACGGGCATACAGCAAATGCTGATCAGATGTACCGAATACCACTAGGTTATCTTGCTGTGCAGGGTCGCCAATCAGCCATTGGTCTGTAGGGCTCACCAACACATCCCGTTGTTCACCGGTGCTGCTGTTTAAACAGTATTGGCGACAGTGACGTCCGGTAAAGCACACGGTACCGCGGTATACGGTTGCACGATTTTGAATGGCATTTACCCAGCTAAAGGTTTTGTCTTTGCGGGTATCGTATTGCCAAACCACACTACTGCTACGCAGTGAACAGGCGAAAAATTCACCCCGCCAATTGCCAAAATAAACGTTTTGATCGTCACTTACGGGTTGATTTCGAATGGGCGAAGCTACGCGTGTTTTACAGGTATAAATCCGTTTGCCACTGGTTAGGTTATAGCCATACAACTCGCCGTTTTCGGTACCGATATAAATGGTTTTGTTATCAAGAAAGGGTGATGATTTGTAAATATCCCAGGGGTCGAGCACCTCCTTATTCGCCTTTGCCTCGAACTGACTCGACCAGCTCAATTGGCCCTTTATGTCTAGTGAATACAATGTATCACCCGCTGCAACGATTACCCCACTGGCATGCGCGATTGGGCGCGTACGCACTGGTGCAGCGGCTTTAAATTGCCATAATGGTTTTCCGGTGGCGGCATCCAGCGCATAAATATTGCCTTGTAAATCGCCAATGTACACCTGTGATAAATAAACACTGGGAGAATTGCTCAATGGTGCCTCGCTGACAAAGCGCCATTGTGTGATGGCGTCCAGGGTGCGGGGCTTTGCTGGCTCAGCCGCTAATGAACAGGAGAACAGTAAAACACCCAGAAACCATAAATTTTTCATCGATCAATCACCTTTGGTATGTGTTTGTGCGACGCTTGCGGAGTCTATCAAACCCCACGAAAACTTGTGGTTATGATCTGTGGCATTTCGTTTAACAAATGGATAAGCTGCCGTTATACCGACTCGCGAATCGATTTATGGATCAGCCCCCCCAGGTAACCCAATTGCTCGCCGCCTGGCAAGCCGGTGACCAAAATGCCGAGCAGCAACTCGCTGATGTGGTATACCAAACCCTGCGTAAGCTCAGTGCACGCCAGATTCACGGCGAAAAATACCTTACCTTGCAAGCCACCGAACTGGTTCACGAAGCTTATTTAAAACTGGTGGATATCGACATTGAATGGCAAAGCCGAGCGCATTTTTATGCGGTGGCCTCCCGCCTCATGCGTCGCCTGCTTATTGACCGCGCCCGCAGTCGTCTGCGCAAAAAACACGGCGGTGAGCTGCTTCGCAGCGACCTTGATATCGACAAACTCCCGAGCGAAGGTATTGAAGAGCATCTTCTAACGCTGGATACAGTGCTGAGCGACCTGGAGTCTCAGGACCAGCGTAAATGTGATGTGTTTGAATTGCATTTTTTTGGAGGGATGTCGTATCGCGAGATTGCGGAGGTTTTGAAGGTGTCGGAGGCGACAGTGGACAGGGATTTGAGGTTTGCCAAGGCTTGGGTTTGTAGTGAGATGGAGGATTAGGTGTTTTCTTAATTCCTTTCTTGGTGATTTTTGATGCGGTGCAAAATCAAAATAGACGCTAATACCAAAAGAAGAACAAAAAAACGGAACGATTTTAGAAAATAAAAATACTATTTATCACCCACAAAACTCTCATCACTCAAGGTTAACAAAAATGCCACCAAATCCAACTTTTCCTCTTCAGTAATCTCAAACCCATGCAAAAAAACACTCTTATTTTTATGCAAGCGCCCATCACCAACATACTTCCCATCCGAAACCTCCCGGCCCCCTGCGGCATAAAAATTAATGACAGCTTCAAGCGTCGCAATGCTGCCATCGTGCATGTAAGGCGCGGTGTAGGCGATGTTACGCAGTGTCGGCGGGCGGAACAGGCCTTTGTCGCGTTCTTCGCCGGTGATGGCGAAAACACCTCTGTCAAATTCCACAGCGCTTTGCTCTGCGTAGAGGCCGGTGTTGTGAAAACCGCGCACGCTGCTGGTTGTGCCGGCGTGCACGGTGGATAAACTGAAATTAAAACCGCTGTGGCAGTGTTTGCATTCCAGGCGTTCCGACATGAATAATTCGAGGCCGCGCAATTCCCGATCGTTGAGAATATCTTCGCCGTAATACGCGTAGCGATCGAAACGTGAGTTAAAAGAGACCAAACTGCGCACATAGCTGGCAAGGGCTTTTACGGTGTTATCCATGGTAAAAAGCCGACTGGTTTGTGGGAAGGCTGCGCTAAATAGCTGTTGGTAAGCGGTATCGTTTTGGAGGCGCTGTAAAATTTTTATTTCCTGTTGCGTGGCTCCCATTTCAACGGGGTTTTCGTTGTAAAGCGGAATTAAGATTTGTCGCTCCAGGGTTTTTAATTCTGGGTGCGCCCAGGTGTATGTGGCATTGTAGGCTACGTTGGTAAGGCTCAGCGCATTGCGAAAATGTTTTTCGCCCGTAGAGCCAATCGATGTTGTGCGAGCTTCGGAAAATGCGTGTTCAGGCTTGTGGCAGCTGGCGCATGCCTGGGTGCCATTACCACTCAGTTGTGGATCGAAAAACAATTTTTCCCCCAGCGTTACTTTTTCAACCGTCATTGGGTTGTCGGCAGGTGTCGGAGGCGGACTGAAACCGGGGGGAAGCTGCCATTGCCAGGGTGTGGATTTCTCTGCACAACCGACCGTGAATAATAAAATCCAGACGCTTAGCCAATATCGTTTTTTCATTTCACAGTAAATAAGGTTTGCGCAGCGCAATTGTTAACACAACGGCCCGTATTAGCGTCCAGTGCCAGGGTGTTGAGCAATGCTGTGCAGATTTTTTGCTGATTAAAATTCATGGTGCAGTTAACGTTTTGGTGATGCGCAATCTCAGCGGTTAACGCGGTTAAATCCACAATAATCACGTCGGAACCCGGCACATACTCTGGCAAGTTTACTTGTACCCGATTGCTTTGATCGCAGGGCGTTTCTGGTGGGCGAAGCGATGAGGGGGAGCGACATCCAGTGCTGCCTAAATGAAATGCCCATTTTTGCGGTGCTTCAGCATCGATACGTAAAAATTTATACCCTTGTTGCCAGCTCCAAAACATGGCACTGTCGTTGAGTGGCGCAACGGCGGTGAGCGGATTGTGATGATTGAGAGCTTGCGGTACGCCAAGCGTAAATCCCAAGCCTTGAAGATCCCGCGTGGTGTTTACCCGGGCCTTTAAATGTTGTTGCCTTGTCTTGTTATTAAGTACCAGTAGAGCGATGTGATTATTGTTTTGGCCGTTTTGAAACTGCACTGGGTGTGCCTGCCCGCTGTGTTCGTAAACCTGAACATCACTTATATAAAATGCGACGTTAGTAACGTTTTGGTTTGGCTGTTGTAATACAAATTCAAGATCGAATGTTTGGGATTTCTGGCCGCAGCCGAAGCATGTCATTAGAAGGAACAACATGCCGAGATTACAACTATTTACGAATGTAAGTTTCAACTTGGCATCAATCATTATTATGCTTGTAACGATTTATACGTAAACTACCGATTTAAGAATTTGTATGCGCTCCTTATTAACATATCACGGAACACCGCAGGCTATGGAAGCTTTTAAAAGTTATTTATTGTTACTTATTTTGTTGCTGGGAGCGGTTTGCAACCCAGCTTTGGCGGATGATGCCAAGCCGCGATACGTTAGCGGTGACGGCAGTGATAGCGGCTTGTGTACCAATGCCTTCCGCCCGTGTCGCAGCCTGGCGTACGCGGTTTTAAAAGCGGGTAAATTTGACCCGGTGTTAATTGCCGCCGGTGAGTATCAGGTTGCAGATCTCGACCATCTGGTAATGCTGCTTAGCAGTAATCTCAAGGCTGGCCTGGATCGCATCAGCGGCTATACCACCCAGGATCGCGAGCGCTTCGTATCGACCCTCAGCGGAGTACCACTGGAATACCGTAATTATTTCGAAGCCAGAGGCTTTAAAGTGATTGTCGATACCAAAGGTGCGGCCATCGCCAAGAGCAAATTGCAGCACTTTCAGCAAAAACTCAGTGTCACCGCGAGCAATCAAACGCAAACACCCTGCGTTTCCGGGCGTGCCGGCAGCTACCCCTGTTCCAATATCGATTTATTGAATCACACCAATCTCGCCAGCCTGGGTGGCGGTGCAGCATCGGATATCTGGGGTTTTGTCGATCTGAATACGCAGCGCGAATATGTGATTATCGGGCTGGATCGCGGTGCTGCGGTGGTTGATGTGACCGACCCTGCAGCGCCCGAAGTCATTGGTACTCACAGCGGCCGTAGTTCTACCTGGCGCGATGTCAAAATCCTGCAAACCTGGGATACCGGTGCCTCACGTTGGCGCGCCTACGCTTATGTGTCCACAGAAGCCAGCATGGGGCTCACCATTCTCGATTTGAGTAATCTGCCTAACGGTTTTTCTGAAATTCGTGACACCAGCGACATTCTCACCGCGCACAATGTTTACCTCATTAACGCCGACTACGCCATGGGTGTACCGCTCAACAACAGTGAGCCCTTACTTACTGTGGCCGGCTCTAACAAACGTAGCGGCAGCTATCGCCTATTGAGCCTCCAGAACCCCAGTGCCCCGCAATTGCTGGAATACAGCAGCGCCGGCTACATGCACGATGCCGCGTCGATAAAAATTCGTGACTCGCGGCAAACCTCGCAGTGCGCCAACGCAGCGGCTGCAGAAAGTTGCTGGTTACTGGCAGACTTCAACGAAGATACTATCGATATCTGGGACCTTACCCTGCCGCAAAGCCCTGTTCGCCTCTCTCAAACCAGTTACGCCGGTGCATCCTATGTGCATTCGGGTTGGTGGAGCGAAGATGGCATGTTGTTGTTTGTGCAGGATGAGCTGGACGAAGCCTACAACGGCCAGAACACCGCAGTACGCATATTTAACATGGCCAATCTAACGCAACCACAGCTGTTGAGCACTTGGCGCAGCGACAATCGCGCCATAGATCACAACGGCTTTGTTCGCGGCAATCGTTACTACATGAGCCATTATCTTGAAGGCCTCACGGTTATTGATTTCAGCAACCCCGCGGCACCTCAAACCAGCGCCTATTTCGATACCTTTCCCGCCAGTTCCGCAACGGCATTCGATGGCGCGTGGGGCGTATACCCCTTCCTGCCGAGCGGTACTTTGGCGATCAGCGATATCTCTGGCGGGCTGTATCTGGTGAAAGAAGCTGGCACGCCGAACGCCAACGGTAAGTTCGCGTTTGCGCTAAATCGGCTTGCTGGCGTTGAAGGCGATACAGTGCAAGTTACGGTGGAACGTCAGGGTGGCAGTTTGGGGGCTGCCCAAGTGGCTGTGGAAGTGCAATATCTCACTGCAAACAGTGCAGATCTGACCAGCAACACCGAAACTCTCAGCTGGAGCAACGGCGACTCAGAACCCAAAAATATCTCTCTCACATTACTGGAAGACGGCAGCGATGAAGGCATAGAAATGCTTGCTGTACGCCTGGTTAAGCCCAGCGGCGCCCGCACCACGCAGCCGGATATCGCCTTCGTTGCCATCAGCGATGTTGCTGCGGTCAGCGAGCTGGCTCCGCTGACTTCGGAAATCAGTACCACACGTTCCCGGGTGATGGTTCCCATCAAGCGCAAGGGCAGCAGTCAGGGTGACGTTTCGGTAAGCTGGCAGTTGAGCGACTCAGTGGCAGCCAGCCCCGCCAGCGGCCAGATTGCCTGGAGCGATGGCGACACCAGTACCAAAACCCTTGCTTTAAATCTGGCCGCCGATACCACGGCTTTTGAGCTGCAACTCAGCGATGCTGAAAATGCGGAAGTGCATAACAGTACCGTGGCGATTACCCGTTCGGCCGCGACGCCAAGCCCGTCGCCAGTCGTGACACCGACACTTGAGCCTGGAACAGCAGGTGTGACTGGCGGTAGTGGCAGTGGCGGCGGCGCTATTGGCTGGTTAGCACTCTTTTTGGCATCTGTTTCTGTGTTGCGTGGATTCAGGCGTAAATCCTAAACGTGTTAAATAAATGAATTTATTAGTCATTCAGGTTTCATTCACAAAACCCACGATATAAATGCACTACAATTCGCGCATTGAAACAATCTTGAGGAACAAGGAGAAACATGATGAAAATGATTACTAAAACTGCACTGGCATTGGCGTTCGGTTTGGCAAGTGTGAACAGTTTTGCGGGTTCAGAAAGTGGTCTTTATCTTGGCGGTAGTATCGGTCAAGCAGGCGTAGAAGCTGGCGAAGGCGATTTTAAATTAGACGAAAGCGACAGCGCCTATAAGATTTTTGCAGGCTACAACTTTGGGATTATCCCCATGCTGGATTTGGCGGTTGAAGCAGACTACCGTGATTTTGGTAAATTCGAAACTGGCGGTGGTGCGGTAAGTTCTGAATTGAAAGCAATCGATCTCTACGGGCTTGTGGGTGTTAATTTTGGACCGGCGGGGGTGTTTGCTAAAGTGGGTTACTCAAGAACAGATGTAGATACCCGTGTCGATGAATTTCGAGCCAGCGATTCTGATAATAATATGACCTACGGCATTGGTGCCAAAGTCGGTTTGGGTTCCATCAAATTCCGCGCAGAATACGAAATGTTCGATATTAAAGATACCGATACTGTTTACATGGCCTCTTTAGGTGTTGCTTATACTTTCTAAACTACGGCTCCCTGGCTAACCAAACACGCTGGTGTTAAACCCCGTTTAGCACCAGCGCAACCACCACCACCTGTGGCAAAGTAATTAATGGCAGAAACAGCGCCAGTTTCCAGGAGCGGGTGGTGTCTTTCAAGACCATTATCTCTGTGTAATCGGTGCTCACCCCGGTCATTAAAAACGCAAAACTGTTTCCGGGAGCCAGCGCGCGGGTGAAAATATCGGCCGCGATCGGTGTCGAACCTTCTGAGCACACTTCCAACACAGTCGCTGTAAGCAAAGTAACGGCCAGTCCTAATGCGCTGGGACCAAAATACTCACCAAAATAATCGGGCGGCACAAAAGTTCGAATCAACGCCGCCAGTAAAATACCGAACATCAGCCAGCGAATCACCATGCGCGATTCGCGCACCCCGTCTTTAAAAAACTGCCACAAACCCTGACCGGTGTAGTTTCCCTGTTTCAAGGCCTTCAGGGCGGTGGGCCAAAATTCAAAATCGTCACCGAGTTCGGTGGTATTGGGGTTGCCAGGTAAGGTGCCGCGCTTTACTAACGCATCGAAAATAAGACCGGTAGCAATCGCAATGAGCGCCGAAAGCACAATAAACGCCAGCGTCCAGCTCAAACCAATAAGTGCGATCAGAATCAGCGTCAGTGAAAATGAATTCCACGGGCTGGCGATCAAGAAGGCCATTACTTGGCCGATGGAGGCACCGCGTTCGTAGAGTTTGGCGCCCACCATTAAAATACCGTGGCTGCACAAATCCAATAATAAACCAGCGCCAGTGGCCCGCAACATTCCGTTCAGCCCGCCATGGGTGCCTAGCATTGCCATCACCAGCTCCCGGGGAACCTTGCTTAACAGCGCAACCATCAGCACACCCAGCGCCAGACCCCAGGCCATGGTATTCAGCAAGTCAAAAATCGCATGGCTCATCACCAGTAAAAGATTACTGTGTGCTTCGCTCACGAAAGAATGGCTGATAAGGTGAATGGCGTAGCCCAGTGCAACGCCAAGCATCGACCCCCACAATAGGTAGTCGGGGCGCCCTTTCGGGGTGTCACAGCAGCCGCCTGAACTGTCGCTTGTTTCTGTGCTCGGGCCGCAACAACTGCTGACTGTGGGTTTGGGCGTTGCTTCACTACCACAGCAACTTGAGCTGGTCGCGTTTGTCTCAGCGGCTGTAGCCGAGTCACCATTGGCTTTGCTGCTGCAGCAGGATTCCGATTTACTGCTGCTGGAACTGGAACTGGAACTGGAACTGGAACTGGAACTGGAACTGGAACTGGAACTGGAACTGGTCGAGCCGTCGCTGCTAATGCTCACTTTCACCGAGCTTCGATCACCACTGGCCGCGGCTTTGGCACTGGCATTTTTTGAGCTCAGCTGTACGGCAATATCTTCTCCCGTATCGCTACTCGCTTCACTGTTTGATTTGCCGCCACAGCAGGATTTTTCGCTCATTACAACAACCCCCAAACACACCTTGTTTCAATGATTATCTCAATGCGTCGCGTCAAACGCGAGCGCTGTTTGCGGTGGTAAGCTTTAAAGCCCACCCTGGATTTCGGAGGCGTTAATGATTACAAGAAACGAATTGTGTCGCCATGCAACTGCCTTAATTGCAGCGATAGCCCCACTTTGGGCGGCCACTGCCAACGCTGAACCCAACGCTCAAACCCTGTACAACGCCTACTGCATCGCCTGTCACGGCGCTGAAATGAACGCTGGAATTGGTGGTAGTCTGGTGGACGCTGAGTGGAAATACGCGAAAACAGACGCAGAAATTGTGGCGTTAATACAGAAAGGAATTCCTGAAAAAGGCATGGTGTCTTTTGAGAAAATTCTCTCTGAAAAGCAAATCAATGATTTGGTCAAACTGATTCGCTCAAAGGCGCTGTCCAGCGAGTAACGCTGCCAGGCTCGCTACTAATCATCGAGTTTGCTAACCGGGTCGCCAAGCTGCATTCGGCCACCGCGTATGACTTTTGCACACAAGCCGCCATATCCCAGCATAGCGGCTATGGCGCCGTCGCCCAGCGCCTGCTCCATGCGCGAACATGGGTGGCACAGTGCTCCGGCCTCGAGAAGAGCGTCGCCGATTTGGATTTTCTGGTACCGCAATGCATTTAAATTCAAACCGCTTACCACCAGGTTGCGGCGTAAAAGCGCAGGATCTATCGTATCGCGTTGTAGGTGCCCGGCAATTTGGCCAATAAACTCGCTGCTGGTAATCGTCACCTGCCGCCCAGATCCCGGCCGTTTGCTAGTGCGATGGTCGCCTTCCAAGCCCAAACCCTGGAATGCCATCACCTCGGCAACAGATACCACGTCGCCCTTACGCGCAGAACGCAGCCCAATCCATTCGAGCCTCCCCGGCGCTAGGTTTTTGCAAAGTCGATTGATGAGTTCTTGTTGGCTCGGCATGATAAGGCGCGCTTTGAGTATTCCTGAGGCTCAATGGATTTTGCGGTACAGGGTTTGCGCCTGGGTCATGGCGCTGTTTACTGCAGCTGAGGCCGTATCACCGCAATCGGTGGCCCGCTCGGGTTGTTTCTGGGCAGATTCCTGCCAGCGTGTTTGGTATCGCTGCACGACAGTTTTTGGAATTTCTGCATTTTGGGTCAAACGCACATTTAGCGCGCTAACATAGCCTTCAAAGCGACTGGAAACCGGGCTCGGCAGAATTTCGCAGGTACTATTGAGTGTCAGCGCCCTGGAGATTTTAGGGTAAACCTCTAAAAATTGTACCAGCACTTGCGCTTCTTCAGAGAGAGACCCGACATTGAACGGTGTTTCGGGATCGCTTACGCCTTTGCTGCAACCCTGTAAAACCCCTATTAACACTAGATAAATAATAATTTTTTTCACGATAGTAAAACTTTTTTTAGGCATTTACTGTCCAGTTTACTGTGTTGCAGTTACGCCGGCTATAAGTAGGAGGTCGCATCACCAAGAAGCAGGCATTGGGCGGTTTAACTTTGGTAATTTTGAAACACCAATTTGAGGAGTTTGAGCATTGGTCGAAGGTTACAGAATTAGCTGCGATATTGAGAATATGAATCTAACGGTGATTCACGGTTTTCTGTCTCAATCATACTGGTCGAGCGGTATCCCATTGGCGACGCTTCGCAACGCAATGTCGAATTCGCTGTGCTTTGGAGTTTTTTCAAATTCAGGGGAGCAGGTTGGATTTGCCCGAACGATTACCGATAAAGCAACCTTCGCCTATTTAGCGGATGTTTTTATCTTGCTCGAACATCAAGGTAAAGGTTTGGCAAAATGGTTGATGCAAAGCATTCTTGAGCACCCCGATTTACAGGATTTACGTCGTACAGTGCTGGCAACACGAGATGCACACACGCTGTATGAACAGTTCGGTTTTCAGGCATTGGCGAACCCTAATACTTTTATGGAAATATGGAGACCGGATATTTACGCTAAATAGCGATGGTATAAATAGATCCATCTTGGAATGTTTTACGCTGAATCCAAATTTTATAAAATTATTTTAGTGACATTCAAATCAGAAGAGGCTTTATGTTATTTGGCCCTATTTCAGTAAGAAAGGAGGAACTATGAAAAAGTATATTCCCTTAGTGTTAGCACTAAGCCTAAACTCCTACGCAGGAGAACAGAGTTGCCTTGAAAAATATGAAGCTTATGCCGATGCGCAAGCGAAGTGGCAAGAGGACAGCACCGCACTCATCAACCAGAATTTGCCAAAACATGCTGAACTCGCCAATTACTACAGGGATGTTCAGCTAGCAACCATAGAACGTAACCGTCTGGCCGTAAAGATACTCGAACAGCACAACCCCAAATTACTCGCCAGTGATGAACCAATGAATCATTGGCTGGATTTGTCTCCGGCGTTAGATAAAAAATTAGCGCATTACGACCCCACTTACAAATCTAAACTCGATGCGTCTAATGCGCTTAAGAAAAAAGCTCCGGCGGGGAATAGCGAGGATTTTCGTAAAGCGTTTCGGGAAACCTTAATGTCCAGTGACGAATTTCAGCGCCTGCTAAAAAATTTCAATGCCGAAGTGCTAGAAATTAACGGTCAAGCGTGCAAAAAATAAAACACCATAGCGAATCCTCTAGGTTTGCTCATGCTAGCCGCTCGTGATTTTTCGCTCATGCTCCAGCAACCACTTTTTGCGCGCGATACCACCGGCGTAACCAACAAGTTTGCCATCGGCACCAATCACCCGATGACAGGGTATAACAACGGCAATTTGATTAGCGCCATTGGCGCGGGCGACGGCACGCACTGCTTTTGGATTACCCAATACTTGTGCCTGTTGCGCATATGAGCGTGTTTCACCGCAAGGAATGCTTTGTAACACCGCCATCACAGATCTTTGAAACGCAGAGCCGTGAACGAACAGGGGTAGCTCAAAATCACGTCGTTGCCCCTTAAAGTACTCTTCAAGTTGTTGTTCAACGCGTTTAATTACAGGTGTATGTCCTGGCACCATGGTGTAGCCGAGCTTTTCGCGCATTTTTAGAATTTCCGTTTCCAAACCGCGTCTGTCGGTAAATTCCAATAAGTGTAAATGTGTCTCATCGGCGAGCGCGAGCATGGCGCCCAGCGGTGTATCGAGCCAGTGGGCGGCTAATACGGCTCGCTGCCGGGTGCTGGGCGGCGCACCCATAATCTTATTAAAGGCATCGCGAAAACCGCTGCCAGATTCATAGCCACTGTCGAATTGTGCGTCTATCACCTTGCCCCCTTTGCGAATGTTGTGAAAAGCGATGCCCAAGCGCCTGGCTCTTGCGTAAGCGACAAAAGTCATACCAAAACGCTTGTTGAACTGTCTTCGTGCTGTTGAAGGGTCCAGACCCAGAGCACGCACATCGGCATCACACCAACGACGCGTTTCATTGGCATCAACCGCTTCAAGCAAGCGTTCGACAAGATCACCTCCAAGCTGTTGCTGCGCCGCCTTTAAGGGTTGGCAGCGTTTACAGGGCCGGTAACCCGCTAAAAGTGATTGCTGCGCGGTACGAAAAAACTCGCAATTGCCGAATTTGGGTTTACGCGCAGTGCAAGTGGGACGACAGAAAATGCCTGTAGTTTTGATCGCGGCGTAGAAAGTCCCCTCGTACTGGGAGTCCTTGTTCAGCAGTGCTTGATAGTATTCTTCGATCTGTTGCTGGGTAAACATAGCTCTTGTATCAACGTTTAGACGAATTGTGAGGTACTAGGCTCCACCATGAAAGCCCCTTCACACAGACTAATATCAATGGCATAGAGCATACACGGCTCAGTGGTAATTGCCGCCGAAAACTGAGCATCAAATTCGATGCCAGGGTTTGGGGCAAAACAGTCGTCGTTGTGGTTTGGGGTGTTTCTATGTAGGTCGCACATGACCATCTCTGCAAAATCACAGCGAACACTTTAGTTGAAAAACGACAGTAGGGTGTGCCAAAACGAATACTGTGTAAAGCCAAACCGGAGTAGGACTTTCTAATTCTGAAAAATGAATGAGTTGGTTCGTCTTTAATATCTCAATATTCGCATGTTCTTAAATAAAATAAATTGATGCAGATACATGTTTTATTACACTCAAACGAAAACAGACAAATTGCGACAGTAAATTAAAAATATCCTTTGTTTTTTATCGGGTATTTGACGTGTTTGTATGGCAAATGAAATTTACGCCTATAACGTGTTTGGCGTACATACTTAATACATAAAATATTCGCGACAATATTTTTAAAAGCAATAATTTTGACGACTAGTGATGCTAGTTTTTTTAAGTTTTTGGTATATGCTCGCCAAGCCAAAACAGATTGCTTTATGGAATTGTTTTTTGGCGAAAAAGCAAAATAATTTTTATGCTTTTTGAATAACCGTCTATATGTATCGTCGGAATCCATTAACATATTGAATGTAATAGGGACTGCAGAAATGACTAGTACATGCAAATTTTCGGTTTTTAAAAAATCTTTATTGGGTGCTGCCATATCCGCCTTAAGTTGTGGCGTTGTATACGCTGCAGATTTTTCTGCCAATCTCGTTGGCGCTGAAGATGCTAGCGATGTTGTGTATAGCGGCATTTTGGAAGACGGAAAAGTTGTAAAAAACAAGAAAAAAAATCTCGATAAAAGTGCGATAAACAAAAACGCTACGCCAATGGTCGCCATTACAAAATTGGAGTCACAAAAATTATTAACCAGTAAAAGTGCCAAGTCAGCGTCGGCTGAAAAAATTCATCCTGCATTAAAAAGCAAAATAGCCGACTACAAATTGCGAGAGCAGCAAAATAGCTTGAGATCGTCAGACTACGGCGATCAGCGGGTGCTAGTTACCTTTAAAGAAACCTTCAAAATGCCACGTTTTCCCAACCCGGATACGCGCCTGTCACGCAGCGATGCTTATAACATTGAACGTGCCGAAAGGGCGGAACAGTTGGTTGGCGAGATAAAAAGCCTGCGCGCTGTGCAACAGGAACGTCTGGCGGCAAGCTTGTACCACAACCACAATGCGCAAATGGTGTCATCCTTCTGGTTAATTAATGCCTTGGTTCTTGATGTACCAGTAAGTGAACTCGAAGCCCTGAGTAGGCGCGCCGATGTTATTTATATGGAACCTGCTGTTGATGGTGCTGAGCCACCCGCGAGCAGTGTTGCGACTGCTAGAGGCCAAATAAAAACCGACCCTTATTTTAATCTGGGCTTAACTAGTGGCTATATCGGCCTATTGGATACCGGCGTACGAAGCTCTCATACCCTGTTTCAATCGCCATCCAATTTATCGTTTCATTGGGATTGTACCGATGGCACCTGCAACTCCAACCCAAACCCCGACGACGATTGTTGGAATCACGGCACATCCACTGCAGCGATTATTTCCGGTAACAATAACCTGGGGAATGCAACTCGCGGCGTTACTGATATTACGCTCGACAGTTTTAAAGTGTATCCCGCGAGCTGTGGTGGTTTGAGCACGACTGCCTCCGTAGCCGGTTTCCAAAGGTCTGTGCAGGTACTCGATCGCGTTGTTGTTGCTGAAATGCAAGGTGGCGGTTCTAGCAACAGCGCTATCTCTTTAGCGGCCGATGCTGCGTTCGATGCGGGTGCTGCCGTGGTATCCGCCAATGGTAACAATGGCTCAGGCAATAGCCCGGGTACCGTCAACACTCCAGGGAATGCCCACAAGGTGTTAGGCATTGGTGCTTACGATGTAACTACCGGCGCCTACAAAGATTACACCAGCGAAGGCCCTGCGTCGGATGGACGTATCAAACCCGATCTGATTGCACCTACTGACTCCATCACCGCCAGCAACACCTCGAGTACTGCGACACGTACTTTCACCGGTACCAGCGGAGCGACACCTTTCGCAGCGGGTGCAACTGCCTTGATGCGAAATTTCCTGCTCGATATTCTTGGCACATCCTCTGTCGATCCCGGCCAGGTTTACAGCGCGATGATTCTTACCGGTCAGCAGGCGTATCCCTTCACCAATACCCAAGGCGCGGGAAAAATTGTCATGCCCTTAAATGGCAATATACGCGTGGGCAATGCCAATATAGTCGACAATCAGAACTACGAAATTTCCATTAGCGTTGGTAGCGGCAAATCGAAATTCGAAGCGGCTTTGTGGTGGCCGGAAAGTGAAACCCAAACCCACAACGATATCGATTTATACATTATCGACCCAAGTGGTACCACCCGCGATTACAGTATTTCATCGCCCAGCATATTTGAGCGTGCAACATACTCCACAGGTACTTTGGCGCAAGGTACCTGGAAGGTGCGCATTCGCGGTTATAACGTAACCGGCACACAAAAGGTGTATTGGACCAGCCACGTTCGCTAAGACTTATGAATGGGTAGTGCTGTTGTAACGCGCTACAAACAAAGCCAATTAAAGCCCAGGCGCTGCCTGGGTTTTTTGTGCTTGCTATCATGTGGCGTCATTTCCTGGCGCTACTTTGACCTCAGCCTTCTTGTGTGTGAATTACTATTGCTATACTTGCGCTGGCACGTCGTTGTTCAGTCTACCGCGGTGCCGTGCACCCAAAAAAACCGAGAGGGAACAATTAAAATGATAATTAGTAACATTGAAGTGATACCCAACAAGCGGGTTGTGGAACATCTGGGTTTGGTGCAGGGCAGCACAGTGCGTGCCAAACATGCCGGTAAAGATATTATGGCGGGCTTTAAAAATATCTTTGGCGGTGAGCTGGGAGCCTACACGGAGTTACTTCAGGAGTCGCGTGAAGAAGCCATTAAACGCATGAGTGAACAGGCAGAAGCCATTGGTGCCAACGCCGTGGTGAATGTACGCTTTTCAACCTCAGCCATTGCCGCGGGTGCCTCCGAAATTCTGGCTTATGGTACCGCCGTGCGGGTAGAGGATCGCTAGTGGAATCGCTTATTCAATTAGGGTTTTTTATTGCGCTGTTGAGCTTGGGTTTCTTTTTTGGGAGACGTGCCGAACGTAAACATTATCAGTCGATTATTGCGCGCGAAGATCAGTACCGAAATATTGTAGTAACCACTGAACGGCTTCCGTCTCCAGAATTTCTGGGCCACCAAACAGAGTTGGTTGCAGGTAATGTGGTCATTTCGGTGGATTATTTTAAAGTGGTTGTCGCTGGCTTGCGCAATTTAGTGGGAGGCCGTATTCGCACTTACGAATCGCTGCTCGATCGCGCACGCAGAGAAGCCATTTTGCGTATGCAGGAAAACGCTCTAGCATTAAATGCACAGTATGTGATAAACATGAAATTCGAAACCAGCCGAATTTCTGGTAATGCCGGGCAGGGAATTGGATCAGTTGAAGTACTGGCTTATGGTACCGCGCTTGTTCCCCCGCCATTAAACGCCTAATGCTCAAACAAAACCCGAAAATTCCGGAAGGTATTAATTCGAGCGATGAAAACCCGCTTAAGGAATTCTTTACCTTATTGTTGGGTATCGGTTTAGCTGCCATCCTCGTGGTTGTTATCCTAAGCGTAATGGCAAACTGGCTGGCTCCCTATATTCCGTTTTCGTGGGAACAAAAAGCGCTAACCGGTACGGCTTTTCTGAACAATACCGATGAGGAAAGCCCAATACACCGGAACGCAGAACAGGCACTGTCTGAACTGGGTGAGCGTATTCTGGAACAAGCCAACCTATCTTCGGAATTGAGCTTCCACTTTCATCTTCTTGAGGATGATACTCCCAATGCTTTTGCAAGCCTGGGCGGTCATGTCTTTGTTACTCGTGGCTTACTCGAGGCAATCTCTTCCGAAAATGCGCTGGCAATGGTGGTCGCCCATGAAATTGGACACATTCAATATCGCCATCCCATACAAACCCTCACCCGGGGGGCATTGATCAACATCGTTTATATTGCGCTTATGGGTGGCGGTGGCTCAGCAGACGCTCAAAACTTATTAGGTCAGGCAGGCTTGATTACTGCGCTTAGCTTCAATCGCGAGATGGAATTCGATGCCGATGCTTTCGGCGTAGCCCTTGTACAAAAAATGTATGGTCATCTGGAGGGTGCTGATGAATTTTTTAAAAATATGCTGAAAAAAGATCGCCAAGCAGAATGGCTCACTTTTTTCGAAACCCATCCACACACTGAGGAACGGATGGAAAAAATATTGGCGGCAAGACAAGAGCCATTGGGTAAAAATCCAACCTTGCCGCTCGATGCCCGCATCACGTCTTATTTAACCCAGGGAGATCAGATCAGTAGGTAACACATCGCATCACCGGCTAGTGGCATTTGCTGCTGTATTTTGTAAAAAAAATTCAACCACCACGTCTTAACAAAAGGTACAAAACCATGGACTTGGCCATTAGAGACGCCAGCAACAAGGATTGTGAAAATGTGAAGTATTTGATATTCACAGTGTTGAAAGAATATGGTTTGGTTCCAGATCCAGAATCCACCGATAAGGACCTCGAAGATATAGAGGCCGAGTACATCAACAATAATGGTTACTTTGGTGTCGTAGAACAAGGAGATCGTATCATTGCTACTGTGGGTGTGCGCAGAATGTCGGCATCCACCTGCGAAATTCGTAAGATGTATTGCCTACCAGAATGCAGGGGTAAGGGTTTGGGGCGCCAGCTTTTGCAGCATGCCATTTCTATGGCGAAACAAAGGGGTTACAGCCGCGCGGTTCTAGAAACCGCCTCGCCTCTAAAAGAAGCCATTGCACTTTACAAAAAATTTGGTTTTAAGCCCTATTCACCAGCGCATATTGCGGCAAGGTGTGACCAGGCTTATGAACTTGACCTCTAAAACTTAATACGAAGCAGCGGGGAAAATACCATTGAGAAAAGCCACTACCAGCGCTCTTATTGTTATCGATATGCAGCAGGCATCGTTTAGTTCAGACGATAAATACGATGTTAATGGCGTGGTTAATCGCATCAATGCCCTTGCCGCCAAAATACGCTCGGCTGACGGTTCGGTAATATTTATTCAGCACAATGGCACAGCCGAAGATGGCCTGCTTCCGAATACCGTCGGCTGGCAGCTTTTGGAGACTCTTCAAACAGCGCCTACCGACACCCTTATTCAAAAAACCACCAATGATGCATTTTACAACACCACGCTTGAGAAACACCTGAGAGCCCGGTGCGTAGAAAATCTGATTGTGTGCGGTTGGGCAACTGACTTTTGCGTAGATTCCACCATTAGAGCTGCTATTAGCCGCGACTACTTTGTATCGGTTGCCGCCGACTGCCACACCGTCAGCGATCGCCCCTACGCAAATGCCCGAACCGTCATCGAATATCACAACTGGCTCTGGGAAAATTTAATAACTGGCCGCGGCACGGTACAGGTGCAAAAGGCTGCGACGATTAGCAGCATTATCGAGTGACAGCCTTCTGCTCAACAAATTCATTGGTAACATTTAGGAACATTGCGTTTCCAGTAGGTGTGTTATAAAGCGCTAAGATAGCACCTTAGTTTCGATCACCCAAACCCTGGAACTCGTGATGAAATGGATACTCGGAATGTCGCTAAGCTTCTTGGCCGGTTGTGTTGTTGTACCAGTGAACGATGAAAGCTTTGTTGCGCAATGTGCTATCTCCAGCAATAGAAAAACCTTACGCGTTATGGATGTTGCCAAAGAAACCAACAGCTACTACTCTTTGGAAGGCACCCTGGCAACACCGATTGTGTTTCCAACTTCAGCTATTATTTCGGGTATTTATGTTGCCGTGAACAATATTTACACCATCGGTGATCAAACACTGCATTGCGGTCATTAACCCTGCTGAGTGTGAATATGAAGCAAAAACGCCTGAGTGATTTAAAAGGTTTGGGCGAGCGCAGTGAAGAAGTCTTGGCGATGGTTGGCATTCACACCGTGGAAGAATTTTTAGCGGCAGATCCATTCGAAATTTATAAAGACCTGAAAGCAACGGTGCCAGGAACAAGTATTAATGCGCTCTATGCCATGATTGGCGCTCAGGAAGATCGCCATTGGCAAGCGGTTAAAAACGAATTAAAAACAACTATCATTTTGCGCTTGGAGGAAATGGGTATAGCGCCAAAATGACCTTGTGTGTCTATCAATCGCCCGGTGGGATAGTTTTCTGAAAACTATGTAATAAAAGAAATTTACTACGGGCTAAAATATGGCGGTATCGGCACGTATTTATCAATGAAAATTCTTATTTGGGTTTTATTGAGTGTCGGTTCAACAAGTAAGTCTTTCAAGTAAAAATAAAACTCAAGCCCTAACTCAATATTTCTAGCACGATATTCGGCGTTATGAGCTTTTAGGAAAGCCTCGCAAATCGCAAGACCCAAACCGACACCGCCGTATTGTCGAGAATCGCTATCTGCATTGTTATAACGTACAAATGGTTGCCAGACGTTTTCGAGCTTGGATTCGGATATTTTTGATCCTGTATTAATAATGCTGACATGTAGGCTTTGTTCGTTGGCAGTTTTTAAATACAGAGCCACCAGCTGGCGCATTTTCGGCTCATCTTCTACAAGCAGTATCTTTTTCACGGTTGTTAAGTTCGTTTTTAAATACCTGCCACAAGGGGTTGTTATCGCGCTGAATTAATTGCTCATGGCTTAAACCCTGATCGCGTTTTTGCCAATAGCGCCACCCGAGTTTTTGTGTGCCTAGTTCGTAATCCATGCCATCCCAACTGCTTGAGCGAAATGAATAAAATGCCCAATGCCAATTTTTATCATTCATCGCTTTTAGCGTATCACCCAGGAAGTCTACTACGCCGCCCACGCGGCGATCAGCCCCGAATTCCTCGACCATTATGCGATTTTCTGGAATCTCGTGCTGCTGCGCCCAATTTGCAACTGTTTGGAGATCGAGTGCGACATGGCTACGCGTCCACTTTACGCTGGTATCTTTTTGCTGTCCCGATAGCGGCATACGATCGGGGTAGCTAAAGCGGTTCTGATTAATACGATAGGTTGCATATTGCCAGTCGCCGTAATAATGAAATGCATAAATGGTGGCCTTGTCGTTAACCGGTTGTAAATGGCTAAGGCCTTCAGCCGAGGCATGCATCCAACCATTGAGCACTATCGGTGTATCGCTGTCGCGCTCACGTATGGATCGCACAATATTTTGATTGAAACGATTTAAATCCGCGCTTGTGCCCGCAACATTGCCTAACCAATTAGAGAAGGCATTGCTACCAGCCTCGTAAACACCATGTTGTCGCCCTGGGTGAGGTTCGTTTAATGGATTGTAAGCGACAACAGCCGGGTGATCTTTTAACGCGTCGGCTAATGACCGCCAGAAAACCTGGGCCTGTTGTTGGTATTTTTCGCTGTTCCAGAGGCGATAGTCGAATGCATTGTTGTTATCCTGCCGGTTTCGCGCGCCCGGTAGGCTAAACATACTAAGCTCAATATTTATGTGGTACTGGTAAGCAGTGTCCAGCACCGACAGTAGCAAAGTTAAGTCCTTTTCCGGTATGGCTGTAAAATTATCAGCATTACCCAATAGAAAATCGCGACCTTCGCCGGGCCATAAATGCGGTATCAGGCGTACGAAATCCAAACCGGCTTTTTCCGCGGCTGCAAACCAGGCTTCCGGTGTTGTACCAGAATTTTTATTGGCGCCGCCATCACCATTTGCACCCTTGCGTTGCACATTCCAGTAATCGAGTTTGCAGTTTATTTTAGGTTTCTGTGCCAAAGCGGTTTGGCCGATTAAACTGCATAACACAACCACCAAGCATAAACTGGGCGTTTTCATGATAACTTCTCACTAATTGCAATACTCTTGCTTAGACTAAACCAGCGCTGTGGCAGGCAAATGGAGCTTGTGTGGCAGAACGGTGTCAGAAAAAAAATACGGCTTGAATTATTTACTCTCACAGGACTCCAAGGCAGTATTGCACAATTTTACGGCGGTGAGTAGACGCGTTTATTTTAAAAAAATTATTCAGTTGAGGCTCTAATCAATTGGGGAGGCATGCAATGCGGTGGAAAGGTATTCATCATGTGGAATTTTCGGTACTTAATTATGACGAATCTGTTGCATTTTTTGACAAGATGTTTGGTTGGTTGGGTTATACCAGTTTCTGGACGCTTGACATTGGTTATCGGTCTCATTATTACATGGCACGATTTCCTCTTTTTCACAGTTATATTGGCATTCAACCCGCCAAAGATGGCGCTAAGCTCATACCCGCTGAGCATCGCGCGGGTATCCATCATGTCGCGCTCTGGGCTAAAAACCGGCGCGAGATAAATCAGTTTTACCGCGAATTTTTATTGCCCAACAGTATCGAGGTTACCGAGTCACCCGCAGAATACCCAAGCTATACGCCCGGCTATTACGCAGTATTTTTTAACGATCCTTACACCGGTATCCACTTCGAATTAAGTCATACACCTATGATTCCTTCCATATCGGCCTACTTGCGTTGGCGCAATGTCCTCAAGCAGGAATGGAAAAAACACCCAGAGTGGCAGACGCCGCCCTGGAAGGAATCAATGCGTAAACTACCGGGTAGAAAATAAGTGAGCGTGCCGGTGGTCGTTGAATTTAACCCCGATTTTTAATCGCCACCCAGTTTGCATCGTTCGTGCGCGTTATCTTATTTTCAAACTGGCTTACATTACTCATCACTTCAATGGCATCGGGCAACACAGTACTTTTCGTCATTTTTGCACGAAATTCCGAGTCGTCTTGTATAAGTCCGGGAATTTTGGTTTTGTGTACCCGAAGCATTACTAAATCGCGGCTATTTAAATGTTTGCTGTAATCGCGGAAACATACCTCGGCATACTGAGGTAGAAAAAAATAAATGTGGCTGGCAGTAATGGTTTCTTCAATTTTGTAAGTGAACGCCACCACTTGCACAGCGAGGCGTGCGAGGTAATGATTTTTGTTTGAGCGCAACAACTGATCTGCCGCCTGAGTAACCTGCGGTTTTGCTCGCCATTCCCGTGCCTTACGCCAATCTTCTCGCCCCAGTCCCATCAGAGCTTGCGCAAACGTGGTAAGCGCTTGTTTTTCCATTTGCGTCAACTTTGGGGTATCTAATCCATTATCACCCACCGGTGTGAACGCCAGAGGTGTGAAAGGTTTTTTGCTTCCGGTAAGTGTTTCAAGTGAGGCCCCACGAGCCAGAAAATTTGCCAGATATTCCCCTAATTTTGCTTTTTGTTTTGTGGCTTCGTTGCTTAAACGGTCTTGATTAAAAGCGACCGTGGGGGCTGCCACCGGCGCGGAAATGCGGGTGGGTGTGGATTTCATGCCAGCAGTTTTAATTTTTTGGGCAATGGTTTTACTGGTGAGATGGTAGCGCCAGTCGGCTTCACTCATGTGATACTCCTTAAGTTGGGTACGACAGATTTTGTATCTGGGGTACTCATGGGGGGCGGGGCCGCTGTTATCTTACGGGTAGTAATGGGGTGTCAACCAGTGCTAGAAGGTGAATTTGGCGCCACGAGCAAGCTATTGCCCGATGAATCGACACAAATTTGTGTACAGGGGCACTGGTACAAAAAAAGAGCCTGGCAAAAAAGCCGAGGCTCACAAGCGACTTGCTTTAAGTCACGGTGCTACTCGAAAGATCTTTGCGCCTCTATGCGCTCATATTGCGAATTGCCATCATCAATAACTCGAACTTCTGCGCTGTACTTATCCAATATATAAAGCTTATCGCCTTCGGGTGATACTGCGATGGCGGTGGGGCCACTAAAGTTCGCGCTATTCAAGGCACCATTGGTGCTGCCACCGCCGTTGCCGCCGGCGAAAACAGCAACGCTGCCGTCTTGTGGATCTACCGAGATAATGCGATGGCGATTGGTGTCGGGAATTAAAATATGACCTTCTGCATACTCAATCATGTTGATGTTGGCTCCGGTGTTTGCCAGCAATCGCACCTTGCCGTCGGTCACCCGGTACAGTTGTCCGTTTTCCCAGTTGCCTGCGAATATCTCGCCCTTGCCATCACCGGTAACGCCAATCACATCGCTTAAACCCCCATCGCGTGCATAAGTGGCGACTGTGCCTTCGGGCGTAATCGTACGAACGGTGGCGCCGTTACCCGTATTTTGGCCGCTGCCGTATTCTGTGATGTAAATCAGGTCATTAGCGTCAATCCACAAACCAGCCGGGCCATTCAGATCACTAACAAAAACACTGGAGACACCTTCCGGTGTAATTTTAAATACCTTGTTCGAGGTATAACTGGCAACGAACAAATTCCCTTGAGAATCGATATCGCTGTCGTTGGCAGAACCCATGTTTGAACTCAACACGCTACGCTCGCCGAGTTTGGAAATTTTTAATACCTGCCCACCTTCCTGTTGCGCGGATGAGACATAAACATTGCCGTTGGCATCCACAGAAATACCATCACCCGCTGAGGCATCGGCAAATTTATCCACGTATTGGAAACTGGTGGGAACCAACTCGACATAATCTATTTGGATATCACCGTCTTGTTCGCTTAGCAGTGAAAGCTCGCTGCCGTCATCCACCAAAACTTCGACGCTTGCTAGTTCATAACCTTTTTGAGCGTTTTCCGGCAGAGTTACCGCATTAAGGGTTTCACCCTGCAACTGCACGTTCAGCGCGTTATCGCTGCTGCTTAAATAGGCGATGTTTAAACGCACGCTTTTCTGGTGAACTTCAAAACTGACACCTGAGCCGGCTTCGAGAATATTCGACATAACGGCGCCACCCGATGCATTACTGTCGCTTGCCGTCGCAGCGTTACCGAGCGGTGTCATATCCTCGGCTTCCAGGCTTATTTTTGAGAGCCCAACAAAAATAGTTGTCACCTGAAAATCTGCACTCACGCCCCCAATAGTGAGTGTTGCGCTGCTCATACTGGAGGTCTGACTCGGGCTTACAAGTCGAACGCTTACTGATTGACCTGAAGTGACAGTGCCAATCGCACTGGTGTAGCTATCACCATTAATAGAATATTCTCCACCCCTTATAGCAATTGGCGAAGCCACATTAATACCGGCAACTGTAATAGTATTGGATTCGACGCTACTTCCCGGGGCAACACTTGTTTGAGCGGTAAAGCTAAACGCATCGGGCCGTGCATCTTCATTATTAGTGGGTGACGAACTGCCACCGTCATCACCACCGCAGCTTGCTAGGCTCAACAGCACTGTCATACTCATTAGCCATGAAATTGTTAGTCTAATATTTCGCATTAACTGACTCACTCCTGTTCGATGTTTTAAGGGCTTTATTGCATTGAAGTGTCTCTAGAACCCTTATGATTTCATTTCATACATCGTGGAGCGTTCGTATTTGCCATCATTGGTGATTTTTCGTTGCGTGACGAAAATGCGCCATAACCCACTGAAACTGCACAACAAATGCGAATTCCGAATTTGATCATGGGATGTTTTTTTTCTGGATTCCGGAATCCGGACGCAATGACAGCGAAAATACGCCAACTTTGCGTTTGTAAATTATTCTAAGAGTCCCGTCACCATGTTCCTGCGCGCACTAAATAACTTGCTGTTGTTGCTCGGTCTTACATTGCTGCCTTTGGCGTGGGCACAAAACCCAGAAGCGCCGGCCTCAGCAAACCAATTACTGGAACGACTGCAGGGGCGTTGGCAACAAAAATACTGGCGAGAGCACCAAATGCAGGAAAATTACCAGGACGTAACGATCAATTGGCGGGGTGCTGTTCAGGAAATGACCATTACCGGAAAGCGCATTGCTGTGTTCGAATACCAACAAAATGGTCGAGTTTTTATTGCCTGGGGCGGACGCGTGATAGCAAAAGAGTTAAATCAACTGGAAGTCGTTGTTGAATATTTTTCGCCCTATGATCAAACTGCTGTCCACCACGCTCAAAATCGCCAAGCTACCCTCTACAGCGGTGCGAGTCTGGTTGGCAGTGTACAAAGCTTGAGTGCAAATTTTAGCCAGGGGCTGCTGTACCTCAGCGGCCCCTGGCGACAAAATGTAAACAGTGCCTACCACCGGCCTATTTGGCTCGATGTTGGCTATGTAAACATTGGCAACAAAAGTTTAACGCTTGCGGAATAGATCGCCTGGCGAGCAGGCTTTTACGAATAATAGGGAGGAGCGCGTTTGGTACAGTTACCCCACTTTGCAATCCCAGTGATATTTGGTTTATCGCTGTGTATTGGTCAAACACTTTTTGCCTTTATTTTGTTATTGCGTTCCTATTTAAAAGACGGCCAAGTTGCCAATATCTATCTCGCAGTTTTTATGTGCTTGCTGTGCAGTTGTTTATCGCTATTTTTCCTGTTCGACCTTTGGATTGTGCATCTGCCACACTTTATTCTTTCTTTTATACCGCTACTGCCAGGAATTCCAGTTACTTTATTTCTCTACGCAAAATCCATTAGTTTTCGTGAAAAGCGCTGCGTGACAACCGAAGTGCTATTACACCTTATCCCCTGTTTTATTATTTTTACGCTTTTATTACCCTTCTTTACGCTACCAGGAATAGAAAAAATTGAATGGCAGCTGTTAACCGACGACTCGTATATTGAATTTTCAGACATACAACAATTCACCTTATCGTTGTTGTGGCCCCTTAAAATATTCATTGTATTACATGGGCTCGCATATTTTTACGCGATTACTCGAATACTCAAAAAATACCAAATTGCGGTACGCAATACCTATTCCTATACCGAGGGTATCAATTTTCGTTGGTTACAAATACTCGTTTATACCGGTATCGGCCTTTACCTTATATACCCCACGCTTAAATGGGTTCACTATGGTAGTCAGCATCCGTTTTACCTTTGGGTAGTCAGCATATTTAGTGGTTGCATTGTGCTCTCTCTTTTCAGCTATTTTGGAGTCACCCAGAAGCGTGTCGGCGAGAACCGTATCGAGCCAAGTGGTAGCACAAGCAATGTCATTCTATTAGGTGAACATAGTCGTTCCCCGCAGGGTAAATATAAAAACTCCGCCTTATCTGAAAGTGCTGTGCTGGAAATTGAAAGCTTAATTTTAGAAGAGATGAAAACGCGCCAGCCATACCGAGACCCTCAGCTGAGTGTTAAGCAACTGGCAGATGGCATTGATCTCAGTGTGAAAGATGTTTCCCGTGTTATTAACGAGCGTATAGGTAAAAATTTTATGGAATTTATCAACGCCTATCGCATTGCTGATGCAAAAAATTTACTGGCCAATGATATTACCAAAAATATTATCGAAATTGTTTTTGAGGTTGGCTTCAATTCAAAAACTGCTTTTTACGAGGCCTTTAAAAAAGAAACCGGACTTACTCCCACCGCTTTTCGAAAACAAAACCAAAAATCAGCATAAATACTACCTCGGGAGAAATCTCAATCGCGCTTAAAATTAAGTTATACCGTTTTGTAGCCGACCGGAAGCTGGCAGAGCGGTTAAAGGATAGTGATTTGTAGCCGCCTGGAATTTTCTACCATTCATTTCTTCGTTATTAGAGTTGATGTGCGGTAGACGCCATGTTTACCTAACGTTGATTTTTAACTCACCTGCTACTCACCTGGCAGCGATTAATTTAACGTCTGAAGTACGCAAAATAAATTACCGAAAACACATTAAATAATTACATTTTATAACTCAAACGCGTTGGCAGGTCGTTAATGTGCATTTTTCGTCTGCGCCTGTAATAGTCTGCCATATCGACAATTCTTGAAAAGGATTCCAAACTATGAAGATGCTCGTCGCCTACGTATTTTTTTCCCTACTGTGTATATCAACTAACGCTTTGGCACAATCTAGCGTGCCAACGGTGGACAATCTTGATGGACACGAATTTGTTTATCCAGGCGCCAGGGTTCACTATGTTGATTCAACCATTGTGAACGAACGTTATGAATTGCGTGTGGCACTTCCCGGTAATTATGAACAAAATCCAGATGCAGATTTTCCAGTGATTTATGTATTGGATGGACAATGGGATTTTACTGTAGCGGCAGATATTAAAGGTAAATTGGTGTACGACGGCATGATCCCACCGGTAATCGTTGTGGCAATTACCTGGGCCGGAGAAGGGGTAAATTATGATTTGAAGCGACAACGGGATTTCCTGCCAGTGCAACATGAACAGATTCCCGGTTCCGGGGGTGCTGCAAATTTTTTAGCCGCACTTGAACAAGAGATTATTCCCTTTACTGAGATGCTTTATCGTGCGAATGGTGAGCGCACCTTGATGGGGAGTTCCTTTGGAGGAGTATTTACAACCTATGCCATGTTGGCGAAACCCGGATTATTTAATGGTTACGTTGCGATGGCCGCGCCTTACGATGTAGCGAGTGATTATTTTCAAACTCGCATTGCAGAATTGGCCGGCACGCGGGAATTAAATAATACACGCTTATACCTTGGCGTGGGTTCTTATGACTTAAATCGCACGCAGGTTGTTGAAATGGCCATGCAGTTACGTTGGGCGCATCTTAAAGGTCTACATGCGAAAAAACAGGTGCTGCCAGGTTTGGGTCATGCCGGTGCCACGCCAGTTGGCTACACCCATGGCTATCAATACGTATTTAAGCGTCCTAAATTAAAACTTCCCATGGCTGTTCTTGAACAATACGTTGGTAGTTATCAAATCGCTCCGGAGTACCCGAACATTGATATTTCAGCAGGTCTATTTAAATTACAATTAACCCAGCAGGGCGAGACCATTGATTTTTATGCTCAATCCGAAACCGAGTTTTACGCTCTGGGTATAGATATACAACTTAAGTTCGTGGCCGGTGAAAATGGCGCAATGACCATGCTAATTACTCAATCGGGTAACACCTTCCCATTTGTGCGACTTTGATACCCGCGCGAAGACCTCCTAAAACGCCCCGGCTGAACCGGGGCTATTTCATTTTGCCCATAAATTACCTAAGGCACTTACCTACAGGTAACTTTCAACTGAGGTTCGCCTGAGCCATAGAAAATGGGTACGGTGGTATAGCCACATGCACCACAGAATTCTTCGATGGCATCGATATGATTAGACCACTGACTGGCCCAGATGGTGCCGTAATACGCACCCGAATTGGTACAGGGATTTGATGTAGAGATGTTGGGCGAGGTGCAGGTTCCTGCGTTGTAATAGCCATTGGTTAACGACATTGAACAGGTAGAAGACCCAACAGCACGCGTTCCGACGGTTTTTATGGCCGCAACAGTACCGCTAATCGAGCAGGAATAAACAACATTCGCGGTAGAACCACCAGATGAAACGCTGGAATGCGTCCATGAACAATTATCCGCAGCAGCGCTTAATGACAAACTACCTAACACAAAGAGAGACAAAACTGTTTTTAGAGTTTTCATTGCTATGTATTCCGAGTGATTAATTATTGTTTAACGTTCTCCTTTAAGGTTTGAAGGGCAACTACAAAGACACCCAACGATACAGCCGCTCCTCCGTGATTCGGCGATTTCAATTCTGTGAAATATAACCTGTTAAGTAGTTACAGCATCGGAACAAAGTTAGTAGGAGCACGAGTATCTATCATCAGCTGTCATTCTTCAAATTGGATGTAATAGATAGTATTAGTGGGTGAGCCAGATCTTTACACCACGATTTAACACATGTGTTTGAAAAATAGTTGTGGCGCGAATGTTTTTTATTTGATGTTGTCGCCGGTTTGCATATTTTGACGTAACAGCACACGGGTTTTAAAAAATAATACAGTGCGAGATCACTTTGTGTGGTTTTAATTATTTGGATTTAAAATAATAAACGGCTGTTTTGTTAAAAAATATTATTAATGATTTTTTTGATCGACTGTGGGAGAAGTGTTGAGGTTTTAAACCTAAATCCGATGGCTTTTAAAGCCCTGGCATATAGGTATGTATGCGCTGACTGTATTAATAGAATTGCGACTCTTTAGGTTTATAAATATTACCAGCGTCTTATTTAAGGTTTGTGTATTCAAGCTGTTTGCGAGCCTTTTTAAAACGACCACGCAAATAATTTTTCAGGGATGGCGTTACTTCTTTATTCGGAATTTTTTTGTAGTGGCAAAACAAGGCCAGTGTGTAAATGGCCTCATCTTCCGATAACGCTGCTGTACGGTTGGCGCGGGGGTCGTAACAGCGCGCACAACTGCCGCGAAAGGTGTAGGCACTGTTGGCGATAAAAATCCCGAAGCCCATGGCAATGGCGATGATTTCAGCCGCCGCGTCAAAACTTTCCGGCCCTGCAGGTGGTATGCGTTGTGACTGATACAGGTAATGCTGTGCAATATTTTTACTCATACTGCCCACTAAATCCATCGGCTTTTTCATCATCGCGCTCGCGTAAGAGATTTCGAGCGTGTGTTGCACACTTGCGACTTCCTGTGTGTTTTGCGGTGGGGTTTGCGAGGTGAGGCCCAATAAGGGTGGCATTTGCGCTTCGAAATATTGCGGTGCTTGCACAGTGAACGGCCACTGGCTTAAACCGGCGTATTCGCATATACGTTTACACAGCGCACGGGCCATATCCAACTCATTATCAGCGCGATCGGGGAAGTATTCTCGTGATGGGTGAATTAAACCCGCGGTATTGGCAAAATAATCACTGTCGAAGGACTCTAAGGCCCAATCGAAGGTGCTTTGCAGCGCACTTGCTGTGTCTGGGTCTACGATTTGGGGTGGTTTTAAAAATGGAAACACAGCTAGTCTCGGGTGTTTGGGCGGTATATTTTGGTTGGAAGGGCACAAAGTGTACGCGTTTGAGTTTTGGGGGGCAATCCAGACTGATCGAGTCGGTTTATGGACCCTTAATTTCTATAAACCCGAAGGGTTGTGATTTGCCATTCTTTTTTTGTAGCTTACGTTAAAGTGCGCACGTTAAACAGCTTGCTTTAGACAGCACCGTAGCTTAATTTAGGATTTTATCTAATGCCAAGCGTATTGATAGAAAGACGAACCTCCGCTTCACCAGATACTGAGGTGGCGATAATGGAAGCGGTGCACACCGCACTGTGTGAAGCGTTTCTAATTAAAGTCACCGATAAAAACGTTCGCCTAATTGTGCATGAACCGCACCGTTTCAGTTGCCCACCGGGAAAGTCAAACCCCGAGGTTTACACACATATTAGCATTGATGCTATCGCAGAACGTTCAATTGAAGCAAAGCGAACGCTATATAGAAACATAGTAAGCAATCTGGAAACTCTGGGAATACCGAAAGATCATGTAAAAATCCTTATTCGTGATATACCGACGACAAACTGGGGTGTTCGTGGTGGGCAGGCAGCATGCGATATTGATTTGGGGTTTGAAATTAATGTGTAAGAGCTGTACGGCGTTGACTTCAGTGGGCGACCACAAATCAGCCTACTACAAAGCGAGAATACATGCGTCTTAATACAGCACTGGATAAAAAAAGAAGGATGCCGTGTGTGTTACTGGTAAGTAGCCTGTTGGGCGCTTGTGCTGCGCAGCCCAGTAAGCCAACAAGCAATACTGCCGGAGAAGCGGTCGATAAAGAATCCGAATGCAGCGCCACCTATACAAACCCCATAATCTGGGAAGATCTGCCAGACCCGGAAGTGATACGGGTTAACGATACTTACTATTATACGGCCTCCACTTTTCACCATTCGCCCGGTGCGCCGCTGCTGCGATCTTACGATCTGGTGCATTGGGAATATCTGTCGCACTCGGTTCCCAGTCTTGATTTCGATAAGGCTTACGATTTGGAAGGCGGCAGTGCCTATGTAAAAGGCATCTGGGCATCCACACTTCAGTACCGTGAAAGTAACGAAACCTTTTATTGGATGGGCTGCATGCACGATCTGGGTGGGGCTTATGTCTTTACCGCAAAACAACCAGAGGGCCCGTGGCAAGGCAGTAAAAGTGACCAATGCTATTACGATATGGGTTTGTTAATCGATGATGACGATCGCATGTACGTCGCTTTTGGTAACAACACCATCAGTGTTGCTGAGCTCACCGCAGACGGCTTAAGTGAAAAAAGTCGCAAGCTAGTTTTACAAACACCCGACTGGGTGAAGGGGCCATTGGAAGGTGCACGCTTTAATAAAATTGATGGTAATTACTACATCTTTTTAACGCAATATGCCAATGGCGAGTATGTTGCCCGCTCCACCCATGGGCCATTCGGGCCCTATGAATTAAGACCTTTTGCAGTGGCTTTGCCGTACGGTGGCAGAGGTGCCGGCGGCCAGCCGCATCAAGGTGGGCTTGTAAAAACTCAACACGGCGACTGGTATTATATGGCGTTTAACGATGCCTTTCCCGCCGGCAGATTACCGGTAATGGCGCCTGTCACATGGAGTGAAGGCTGGCCTTCTGTAGAGCTTGTAAATGGTCAATGGGGTGCGTCTTACGCTTTCCCAAATCTGGCCTGTGGCAAGCACAAAGTAAATACGAAAAATACCAGAGACGAATTTACCGCAAGCACACTAAACCCCGAGTGGGAGTGGAACCACAATCCCGACAACAGTAAATGGGCCTCGGGCAAGGGCCTTGTTATGCAAACCGCCTCACTGACAAAAGATTTATATGCAGCCAAAAATACCTTAACACGACGTATTGCTGGGCCCCGCTCAAGTGCAACGGTGGCGCTTGATATCAGTGCTATGAAAAATGGCGATGTTGCCGGGCTTGCGGTTTTTAGAGATCTGTCTGCGTGGATTGGCATTCGAAAATCCGCCACAACAACACAGCTTGTGATGAGTCGCGGGCAGGCCTTGGGGCCCGACTGGAAAACAGCAAGTTATGGCTCTGATGTCGCGTCAAAACCGGTAAATAGCGATACGCTTTGGTTGCGTGTGGATGCCGACGTGACAACTACAGAAGAAGGTGGCACCGCAAAATTTTATTGGAGCCTGGACGGAATGCGATTTGAAGCGCTGGGCGATACCTTTGTAATGAAGCGTGAATGGAATTATTTTCTGGGGTATCGCTTCGCCATTTTTAACTATGCGACAGCAACTCTGGGGGGCGCGATTACTGTAAAATCTTTTAATGTCGAGCAGTAATTGGTGTGTCAAGAAACGCATAGCAAGGCATCGGGGCTAAGCGCTCGTTCTATATTAAAATTTCATCAAAGTGGAAAAGCTTAGTCGAAATATTCGGATAAGCTTTTCTAAAAATCACAAGCATCTCTAGCTTCAAACCAAGCTTATCCAGTTTTGATCCGTATTCGACAATTTAAATTTCGCAGTGTATTGCTTCGGTATTTCTTCAAAGGGGTTTTGTAATTCTGACTGCATACTTTTCTGCGCTAAAGTTAGCGTCTGTAAATTCAAAGTGGGTTAGTAGCATAACCCAGATAAAAGTTCGATACCGCGCCAAGTAACCGGTTTCATCCGCCCGTTCAATAGCGTACCGACCACAAAATAACGCCTATACGCGCTTATGTGAGCTTTCCTACAAAGTTTAGCCATTACTAAAATCCAATTTATAGCGTTGAAGTTATTAATAGCAATTTGCTTGCAACGGCGAAAGTAATTTCAGAGTTGTGTTGTTTACGTATTTTTTTTAATTACAAAAAACGTGTTTGCGAACGTGTTAATAAACCCATTTAAAGGTTTGGATAAGTTGTATACATGGGTTGACGCTTACTCTTTGCACAACTTATACTCGCCGCGAGCGATTCAGCAATCCGAATAACTCGTTTAATTGTTTCGGGATTGTAGTGTTTATCTAAGCGTTACTATTTTTATAGACGCTTATGGTTTGTTGCCCGCCTTTTCTAATAATAAATTTAATGGTTGGGTCAGCGCTGTCGAGTAGTTCCCGGGTTTTAATACCACCAGTTTTAATCATTTCTGCTGCTTTTTTAGTGGGCGGATGGTTAATCACAAAATGAAAAACATGTAGAAACTATGATTTAAGCGTCATTGGGTTTTTGCATTGTCGTGTTTTTCATTATTGTCTTGCTGTTTCAATAATGTCGTAAATATAAAAATGTGCTCATCGTGTGAGGGAATAATCACATGCGTAACTTTGCCGTGTGCGCCCAATTTTGTGTGCATCACCTTGGGGTTTAGCCCCAATTTTCATACTTTCAGTTGTAGCGGTATTCAGTAGAAAAATAACGTTAATAATTTTAAACAATTAGGTATTTCTATGACTAGACAATTCATAAATCAAATTAACATGCAGCTAACGGTGGCAGTGCATGCACTGCGTTACCGTTCATTCAAATTTCGTGAGGCTTCCGTAACTGTTCAGAATCCTCGTAATAATGCCAAGAAAATTGCTAAATCGCAGAGGTTTTGCGGCGCAACCAAGCGTATTGCCGCAGTAACCTGTGCATTGCTTTTTTTCGGGAGCCCACTCAGTTACGCACAAACCAACTGTAGTGGCGTAAATGAGTACCCCAATTGGACTGCGCGTGATTGGTCTGGCGGCGCCTACAATCACGCTAATACCGGCGATCAAATGGTTTACCAAAATACGCTCTACCGGGCCAATTGGTACACCTCTACGGTACCGGGTAGCGATTCTTCCTGGTCTAATCTTGGCAGTTGTAGTGGTGGCTCTAGCAGCTCGAGTTCCAGCAGCTCCAGCGGTGGCAGCCAGTGTGATGAATACTGCCAGTGGTATCAGGACGCGCCTCGCCCGCTGTGTCAAAACACCGATAATGGTTGGAGTTGGGAAAATGGGCAAACCTGTATCGGGCGTAATACCTGTGCAGCGCCGGAAAACCCAGGTGGTGTTGTGAGCAACTGTACCGGCTCCAGCAGTTCGAGTAGCTCCAGCAGTTCCAGCAGTACTGGTGGTTCGAGCAGTTCGAGCAGCTCCAGCAGTTCCAGCAGTTCCAGCAGTACCGGCGGTTCCAGCAGCTCCAGCAGTAGCTCAAGCAGTTCCAGTAACGGCGGCAATGTGTGGTCGAATGCGTCTGTGTGGCCGAATGGTAACGTGCCGCGCGCTGGGGACAGAGTCGTTATCCCGCAGGGCACCAATATCACGCTGGATGTAAGCCCACCAGCTCTCGCCGGTTTAACCATCGAAGGTTCGCTCACCTTTGCCGAGCAGGATTTAACGCTCACGACTGAGTGGATATTGGTGCGCGGCCTGTTGCAAATTGGTAGCGAGTCACAGCCCTACACCCATAAAGCCACCATCACCCTTACCGACAACAACCCCAATGAAACTGTTGACGGCCTTATGGGTGATCGCGCTATATCTGTGATGGGCGGTACCCTGGATCTGCACGGCAATCGCACAAATACCTGGACCAAACTTGCTGAAACGGCGAATGCGGGCAGCAGCACCATTCAAGTACTCAATGCGTCTGAATGGCAGGTTGGCGATGTGATTGTGTTGGCGTCAACCGACTTCGAAGCCGATCAGGCGGAGCAAAAAACCATTACCGCGATTAACGGCAACAGCATTACGCTGAACAGTGCCTTGCAATATATGCATTACGGCGAGGTTACCTACGATGTAGATGAGCGCGGCGAAGTGGGTCTGCTAACTCGCAATATTCTTATTCAGTCCAGTAGCGATTCCGAAAATAATTACAAAGGCGGTCACGTTGCAGTAGGTCAGGGTGAGATGCACATTTCGGGCGTTGAATTCTACCGTATGGGTCAACACCTTACGCTCGGGCGTTATCCGGTGCATTGGCATGTTCATGGCGAAGGGGGCACTCAATATGTTGAGAACTCAGCTGTACACCGCAGTTTCAATCGCTGTGTTACGGTGCACGGTACTGACGATGTGCGTGTCGAGAATAATGTAACCTACAATACTGTTGGGCACTGTTTCTTCCTGGAAGACGGCGTAGAAACCGGCAACAGTTTTATTCACAATCTGGGTATTCTTACCAAGTGTCACCCCACAAGGGCTTGTCAGCCGTTTAATCAGGACGCCGACGATATTTTGTTACCGTCCGATAACAACGCTTCCACCTATTGGATTACCAACCCGGACAATATCTTCCGCGATAACGTTGCAGCAGGTGCGGAAGAAGTGGGTTTCTGGATCGCATTGCCGGAACAGCCTACCGGCCCTTCTGCAGATACACCGGAGGGGCAGAACACATGGCCAAGGCGAACCAGAATTCGTGAATTTACCGGTAATGTGGCGCACTCAAACTACGACGGTATGATGTTCGACCGCGGCCCGAACGAAGATGGTACGTTCGCGATTGCCGGTAACGACCATACCGCGTATGCCGACCCCACCAATACCGACAGCCAGGTACTCACCACCTACATGTCAAACTTTACGGCCTATAAAAACCGTAATAATGGCGTGTGGGCGCGCGGTGGCAGTCATGAGTTCAGCAACTTCCGCCTGGCGGATAATGCCATTGGTTATACCCATGCCGATTCCGGTAGTCTGTTACTCGATTCTCTATTCGTTGGGGAATCCGACAACGTGGGTAACCCCAATAGCTCGGCAGAAATGAACTATGGTAGAAGTTTGCCGCGTGAGGCCGACTACCCGGTTCGTGGTTTTGAGTTCTACGACTTAACGAATCGCCTGCGTAATGTCACCTTCCGCAATTTCACCGACAACTCAACGCGCAACACCGGCGCTATTTCGTATCTGTTGTATTCCGACTTCCCAATCAGCACCGCAAACTCCGTGGAAAACCTTACCTTCGAAAACGCCAAGCCGGTGTATTTCCCAGAAATGCGCGACGCGTGGGCCTTTGAAAACAGCGGTAAAGACGGTTATCGGGGTGCGATTTTCGAAGACGTGGATGGCTCGATTGGCGGTATGCCGGGGGCTTATGTGGTAATTAACAACCCAATACTTACCGATCAAAACGCCTGTAATATCCAGCCGAGTTGGAATGCCGCGGTGTGCCAGGGCGATTACGGCCGACTGGGTTTTAACTTCTTTGGCTCTAATGGCGGCGAACCCGGCAGAATCACAATCAGTCGTACCGGCGTAGGCGGCTCTGTTGAAGTGAATGGCTTCCCGTTTGCGTTCGGTGGATTTAGTGGTAAAGAAACCACCGTGCGACTCGGTACCGAAGTGGAAATCAACACGCAGAATTCCGTGAGTTCGCTGAGCATTTCGCTGCGGGAAGGCACGCCCGGCTCGTCCATTATTATGCGAGTTTTTGGTTTCAACAGTGCCAACACGGGTTCGCAACAATCCAGCCTGCAGGCGCTGCGTAACAGCGGTTCCAATGCCTGGTATTCCGCGAATGGTTCAGTGTATGTGAAACTGTTTGCCACTAGTGGCTTTGGTGCTTTTGTAACAGTGAATTAATGTAGCCGGTAATATGCTGTCTTAGGCTGCCGCAGGTTTGTGGCAGTTTAACATCACGTTGTATATCAAGACCCATAATCCCTGTTGTCGGGGATTATGGGTTTTTTATTTGGGGTTAATCAGCGTACACTTTTTACTTTCAAGTCAATCCACGTCTATGTTGGTGAGGCGCAATTCAGGCTAAGGTATCTCTGTTTAATGATCTTGTTGTGTTGGTGCGACTGACTACAAAATGGTCTGGTAAGTTTTCTTAAGGTTAAACATATTAATAGTGATAGGGATTGAGCTATTTCGGAAGCTAACAGATTTAATGTTACTTTTATTTTTTGTTCAAAATAGTGAAACCGAAGCCTTGATTCAGTTTGGTGTCAACAGGCCCTAGGCAAAAAACCGCTACATACATTGTGGTTCCTCTCGATGGGCAGGTTTTTACCCATTGTGAGTAACTCCCCGAATCAAAAAAGAAGTTGTTAGATTTAAATATTCTTCGAATTGCGATTAAACATAGTTAACATGTATGGCGATCGGGGATTTTTATACTTTAATTTATCTTGATCTAAACACGAGCTTATTTGGCTCGACTCCGTCTTCCATCTCATGAAACACTTAATCGTTAAACAGGCTAATTGACATTGCAGTCCTCGGTTTTGCGCATGAATCGTTTCATTGTGCGGCGCTGTTTTTTGCCGCGAATTCAGCTGACAGTAGTTCTTGATTTCTCACATGATTTTAATTATGTGTTGATAACAAAATTCGGCTGATGCACAATCTTTACTGCACGGCATGGTGATAGCCGTTCGCCAACATAATAATAAAAGGCGTTTATTTTGCAGCGAGGATGCAATATTTTTTCCAAATTAGGGGCTGTTAATTTGGGCATCAATCTCTTCTCTTTCCTCTCGCTCACAACAGATGTGTTGGCTTGACGCTTCGCTAATCGTCGCTATTAACCCGGTCCTTCTGGCAATTGCGGCGCATTTAAGTACCGCCTATTAATCTAACAATAAATTTTGCCAAGTTAATAGCTTGTGCGTGCCTGGTAACGGAAGCTCGTGTGTATCCGCTTCTCTCCTCTCCTGTAAAAATAATGAAAAGGAAATATCATGAGACACTTACAGCAATCCAAATCAGAACGACGTAAAAGATCATATCGACCTTTCCGCGTTTTAAAACAAATTTTCTGCGCCACTGGTTTATTCGCAAGTGCAACGCTGGCCAGTATTAATGCGCATGCACTTTCCTGTAACGCAACAAGCAACGCTTGGAATAACGGGTATGTGATGAACGTAATCGTTACCAACGACGGCAACACAACACTTAATGGCTGGCAGGTGGAACTTAACTTTGTTCAGAACCCAAATATCAGTACGTTTTGGAGCAGTGTTATCACTACAAGTGGTAACACCGTTACTGCAGCGAATATGCCGTGGAATGCCATACTCAATCCGGGGCAAACCGCAACTTTTGGTTTCCTTGGATCGCACAGCGGGAATTTTGTGCAACCTGTGTGTAGCACCGGGACTTCACCAACCCCGACTCCTACGCCGACACCGACTCCAACGCCGACTCCAACATCAACTCCGACTCCAACACCCACGCCTACACCAACTCCCACGCCAACCCCGATCGGGTCAAGCTCGAGCAGTTCGAGCAGCTCAAACGGCTCGAGCAGTTCAAGTGGGTCTAGCTCTGGTGGTTGGAGCAGCAGCTCTTCAACCGGTGGTACATTACCGCAACCGACAACCACACCTACGCCAGATCCTGAAATTGGCGAAGATGCCACCCATTTTTATTTAAATTACGATGATTCAGCGAGCACCGCACCGCGCGATTTAACTTTTGCCGCGTTGGAATACGGCAACATTCCAAGCAGCTCCTATGGTCGCCCGTATGAATTCCTTAATGCGGAAGAATTCGAACATTTTGCAGCCGAGGAAGTTGATCCTTTTGTTATTTCGATGGGCTTGGCTCAGACCGAAGAGCTGGAAATACCCATCAACATAGAATACCAAGGAACAATGTTTGCGCTGGGCGTTAATATTAGTGGGCCTACTCTATCCAAAGAGGAGCGTAAGAATGTGGTGCTCACGCTCCTTGTCGATATTTCCGGGTCTATGGGTGGCACCTATGCACCTGAAGCACGCAATGATATTCGCACCTTACTGGATGTTGCCAAACACGGTCTGATTGAATTGCAAAGCAGCCTTAAATCGGGTGATGTGCTTAACGTGGTAACCTTTGAAACTGACGCCGCTATCGTGCTTACGGATTGGGCTTACGACCCGAACGACCTCACCTACGCCAATGCGGTAAACGCACTCGACGACACCGGAACCACCAACCTTAATGCTGGCATCGAGCTCGCCTATCAGGTGGCTGGGCAAAGTTACGATGAAACCAAGGCCAATCGCGTAATTATTCTTACCGACGCCTACGCAAATACCGGTGAGGTCAACTCCACTATTATTGCGGAACATACGGTTATTAATGGTATGGAGGGGATACTGTTTTCTGGCATAGGTATTGGCTCAAATTTTAACGAAGCTTTCCTAAACAACCTTACCGATATCGGTAAGAGTACCTATACTGCTATGGTCACGCCCACCGATGCCGAACGTATCTTTACTGATGGTTTTATGCGCTTCGTCGACCACGCGGTGGAAAATATTCAGTTCCGGCTCGATTATCCTCAAAGTCTGGATCAGTTAAAATCTGCCGCTGAACAAATTTCTACCGACCCCGTTGAAGTTTCCACCGTGAACTACGCTTACAACAGTTCACAGTTTTTCCTCGAGCTTTTCAATGCCGTTGATATTGCCAATGTCGATACCTCAGAAACCATTAAACTTACAGCCACCTTCGACGGTGAAGACGGCGAACCGCAAAGCGTTGCTGTGGAAAAAACATTGGAAGATCTACTCGCCGAAAATACCGATGAAATCTATAGCGCTGCATTGGTCACTACACTTGCCAATTTGGTTGCTCGGGAAATCAGCTGCGAGGAGGTTCAGACTAGTGGCCTCTACGAGAGAAACATCGCGACCCCGGTTTTCAACACTTATAAAGCGGCCATCGATGACTTCTGCGCGCTGTATACCGCACCCACACCTACGCCAACACCGACCGTGATACCAACCTGGTATCCGTCATCGAGTTCGAGTACCTCCAGCAGCTCGACCACAAGCAGTAGCACAACGAGCAGCACTAGCAGCAGCTCATCCAGCTCCAGCAGCACCAGCTCTTCCTCAAGCGGTGGCGTTTTCTAGATTGCCGCATTATCTCCATAAGCCGGGCTTCTGCCCGGCTTTTTTATGGGCGCCAGATATCGCGCTAGTTCAAACGCGTTTAGCTGGATTGCTGTTGAAAGCACCCTTTTGGCCCGCGGCAGAAGGCGGGATTTTGGGTGGATAGAGAAGCTTGCGTATTTAATGGATGGGTACGCAATCAATATCATGCGCGATTAAAGAATGGCGCAATTACGAGCAAAAAACGTAAAATATTTCAGTACATATACGCCTTAAGGAGTATATGTACTACAGGTAAAGCATAAGATATCTAAACCATGTTATTGAAATTAAACGATTTTTTCGTTTGTGGGGAGTTGTTTGTGGTGGAGATATCGGCCTTAAGGGCCAATTTCAAGAAATATGCGTCTGTATGACGCTGATTCAAATGTTATGTGTAGCCAAAGAATAAAACAGGAAAATGGAAATTACAGAATCTGAAAAATCAGTGTTAAGGCGCGTTTTGGCAGAGTTGGTGCTGAAGAAGAGGACTGGTGAGATCGGAATTTTGCATGGAGCGGATAGGTTTATATCTACACAGGTATGTTTAAGAAAAAACGAATTGGAAGATCTCAATACAATATATAAAAGAATTGGCTTAGGTGCACTGAAGTCAAAGTAGTCAGTGTTAGGCTGGTTAAAATGTAATCATTTTAGTAATCTCAATCTATATGGGCTGTGCTTAATGCTAAGGTGATCACAATTTTGCAACTGTATACCGTCGCACATAACCAACTCAGCCAGCGGACTTCCGTTCCGGCGCTTGTTTATGTGCTTTAACGCTTACGCTAGCACAAAAACAAACGCCTACACTCCAGCCGCTGCTGCAGGGCGTTATGCGAACACTGATTATGAGGCTATGGAATGAAAACAAGTGATTCAAATGGAAATAGTGTCACTATCGGTGATCGAATCAAAATATTGGAAATAGATGAGAAAATCACCAAATTCCTACCGCAAAAAGAGAAGGCTGAGCTATCTGAATATGTTGGAAAAATATTTACAGTTACATTAGTAAACAGTGATGGCTCTATGGTAGTGAGCGCAATGAGGAGAAACGAAGATTCTGAGGAAATATTTGGTAACGAGATTGCCATTTTTCCTAAAGGGGCTCTGCTATCGTAATCTCATGTTTTATGCAAAAAAAATTAGGTGAAATCAGATATAGTGCAGCATGCGATTTGTCCAATTACGCGTACAAATATTAGTAAAGCGCATAACCAAGCCAGCCAGCGGACCTCCGTTCCGGCCTTTGAATTTTGTGCTGGTCGCTACGCTTGCACAAAATCAAAGGCCTACACTGCGGCCCCTGCTGCGCGGCGTTATACCGCGTCGAGTGGGTTTTTTAGCGGGTGCAGCGTGAAAATTAGTAAAGGGTCTTAGCGCACATTTTGGGGTTATCTGTTCGCAAGGTTATTAGGTTTTGTTGGCTCTAGCACGTAGCAAGGTCAGTGGTACACACTATTGAGTTTATCTCAGGGCATGTGCCACCATTGCTAGAAATTCGTAATCCATAAAAGTACCAAGAAACCTTTGGAAAGTATTGTGGCTTCGTTCTTCATGGGTTCCCATAGTACGGAGTAGAGTTTTAATTAGGTGGTTGCATTCGGTGCGCTTTCGCGCAGGGAGTTAGGTGGTGTCGCTTTATAACCAGTCGGTCAACTTGACACAGCCTGCTACGCGCCTTTTGGGGTGGCTGCGCCACTGTACCCCAAAAAGCCACTCCACAGGCCGTGCAAGTTACCTCAGCGTTAGTGCTCCATAGGGATTGACCGTGATAAAAAAAATATTGCTATTTCTAAGTCTTACCCAATTCGCACATGCTGAAAATCTTGCGCCTGAAGACTCGCAATTTTCTGGCGAAATTATGGCCGGTTATACTCACTTGGTTCTAAAGTATCTTGGTGCGGCATACAGCGAAGATGTGCTTGTGAGGTTAGTTGGTTTCCCCTCTTTTTCACCAGAGTACGCAGTTTGGTTAGAAGAAGAAGGAAAACAATACAAAATCGTTTATGAATCACCGGAAATTCAGCTTTGGGGATATCAGATGATGCCCTTGATGGAGCAGGAGTCGGTGCAAGTAATGAATGACGATGGCGAGTTTGTAAAAGATGAAAAGGGGCTTAAGGAGCTAGAAGAAAAATATCCAAAAAATCCCGAAGATATTCCTCGCAAAACCTGTAAAAAGGAAATCGACAAAGACCTAGCGGATAAAATTGTATATGTTTGGAAAGAAATGCTATTAGGTACCCAATACCCAAGGGAGCCGACCATGGGATTGGACGGGGAAACATATCATTTTTCCGGCAGAGTTAATGGTTATGAAAATTATGCAGGTAAAGTATGGTCTCCGAGTAAAGATAGTAAAACTGGGAAATTGGTGGAAGTAGCATATTTAATGGTCGAATACTGCCAAAACGGAAAGCGTAAAACGAAGAAAGAGCTTTCAAAAAAAGTGAATTCATTTATGGGCGAGCTACAAAGCACTAACAAATCAATTCAGCCGACCGCTAAAGCGTCGGCTGATTGAGGCGTTAGAAAACTTAAGCTGCCGAGCTATGTAGACCCCAAATAATGTATAAACAAAATATATTTTATGGCTTGTGCTTGTCCTTAATATTCTTTACTTTTGGTTTTTTAGTTATCGCGAATGCTATAGGAGAATATAAGTGGGGCAATGAAATTGCTATTTTATCTAGTGCGGGTTTTACTATTGGTATCGCAATTTCGTTTATATCATGTGGTGTAGCTTTTTTTGTACTGTCGGCATCAAAGTATTTGCGTGCATCTGAAAAGTATTATTCTCTTTCTATTGGGCTCAATTTTATGGGTAAATATCTAATTTTTATCAGCGCAGTTACTAGTTTAATATGTCTCACGCTACAAACGTATTTTGCAATATAAGTTGTGTCGAGATTCCTAACAATTTCAGTCACTAGACACAAATTGCAACGCGCCTTTTGGTGTTCGCTAACGCTCACAGTACACCAAAAGCCACGTTACACTTTGTGCAAGTGCTGTAAGGCGTTAGCTTCTTCGGAGACATCATGGAATTACCTATATTCAAGTATCACCCAGACCCAATCGGTACTGGCGCGATAGAAAAAACTGATGATGAATGTGAATGTTGCGAGAAACGCAGAGGTTATAAAGCAGCTTCAACCATTTATGCTGTAGATGAAGTTGAGACAATATGTCCCTGGTGTATTGCTGATGGATCAGCCGCTGCGAAATTTGACGGTTCGTTTTCGGATTCACATCCGTTGCTAACTGATGGTATCGATCAAAATATTGTTAAAGAAGTGTGCGAAAGAACACCTAGTTTCATTTCCTGGCAGCAAGAGCGTTGGCTTTCTCATTGCAAAGATGCTTGTGAGTTTCACGGGGATGCAACTAAAGCAGACCTTGAATCATTATCAGGAGAGGCGCTAAAGGAATTTCTAACTGCTGAGTACATTAAAGAAGATGTTTGGCCGAATATACTTGCCAACTATGAAAAAGGCGGAAGCCTTGCAGTTTATAAATTCAAGTGTCGGGTCTGTGGTGAAAATAGGTTTTATTCAGATTGTACGTAATAAAGCTAACAAGCGACTGTGGTTCCAAGTCAAGTCTGCTGCAAGCAATTCTTCATTAATTTAAGCCCCATGCCACACGCATCCATCGCGAACAATGGCATTCAAAATGGTCATCATTTTTCGCATACATGCGGTTAGCGCGACCTTTTTGTGTTTTCCTTCGGCAACCAGCCGTTGATAAAAGCGTTTCATTATGGGGTTGCACTGAATTGCGCTGAGCATAGCCATGTAGAGTACTGTTCGAATCGGTGCTCTACCGCCCTTAATGCGTCGTCGACCACGCATCATTCCGCTGTCTCGGTTGTAGGGTGCGAGACCGCATAGGGCGCCGACCTGGCGGTTGCTCAAAGAACCCAATTCAGGCAGTTCGCCAAGCAGGGTGTGAGCGACACCTGGGCCGATTCCGGGCACGCTCAAAAGTAGCTCAAACGTGTGTTGCCATTCAGCGACTTGTGATACTTCCTTACTTAACCGATCGTTGACCCAGGAAAGCTCTTTATCAAGTAACCTTAGAATTCTGCGGTGAGATAATGCGATGGCTTTTTCAGCGCGTTGCTCTCGATTAAGCTCCTGTGTTCTGGCTTCGGTGAGCTGACGCTTTCTGGCCAATAAGTCCCTGATTAGACGCACCTTTTTAGAGTTGATAGAGCGAATGGGCGGTTGCATGACTGCGGCAAATTGCGCAATAACGCGAGCGTCCAATTTATCGGTTTTAGCCAGCACACCTTGCGCTTTGGCGAATTGCCGAATGTTCATTGGTTGGACAATAACAACGGGCATTTCCGCCTCGGCCAACGCTTCAACGACCTGGCGTTCATAACCTCCCGTTGCTTCGACAACAATGCGGGTTAGGTGAAAGCGCCCCAGAGTTTTAACGAGGTGGTGGATCTCGTCTTTTACATTATGAATTTGCCAGTGACGATCGAGTTCGAGGATGTAAATGTCGAGGAAGGATTTACCGACATCGATACCAATATTCCGTTGCTGTTTGATGTGTGCATTAGTAGTTGTGTTCATAACTCACCCTTGCTACATTCGGGCTCGAGGCCCCTACGACTGTTCGAGTTAAAAGTAGAATCAGCGCAGCGCTCAAGCTTGTTAACGGACTCAGTTTACTGGTGCCAGTTGTCATCGAGCTACTACGCTGAATGTCTGTTGCAGCAGACATGGGCCTCACCTTATCGCTTAAGTAACAGGAAGGGAAATCGTGTTATTTCAACCATACAAGTTTGTCAACAGGACATTTTTTGCTACGCTCCGTTTTGCGGTGGCTTCGCCACTTTACCGCAAAACTCCACTACACAAAAAATGCCTGTTACAAAGGCGTTAAATGTCAGAAGGAGTTGGGATGAATCCTCTTAAAAAGAGTAAAAGAAGCCTTAAAAGAAAGGTATCGAAAGCTACTGGAATTCCAACCACAAAGTCAGGACGGAAGCGAAAAGCAGATGCTATTCAAGGCCAGGCTATATTCTGGTTGATTGTAATCGGGGTTGTAGTTTATTTTTTAAGTAGTAACTCAGATGCTGGGCCAATTGAAACGCTTAATGTGGTTAAACACGTTTAGTGAGTAAACAATTAACAATTTCAGCCACTAGACACAAATTGCAACGCGGCTTTTGGTGTTCGCTAGCGGTCACAATACACCAAAAGCCACGTCACAATTTGTGCAAGTGCTGTAAGGCGTTAGCACTCAGTATGAAAAAGGTATTTTTTAGCATCATTATTGTTTTTCTTGTTTCATGCGATTACGGCGTCGAATGGAAAGATAGACCCTACGAGGTTATCTGGATTGATACAAGCGACAATCGGACGCTTAATCGAGAAGTTGATGAAAACACTTCTATCGGTCGAGTTGAGGCGGAAGTAATTGCCGTTGGCAGCAATCAGAAATATGTTGTAGTAAAGCAAAAGCCAGTTGGTGGTGATTCAATTTCATTTTTCTACATAGAGCGTGAGAAAGACGGTAAGTATTTAAACGCGGACGAGATAACACAAGGCCCATTTACAGAAACTAGGTATTTGGTGTTAAAGTCTGAATTAGGTCTGCCAGAGTTTAGCAAGGAGTTCTAGTGAGGCGTGCTAACCAACTCAGCCAGCAGGACCTCCGTTCCGGCGCTTGTTTTCACGGTGGCCGCTACGCTACCGCAAAAATAATCGCCTCCACTCCGGCCGCTGCTGCAGGGCGTTATGCCGGCTAACTAAACATGAAAATTTCAAATTATATCGGCTTTAGCTTGATCATATTAGGGGTGATTATATTTTTGCTAGGTGTCTCAACTTATTTTTGGGAACCGGTAAGCGCTCATGTCTTGTATAAAAACGAATATCGGACAGTGCAAAATGGGTATAATGGTTTACAAGGCTTTCACTCGCATCCGTATAAAGGAGGTGACCCCTTACTTTGGCAAAGTATTGGATATTCGTATATTGTAAATGGTCAAGAATATACGTCCAAATTAATCGGTTTTAAATTACCATTTAATAATCAACTACCTAAATTCGGACCTGGTAAAACGGCTTACTATTTTCCAGGTTTTCCTTCGCTTTCAGTGCTACTACGAGGACCCGACTATCGTATATATGGAGCGTTCATTTCAATAGGTTTATCTATATTACTTATCAGAAATTGGGTTAAAAGCTGTCTTGAGCAGTATGCATAACCACCTATATGACCGCCCCTGTCAAAGACTAAAAATTATCTAGCGCTGCCGTTGAAGTAACGACAGATTCTAAAAAGTGATCGTTTTTTGTCTGCAGCCACTTGCGACAATTTCACCGGCAGGCTTTTCCTTTGTAAAAAGGCCGTACCAAACACCTATTGAGCCTCTGCCCATGTTTTAAAACTGTTTATTTAAAACATGGGTGTTGATGACGGATTCGTGTGTGACGATACCGCGCCTTTTACGCTTAAATAACACTCGGTAGAGATTGAGCTCGGGTCAAGAAAAATCAGGGATGAATTTTCTTGAGGCGAGCGAAGAGCTCTATCACACTTACCTTTGCGTAAAAGTAATTAACCTCTCTATTTTTCACCAACGGACTAGAAATTTATCGGTTACCCTTGGGTCTGGCGCTTCAAAAATCGGGCTAGTTCGGTCACTTTCTTAATGGCCTACTTCCAGTTATCAATCACTCAGTCAAGGGGCAGCCAAAAACAACAACGATTGAGATGGGCGACGTGTTCTGTCTATTCAAAGCGACGTGGTTACGTCTATTCATCAGGCAAAGAACGAGTTCTATGACTCAAACCGATAACTTTGCATAGGATTTTCACGTGTACTACCACAGTTATACATTTAAGCTCAAACACGTCACCCAAAGCTAGGTTCTAAAAAAATAATTTTCGTCGAATGCGTCGTCTCTCTTCAGCATAAAATAGATGGCTCGACCAAGTTTATGAGCCAGAATAGATAAAGCCTTTGCTTTACCGTGTTTTTTAGCCAGTTTGTCAACATAGGCTTTGGCTCTATCACTGTCACGCAGGAATAGAATGGCTGCTTCGGAAAAAGCCCATTTTAAATGAGGATTGCCAATTTTTGACCCTGAACTCCCCATTTTTTTGCCCGCCGATTCCTTGGCACACTTGACTAAGCGTGAATATGAACAAAATTGCTGTACGCTGGAGAACCGAGATATATCTTGTATCTCATAGAGAATCGTCAAGGCGAGCACGTCACCGATACCGCGCACCGTTTTTAGTTTATAAAGTAGCCGGGACTTGAACCCGCGCGCATGCTTAATAATGTAATTGTTGAGCCGGTTTATATCGTCGTGTAGCGCATCCATAACAGCAATATCCGTTTCTACATTCAGGCGAATAGTAGGATCGTCAAAATGTTCATCTAATCCTTGTCGATTGGATTTGTGCACCAGGTTTTTCTTGATAGTGGGAAGATTGTACTGATAGTTGGTGATTTTGATATGCGCCTGTACTTCAGATTTGATTCTGACGAGATAACTACGTCGTCGCATGAGATCGCGTACAGCCCGCATTTCAGGGGGATAGACGTAGGCGAGCGGGAAATTTTTACCATAGATGATTCGCGCAATCTTCTCAGAATCAATTTTGTCATTCTTTGCCTTACCGCCATGGATGCACTTCATATAGAGTGCGTGACCCAGAATGAATGCTATGTTTTCCCGAGCACAGAGGTCGGCAATCCAGTACCACGAAAAGGTGCATTCGACGCCAACAACAATATCCTCTCGGTAAGGCTTAATGAGCTTGAGAAAGGCCTTTTCACTGCTTATTATATTCCTATGAATCAATATGTTAGCGTTGGAATCAAGGATGCAGACGTACATTGTTTTGGTGTGTAGGTCGATTCCACAATAATGTTTGTGAGAATTGGTATAAAATTTCATGGTGATGATCTCCTTCTTTTTAAACGCTATTTCGCGATTTCAGTTTAGAAGGTTCCTCCAAAGGTGGAATCTGGGGAGGAGGTCATCATAAGTATCAAAGTTATCAATTTGACCTCGTTACGCTACGCTTCACTCGGCAAATTATAACGGCGTTAGGCTTACAGGAAGAATTGTGGAAAAAGTATATGTCGAAAATGATTGGTACGATGGACCTAGAAAAGGCATTGCGGACTTTAATGGCATACCACATAGATTCGTTGCACACTTTGATGAGCTAAAAGGTTACGAAGATACCTTCAGCTTATTCCCAATATCTAGCGAAGAATTCGAGTTGGAAATAGAACAGTGGAAAATCTACCTAGAATGGAATAAAAAATATGAAGCGGGTAAAGTCAAAGTCGAAACACATCCTGGTCATAGCGGGTTAAATCAGAGATGGGATGAAATAGAAGAATTACTTAAAAATAAACGGGAAGTGATTCCTGGCAATGCTATTTTAGCAAACGCGGAATTTGGACGAATTAATCAAGAAAACCGTTACGTATTAACAGGCCCTTGTTATGGGGTGGTTTGGAAAGTTATTGAATAAAAGCCTAACCAAGCCAGCCAGCGGACCTCCGTTCCGGCCTTTGAATTTTGTGCTTACGCTATGCTAGCACAAAATTCAAAGGCCTACACTGCGGCCCCTGCTGCGCGGCGTTAAGGTTCGAAATGAAATATCTATTTCTATTCATGTTATTTGTTGCTCCTATGGCTAGTTCAGAGCAGTGGTATGAAGGTGCGTGGAAGATTGATGGTGCCAAGTTCCCCGGTATAAGTGCAGTCGGAATGGAAGACATATCTCCCTATGTCGGTAAGGTAAAAACGGTATCGAAAGCCTCCATTCCTTTGAGAAATTCATTGTGTGAGTCTCCAATATTCAAAGAAAGGAATATCAAGAAAGAGGATTTCGAGTTCGATTACAGGGCGACTTATGAAGAGCTTGGGTTTAAAAACGGTGATGTCCAGGTCGTATCAGCAATATGCAAAAATTCACTTAATTTCATTTTCTCGCATATTATTCACAATAATGGTGTTACGTACGGTTATTGGGAGGGTGCGTTTGTTGCGCTTAGCAAGTCAAAACCTTAACAAACTCAGCCAGTGGGACCTCCGTTCCAGCGGTTGTTTTTGTGTTGGTCGCTACGCTTACACAAAAACAACCACCGCCACTACGGCCCCTGCTGCACGGCGTTATGTTTCCAAGTAATACGTGAGGAAAAATGAAAAAGATATTACTTATATTTATAATAATTTCTTCTACAAATTCATTCGCTAGTTCCGCCATCGGTAACATAGGTAAGCTGGTGATAGGTAGGGATGGCCATCAAATATATGTAGAGCTTCTTGGTGTTCCAGAAACATGTGGTTCCGAGCACCCGATTGGTTTTAATTATGCTATTTCTACTAATAGTCACCCAATGGCGAAAGAAATTCTAAGTACGCTAATTGCAGCGCAAGTTGCTGGCAAGAAAGTGACAATACAAGGTGGGAGCACGTGCACTATTGATTCTCGTATGGAAGATATTAGTTATATTTATTTACATCCCTAATTACACATAACCAAGTGGTCAACGCTGACATTACATGCTACGTGCCTTTTTGGGTGGCTACGCCACTTTAAACCAAAAAGGCTCTCCACATGCAATGCAGGTTACCACGGCGTTGAAACTGTAGAAAAACTCCAAAAATAAGGCCAATTTGATAAAATTGACGCATGTGATCTGGAGACCGTCATGCCCAATTTCAAACCGGACAATTACAACCAGGATTTTCTTATAGCGCTCAACTTTCTAGAGCAAATAGAAGCGGATCCCTTCGCCATGGCGATACACCTCTTAGTGGACCGCATGGATATGTCACGGTATTTCCAGTCTTACAAGAACGACAACGGTGGCCGACCGGCCTACAGTCCGGCGTTATTACTTAAAATTATCTTATACAGTTACACCAAGGGCATACGTACCAGTCGGGATATTGAATGGCACTGTAAGCACAACATAATCATTCGATCCTTGGCGTGTGATCGTGCTCCCCATTACACCACCATCGCCCACTTTATCAGCAGTCACCCTGAAGGCGTAAAAGACGTATTTGAACACATCTTATTATGTTGTGAGGAAGAAGGGCTTCTGGGGCACGAGCTGATCGCCATTGACGGCTGTAAAATTTCATCGAACGCGGCCAAAGAGCATAGTGGAACCCTAAAAGAACTCGAAGCTAAGCGTGAAAAAATAGCCGCCTATATTGATCGGTGCATAACCGAACACCAATCACTCGATGGTCGGCGCGTGTGCGAAAAAGAACGTAAAAACGAACTCGAAAAGCGCATGGATAGACTCTTAAAACATCATGATAAGATCGATCACTTTCTAAAGAACAACGGCCCAAGGAAGGGCAAAGGCCAGCGCAACCAAGAAGTCAAAAGTAATATCACCGATAACGAGTCCTGCAAGCTTTATGGCCCGAAGGGCACGCAGCAAGGCTATAATGGCGTGGCCGCTGTCGATCAACAAAACCAGGTCATCGTAGACGCCGAGTCCTTTGGCGAAGGCAACGAAAACCACACCTTACAGCCAGTATTAGAAACCCTTAGAGAACGCTACCACCGACTGGGGATATCTGAAAATCTCTACGAAGACGGCACCGTGATAACCGCTGATACGGGGTTTTACAGTGAGGCAAACAATGCGTATCTAAAAAGGAACAAGATAGACGCTTATACCCCCGATCCGGAATTTCGCCAGCGAGATGAGCGATTCGATGGGCAGCATGCCAAGTATGGCAGCAAAAACCGGGTCAAGGTCAAGAAGCACCCCACGCGTTACCCAGCCAGCGCCTTCAAATTCGACGCCAAACAGAAAACCTGCGTTTGTCCGGCGGGAAAAGAACTGCTGCTCTACCGTGAATTACACATGGAGGTGGGTAAATACCGCTTTGGGTTTGAAGGAAGGTTAACCGATTGTCGGCATTGCGCGTTAAAAAATAACTGTTTGCGAAACCCCGCCTCCCCGAATACACGTAAGGGTAAAGGGAGACAGGTTACATTTATTCATCGAACAGCGGCTTGTCCCACAGAATGGATGAAGGCACGGGTTGATAGCAAGGAAGGAAAGCGTCGCTATGGGCAACGGATGGCGACGGTAGAACCTGTCTTCGGTAATATTACGGTACGTAAGGGCTTGGATTATTTTACCTTACGGGGAAAAACGAAGGTGGATATACAATGGAAACTGTATTGTACGGTACATAATGTCGAAAAATTAGTGAGATATGGCAATATCGTGTAAGAAACAGCTGGTTTTCCGTAGATAAGAATAAAATACCGCTGTATACGAGAATCATGCTTAAAATTGTTTGGCAGGATCGTTAAAAATTAATTTTAATACGAACGGAGAGACTGTTTTTCTGGGTTTTGTTTTTCTACAGTCTCGTTATGCTCATAGGAAAGTTCTAATGAAAATATCTGTTTTTATACTTCTTAGCACCTTAATTTTCTTTATAGATGGGTGTGCGTACAAAGTCGAAACTAAGAATAACGATTACGCGTGGGATTGCAAAAATGCAAAAACAAAGCAACTAGTTTTGGAAGAAAATACAAAAATACCGGAAGTATGTGAAAACAAAGCACTTATTAAAACGTGCTTAAAGTTGTTGAAAGTAGAGTCTATACCATTAATTGCAATGGGCTCAGTTGTAATTGTGGGGAACGTAATTCATTTTGTAGACACTTCAACGTGTAGTAAATAAATGCCTGTCCTAACTAGCCAAGCCGGCCGACAATTAAAGCGGCGGTTAATAGGGGCGTTTGTTTTTTACATTCATCCAAGAGGTTAGTATGTCCGGAAGAATAGTTATAGCTGCATTTAGGCCAAAACCCGGAAAAGAGAAACATCTAGAAAAATTGATGACTACACATCTAACTCTTTTACGTAAAGAAAATCTCGTAAGCGATCGTGAGTCAATAGTCATGAAATCTAAAGATGGAACAATCATCGAAGTGCTGGAATGGAAATCTAATGAAGCAATAGCGAGTGCCCATACAAATCCAGAAATATAAAAAATGTGGATGGAGTTTTCTGAAGTTTGCGATTTTGTTCCATTTTCCGAAGTTAAAGAGACATCAGAACTATTTTCTAATTTCGAACCACTTAATTAAATATTAACGTTAATCACAATAGCCAATAATGGCATCATCGGGCAGTTAGTATACTGTAGTACAATGTGTTCCTGGTTACCCTTAAGCAATAACAAAAAGAAATATTTTTGCTGAACCCATAAAATTAAAAAATGTTATTATTCATTCTTGCTTAAGTAAACAATCTTAGCGATGAGGGCCTTTACCGAGCGGCAACCGCTAACTAAACGGACACTATTATATATTAGCTATCTAGGAGCCAGTGATTGGTAATTAAAGTTGTGTCAAATACCCGATCTTGACCCCGTGATACGAAGTCTTGCCCATTAACTGCGTTCTTTTAACTTGGTGATCGGTTCTCCGGGGTACTTTACACATGTCTAGTGTATGGTCGCGTAAAGTTCTGCTTCGTACCTAAAAGCCAATCACTCCCTGTATTCTGCGCAACAAGGTCATTTAAAAATGGAATTTAATAATTGGCTAGTATTTACATCAATCGGTTTTGTCGCAACGATGATTCCCGGCCCCGCCGTTTTGGTAGCAATGTCGCAAAGTGCTGCTTACGGATGGCGGCATGCAATTTATGCCATATTGGGTAACATTTCTGGTTTGTGTATCATGTCTGCTTTGTCGGTTCTAGGGCTCGGAGCGGTCATATTGAGTTCGGAGGTGGTTTTTGAGGTGATCAAGTTTGTTGGGGCGGCGTACCTTATTTATCTCGGTATAAAGCTCTGGCGGAGTGGGTTTAATCCCTCGGAAGTAACACAATCGGCGAAGAGTATTCCACGAAAAAGGCGGAAGGCATATTTACAAGGGTTGGCAGTGGCACTTAGTAACCCTAAAGCCATTGCATTCACAACAGCGCTGTTCCCGCAGTTCGTTAATCACGAGGAGAATTTATTGCTGCAATTTTCCGTCTTGATCTCAACATTTATGGCATTATCATTCTCATGCCTGCTCGGCTATGCATTTCTGACCGAGCGTGCTAAAGGTCGGATGTTCCACGGAATGTCGAAAGTGGTAAGCAGACTATTTGGTAGTGCGTTTATTGCGGCCGGACTCGTGCTTGCCAAGGCGATACGAGAACACACGTAACTATCGGCACCAGACTTAGCCGCTTTGTGGTTTGGCGTTGCGTTTCGGTGTTTCGCGACGTAATTTCGGCCTCTGTGCCGAACACGATGACAATTATAGAGGGATTACCGTGAAATTTAAAATTGCTATTATTTTCCTAGGTATGTTGATTTCTCAAGTAGCTTTCTGCGGTGTTGCAACGGGAAAAATCCAGTCCATAGAAATATCTGACAGTAACACTGCCATCCTATTCTCAATGAATACCGCAATAGAAAACACCCCCAGGTGTAATGATAAACAAATGTTTTCGATCAACTTAGCAAAAGTTGGCGGTGAGGCAGCGTTCACGGCATTGCTGGAAGCAAAGCTCAGGGAATACGAAGTGACCGTAACAGGCCTGAATACCTGTGTGAACGAATGGAAGGCGGAAGATATCAAAACCATTAAAATACATTAAAATGCCTGAGCAATATCGAAGCTTATCCCACACAGCTAAGCTTCGTCTTCGTAGCTCGTGCAGGTGCTACAGATACGAGGTGTCTCGCGAGAATAGAATGAAGAAATATATTAGCTTTTTTTTATTGTTTCTACCGAAAATTGCTTTTGCATCAAATTTTGGTGACTTACCAAGCGTTCTACCTTTTTTCTGGTTGGCTATAGTTATATCGATTTTCTGGGCTGTTGCTAAAGCTATGAAGCCGGTTGAAAACAGTGATAAAAAGAAATTTGAGTTTGCTGCGTATTTTCTATATCAAACTCTGGGTATCGTTCTAAGTTTTATTTTAATCGTTGTTTTGTGGTTAATTACATTGTAAGAACAAGATGCACAAATTTGTTCTTAACGCGAAGTTAGCAAAGTAAGGAAAATAATGAAGTTAATTTGTATTCTACTATTAGTTATTAAATTAGTATTGATATCGGGCTGTGCTTCCGTTGATTCAGAAGATTCTGGTTTTCAGCCGAATGATATTGCAGAAGTCGTTAGCCCAGGAGATACAGTGAGCGTCACAACCAAATCAAATGGTAAGTACCAGTTCATAGTAGCTGGCGTCACTGAAGAACAAATCTCAGGAGGCGGAGTTACAATAAAAAACTCAGATATTAAAAAGCTAACCGTAACAAACCCCGATGGAGTTAGAAAAACATTCCAGGCTTTGGGTGTTACGAGCTCAGTCTTAAATATTATTCATGTTATCGATGCTATCAATTAGTATGATAGAGCAAAACCAGCTGAGCCGATCGACATATTAGTAGGTGCTCCGTTTTTTGTAGGATTTTTCCATATTCCACAAAACATCACACTAGGCAATATGCAGCTGTACTTACGGTTTGTGAAACAAAAGAAGAAGATGAAGTATTTGTTCGGGACCATTTTAATGGTTGTTACTGTTCAAGCTTAGGCAATAGGAAATCTTTTACCTATCGGTATAAATGGGGTTTATGTTCGAGAATCACGAACTGATGTGGTACTTGAAACGGATCATAACAACCCAACGGGCTGTATTAATAAACGAACATTAATAATTGTCGCTGATGAATTTGCTAATTCCGATCAAATGGTATCAGCTTTCATGGCGGCTCATCTTGCAGGAAGAAAGATTTCAGGATGGGTGCTTAACTGTTCTGGTGAGTGGGGAAAGCTATCAGCCATAAATATTGAGTAATAGCAATAACCGTGTTTTCCCATTGAGCCCAAAAAATTCTCCGTTTTCAAAGTAACTAAAAATTCGTTAGACAGAAAAAATGGACCCTAAAGAACTCGCAAAAAATTACGATAATATAGCCGAGCATTGGAATAGTCCGGAGTTTGACCGTGAAAACGGTATTACACAACATGAAATAGCGTTGCGATATTCGGGTTGTAAAGGATTGGCAATCGATATCGGGTGTGGCAGTAGTGGCAGAATAATAGATCTTCTTCTTGCGAAAGGTTTTGACGTGGAGGGTCTGGATCTGTCTAAAAATATGCTTGAAATGGCGAAGCAACGGCATCCAAATATTCTATTTCACCGTGTAGATATTTGTGAATGGAAACCGACGAAAAAGTACGCCTTTATTTCTGCCTGGGATAGCATTTGGCATGTACCATTGAGACGTCAAAAAAGTGTATTGGAAAAGCTCCTGAATTCTTTGGAGCCGGGCGGTGTAATCGTATTTACTACCGGCGCCGTGGACCAGGCCGGAGAGAGTTGCAATCCTTTTTTAGGTCAAAACCTATATCACGCAGTGCTGGGAATTACAGCCATATTAGAACTACTTTTAATCAATGAATGTGTGTGCAGGCATCTGGAAAATGATGATTGGCCCAACAAGCATTTATTTATCATCGCTCAAAAGAACGCCTAAAAAATGGCTTATGTAATACCTCTCTATAGCCCGACTTAATGAAGTATCTGAAAAAATGTTATGGGGTGAAAAATGAATCCGAAAAAAGTTAAGCGATCAAAACTGGAATCATTAACGGATCTGCCAAATATTGGCTCTGCTATGGCCAAAGATCTTCAGCTTCTGGGAATTTCTCAGCCGAACCAATTAAAAGGCAAATCGGCTTACAGAATGTATCAAGAATTGTGTGATATTACAGGCAGTAAGCATGATCTTTGTGTTCTTGATGTCTTTCTATCGATTACGGATTTTATAGACGGCAATCCAGCCAGAGATTGGTGGTGCTATACCGCCGAAAGAAAACAGCATCTGGACAGTGAAAAAAATGCCTAATAAATTTGTCCAGCTGATTCCTAATATCACAAAGAGCCTTACGATTTGATCGTTGACAGCTCGGACGTTAACAATAGAAATTAAAATGGATAAAAAGTTTTGGAAGCAGCTTGAATCGGCTTTAACTAAGCACATTGGACAAATGCAGGATATTAGAACACGACATATTTGTATAGAAGAGGTGCTTGACGCCGATATCGTAAAAATTAATCGGTTGGAAGTTAAAGTTGTTGCAAATGTGTGGGTATTAAATAACGGAAAATGCGAATTTTATAAGATATCTATCCCCACTCACTGCCCAAATATAGATGAGTTTGAGAAAGCATTCGATACAAGCACAATTTCGAAAATTAGACTGAATTTGGCAAAGAAAAGATTGGTGGTGATTATCTGATTGCGTTTTGATGATATTGTTTTTTTATGATAATGGAGCAACAGTCAATGACGTATGAACACCAGCTACGCGTTAGCGATTTTTAGCTGCAGCATATTGCATTAATATAGCGCCAACTGGCGCTCGTTAAATCCCAGCCTGAACTGTTTGGCTCAGCCCGCCCCCATCCCCGGAGAACCTGCCATGTCCAAGTCGCTGTTCCCTTGTTTGTTACTCTTGATGCTGATGATCTCCCTGGGCTGTCAGCGGCAGTCTGCCGATAGTAACAAGGATGCTCAGGCAGCGAACCACCTTGCGGACCATACCTTTGAAAGTACTGCGGAAAATACCGCAGAAAATGGCCATAAAGACGGAATTCACTGGCTTAAAGGCGATGTGGATGCCGCCTTCGCGATTGCTGCCCGCGAGCACAAATTGATTCTGCTCTACTGGGGCGCGGTGTGGTGCCCGCCTTGCAACCAACTCAAAGCCACTCTGTTCAAAGACCGCGACTTTATCGCTAAAACCCGCCTGTTAGTTCCGGTATACCTGGATGGCGACACCGCCAACGCCCAGCAGCTGGGTGAGAAATTTAATATCAGCGGCTACCCGACGCTGATTTTACTCAAGCCTGAAGGCGAGGAAATCACCCGCATTCCCGGTGGCATGGACCTCAGCCAATACGAGGCGGTATTAGAGCTGGCCATTCAAATGCAACGGCCAGTACGCGTTATTGTTGCCGAGTTCCGGGCCGGAAAAACCTTGAGCGATAAGGATTTCCGCCTACTGGCGCTCTATTCCTGGGATCAGGACCGCGGCAGCGTTTTAAGTGAAAACGAGGCCAGCGCTCTGCTGCTGTCGCTCTACCAGGCCTGCCCCGAGACACAGAGCATCGACAAAAGCCGGTTATTTGCCCAGTGGTGGTCCATGCGACTGGAAGAGCTGGACGAACAATCCGAAGCTGGCGACGATAGCGCCAATTCTGGGAAAACTGGTGAACCCGCCCCGGCACCCCAAATAAGCGCTGAGGAGCACGAACGCGTTTACCGCGGCCTGAGCAAGATACTGGATAATCCAGAGCTGATCCGCAATAACCTGGACCTGGTGCTCTATGGTGCCGGCGACACCTTCGAATACCTGTTTCCTGCGCCCGACAACGAATCCGGCACCGCCGAACTGTTGCAGGCTTGGAATCAAGCCCTCGCTGACATCCGCTTGGATCAAAGCCTGTCGCTGGCGGAACGACTGGCTCCCTTGTACGCCCAGATCCAATTTCAAAATCTGAACACAGACGAGCAGGATATGACGGCCAGCCCCGAACTGATGGCCGACATCCGCAACACCATTGCCACCATTCGCAGCAAGATCAGCAACCGCTACGAACACTCGGCGGTGGTCAACCTGGCGGTTTACCTGCTCAGCCTCTCCGGCCAGAATCAGGAAGCCGGCAAGCTGCTGGAAGCCGAGCTGAAAAACGCTGCGTCACCCTACTATCTGATGCTCGACCTCGCCGAAACCGCCAAGGAACTCGGCCACGAAGAAGACGCCCTTCAATGGATGAAACGCGCCTACAACGAAGCCGCCGAAGGCCCCACCCGCTTCCAGTGGGGTGTCTATTACCTGCGCAGCCTCGCAGACCTGCAACCCGACAACGAAACCGACATCGAAACTCTTGTTTCCGAACTCTTTGCCATACTTCAGTCCCGCGATGATGCCTTCTACAACCGCAACCAACGCTCCGTGCAACGCATGGCCAAAATCCTCACCCGTTGGAATGAAGACAAAGCCCATGCCGCAGCGTTGAGCCGCATACAGCTAAAAGCTAATAACCTTTGCAATACATGGAAAGCCGAACCCGAAGGCGAGAATTATCAACGGTGTGAAACTTTTGCGGAGGAACTGGATAAAAATAGCAGCGAAAAAAAAGGAGCTGTGCAAGATTGACTGTTGAAAACCAAAGAATGAGGGATTTGAGTTTACGAAGTACTCAAATATTATATTAAAGCAGGGTCAACAAATATTTATTGTCAAGAAAATACTAATCACGTAACTAGCGAATCTATAAATGCTAACGCAGGCTCGCACCAATCACTTGAGGTTTAAGTACAGCAAAGTCAAGTATATCGAATATGAAGAAAAATATAATTCTACTGTTGCTTTTGATTGCTTCCATTACTGTTTGTGCTGCGGAAGAGTATGTACCCCATCAAGGCGATATAATATTTCAGTCGCTACCCCATAGCGACTTGGTCGATGCAATAGAAGGTGCAACGAATTCGAAATATTCTCATGTGGGAATTGTGTTCCACAACGATAAGAGCTGGTATGTTCGAGAGGCGATAGGGCCGGTTATAGACACACCTCTCGAGCTCTTTAAACGGCGTGGTCGTGACGGGCATATCGAAGTGTACAGATTAAAAGAAGAATACCAAAAGAATATCGCTGGGTTTATCGCAGAGAGCGATAAATATATGGGGCGACCCTATGATATGAGGTACAGAATGGATGATGAAAACATCTATTGTTCAGAGCTCGTTTACAAATCGTACCAAGACGCCACAGGTTCGCAGTTGGGTAAGCTCGTAAAACTGGGAAGCTTAGGGTGGGGTAAATATGAGCGACTCATAAAAGAAATTGAAGGAGGCTCTGTGCCGAAAGATCGAATCATGATAACTCCAAGGCACCTTTCAGAATCGGAGCAGTTGAAGTTGGTTTATGTTTCAAGTAAATAAAACTTGAGAGGTGTGGGCACCAAGCACGTTTTGTTTTTCGCTTAAGCTTATAAGACTTCAAAAAGCTATCACTACGCGCTATTTCTTCTGGTAGTGCCTGACATAACGGGCTAAGGCATGAAAGTCATTGATATCCGTTCTTTCATCCCATGTAAGGAATACGTACTGTCTTAAAAAATTGCGATTTCTTAGGCTTTAAGAAAGCCCCCAATTCCAGTTACAGACACGGATCAATTATTAATTCCCTGTCCTGACACCAGCTCCATCACAGCAAAAACCTGCCCAGACATACCACGGGGTACCTCACACCAGCAAATCTCAAGCTAAAACCAGCAAATTCCAAGCTAAAAGCAGCAGGGGGGGTACCTCGAACATACCCTCATTGCTGCAAAAAGCATCAATAGGGGTATCTTGAAGGTGGGGAGGGGGTACCTCGAATATACCCTCATTGCTGCAAAAAGCATCAATTGGGGTCGCTTTGAGGTGGGGAGGGAGTACCTCGAACATACCCTCACTGCTGCTAAAAGCATCAACACTGCTGCTTTTAGCATCAAACACGGACCTTTGAGCTTGCACGGTGTTGCTGCAAGCTGCGGCGAGCGAGCTCAAAGGCGCTGGCGTCATAGCGATAGCCGCTTGTTGCTAGCTCCGAGCTTGGTGCATGCAGCTATTAACTCGGCGGAGTTGTATCCGGGGTTAATAGCTGCAGAGTTTTTCTCCGTCCATTCGCTGAAGCGATGTCTGTTTATTCAAGCGGGTAGCTCACCGATACCGGGTTACTCCACTGACAACCGTCGTGAGCGTAGAGTTGCGCATGAGCGGTGGGGTTACCAAACAATATTTGCGAATAAGATCGGAAACCCCAGCGGTCTTCATAGCCGCTGTAAACACTGTAAGTGGCACCTCGGTAGCCCGGGGTATAGCTGCGTGCGAGTCCGCCATCCACTGTAAAAATAAAATAATCATTGAGCGGCGCAGACGAAGTGCCAGACATCGCAATTTTATAGTCTCTGTTTGCCGGGTCGCCGGTTGCGCTCGTTAAACTAATGCTTAACTCGTTACATTGTTTTTCGAAGGTCACGCTGTCTCGTAGGATTTCGCCGTCTTCTTCCAGAGTATATTCCACACTGAGTTCATAGACGCCATTCGCGAGGCTGGAAATGTAGTAGGCATAGGCGTAGGGGTCGTATCCGTCGGCACACTGCGGTATGTAGGGGGACTGAGTGGCGTCGCAACCCAACACGGTGCCATCAATATAAACGGCCATGCGATAGCGATCGAAACCGCTGATGTTGCTGCTCACCGACAAGGGCAATTTTGCGTTGCTTATTACCGCGTCTTCCAGGGGGCTGGTGATGTTGAGAAAGGGGCTGGGAGTTGCGTTGATTGTCAGAGTTTTTGTAAACAAGGGTGAGCTGCTGTCTTGAAACGACAAGGTAAGTTGAGAGCGGTATTTTTTCAGGCTGCAGTCAAAGCTGAGTACTTTAACGAGTACTTCCCCTGGCTCGACGGTTTCGCTTGCCGCAAACTCGGTTTCTATTGTCCAGTCACTGTTGGCCAGTGCGTTATTTAAGGCGATTCCATTTAATTGTAAGCTGCCTGTGCCGGTATTTTCGATTTCCAAAACGCGGATTTCGTCGACCGGAATTGTTTCGCACTGAACTTCCAGCGACTGGCCATCGGAAACGGCTTCGCCATCGATAAACAGCGAAATTTCCGGTGGATCAACCGGGGGTATTTCCACGTCTTTACTTTCAGAGGCGCCGTCGCTGTCCCACACGGTGACCGTTGCGGTATAGGCTTCTTCGGGTGCGTAGACGAGGTGCGAGATGACCGTTTGCGCGTTGTAATTGCTTGCGGTGTAGTAAATCTCTTTTGGGGGGGTGCCGTCACCAAAATCGATGAGTATTTTTATGCACTGTGTTCTGGGCAGCTCACTACTGCAGGTGATGTTAAAGGTAATGCCGCGTTCATCGGTTTGCAGATATTGCTGGGTGTAGTTCACCTCGAAAAAATCATCGGGAAACATATTTTCCAGGGTAAACGTTTCCTGCGGGTCTGCTGTAAAAATATCGCTCGCGGTTGCACCAATGGTGTAAACGTTGGATGCGATAGACGTAATTTTTAACAGCAGGTTGAGGTCGACACTTAAGCCACCGGCCACGGCGCTGGCACACGCCGGAATACTCGATACAACATTGGAAAACACCCAGCTTATAAAGGCTTCGTCGACATCGATGCTGCCGCCCGAGCCGAGGGTCGCGGGTTCTTCCACCAGTGTTTTCGTGAGTGATTCAAAGAGGTTGTTGCCCAGACAATAAAGTGCGGCCTCGGAACTTTTTGAGACCAAACCCAAGGTTGGGAACACCACGTTATACACCACGGTTAATAAGGTGGTGGTGCGCATATCTTCGTCGTTGGCGATTTCGCTGAGCGCCATACCCCAACCGGGGCCGGACACCTCAATCACGAGCTCGATATCGTTTTCAAATAACTGGTAGGGCGCGAATACCTCGCGGTGGGTGTCATCCCTGGGTACGGGCGAATCCGCGACTGCGTAAATAATCGAGCTAAAGTAGGTCTCGTGGGGTTTTAGATAAACATGGGTTTCCTCTTCGCCCGGCAAGGTGTAACGCAGCGAAATATAACGGCGACCCAGATTTTCCACATCGAGATACCAGGAAAGCGCTGGATGCATAAGGTCTTCGAACAGGGGCTTGGCGGTGAGTTTTACATGGCTGTTGTTGTCGCTGTTCACCAGCGCGAAGCTGCCGCCGGTGTAATCCGCATCGCCACCGGAAATCGTCAGTTTATTTTGGGTCACACTGTTTGCACTGGGGTTTAACACGGCGTTGAACAGTGGCTCGCTCGCGGTCAGGGCGTTTTGGTATGCGGTTTTTAGAGCGGGCTTGGTCATCTCGTGCCAACCAATTTGCTCGCTGGTAATGGAATTTTCGATGGCCACTGCCAGCGCCTGGTAGGCGGGCAAGGCTTGTAAATCTTCGCGAAGGCCGACGAGCACGCTGGGGTTTTGCAGGTGATTTACGGAAACCGCAAAACCCAGTACCAACAAGGTAAAGGCTGTTGATTCGGCGCTGATATCGAGCTTCTCGGCGGCGTTGTTGAGCATCGCGACGGCGAGGTAAACGGGTTCATCGGCGGCGTCCATTAGCGAAACCAGCTGGGCCAGATTCACTAAGTTGATTTCCAGATTTTCGGCATCGGCTGCGATGGCTTCGTTAAAGGGCGTAACGATTTTTAAGTCTCGTAAATCCCGTTGTGGTGGTTTGGCTACAGCGGCGTTGGTGTTGCCCAGAATTAACGGTGTGGCTTGTGGTGTGGGTGTTGCTGTGACTTGTGGCGTCGGCTCTGGCGTAATTTCTGGGGTCGGTTCAGGTGTTGGTTCAGGCGTTGGTTCAGGAGTAGCCTCGGGCGTGGGCGTTATGTTTGGCGTGGGTGTAACGGTAACCGACGGTTCAGGGGTTGGCGTGGCAGTTATTGAGGGAACCGGTGTTGGTGTTGCGCCAGCGGGTGGTGAACCTTCATTGCCATCGCTTCCGCCTCCCGAACCACCGCAGGCCCCCAGCAAAGTGCTGCAACTCAAAACGATAAATAGCTGTAAACCCTTCTTCAACATAACTTCCCCTGCTTAAAACTGTTATTTGTAGTGATGCTGGCGCCAATGTCGTAAGGCAAGTAACGCGCCAATGGCGGCGCCAAAATGCGCGCCCATACGATGGCATTGCCCTTCAATCTCGCTGTGTAGGCAATGGCGCGATTATCCCAGTGCGGGATAAAAAGTGATTAAGGGAGAGAGAGGTGGGGCTATCTGTTGGGTGGGCATGGCGGACTGCAAACGGGATTGCAAAATGTATGTGGGGATGATGGGCGATGCCCAACCACGAAAACAGCAACTCCTGGCGTGCTTATGGGAAGGGGCTCGTCCATCAAATTTGGAGAGTGTTCTAAACTCATTTCAGGAAAAAAGAGCAGGCTGTGTAAGCGACTAGGGTGTAGAGCTTAAGTTTGCTGAATCCTTAAGTCCATTGGCGGATAAAATATGTAAAAATGTATTCTGTAATTGTGGAGTGTTCATGGCAATGGCAACGTTCGTGCGCGAAAAGGACGTATTATTATGCTGCCTACGAAACCTAAATATTATTCGATATGGTTTTTTCTTAGAGTTAACTGTGCTCTCGGGATGCTAACTAGCCTGATTTTTAACGGCCTTTGTCCCAGTGCGCATTATGGCTATTTGGCCGCTTTTTTTGGTGTTGCTGCCTTATTGTTAATCGTGTTGGGGAGAAAATTCGAAGGTTATCATGTATTACTGGCGAAACACCGGCAAGCAGCGATTGATATGAATCGACTAAGAAAACAGACTGTTTCTACACAAGCTTCCAACGTAAATAAAAATATTGCGGAATATGAAAAAGCTCAGAGTTTGCGTAAAGCCAATAAAAAGTGGTGGGAATTTTGGATCTAAGTTATTTGCATAGCAATCATACCAAGATGAACCAAATTACTTCGTTTTTATTCTAGCTCAAGAAATATTTCACAAAAACGCGTGCCCGTAGGATGGGCATTGCCCATCAAAATCACAGAGAATATTATTTTTCTTCTTCAATGACCCTGCGCAGTTATTGGATTAAGAAGAACCATTATTATCAAAATTTTACAGGCAACAAAAATAGATGAATATTCGTGAGCCAGGGAGTAGCGATATACCGGGGCTGGTTAGGCTGCGAAACCAGTTGTGGCCGTCTTGTTACGAAGATCATGCAAACGAACTGCGCTCGTACCTTAATGGCCGTTCCAGCCACATTAAAAAAATCTTTGTTGCTGGATCTCAAGGAGAACTTGTTGGTTTTATTGAGTTAAATATTCGAAGTTATGCAGAGGGTAGTTCGAATAACGCGGTACCCTATGTAGAGGGATGGTTTGTAGAAGAGCGTTTCCGAAAAAACAACATTGGTAAATCTTTAATGCAGAGAGCAGAGCTCTGGGCTAGCGAAAATGCTTACACAGAGCTCGCCAGTGATGTAGAAATGGATAATATCCACAGCCAGGAAGTTCACAAGCGCCTTGGGTTTTTAGAAGTGGACAAAATTATTTGCTATATAAAAAAGGTTTAAGCCTTTGTTTACTCTGCCGGTGCGCATTAAAAACCTGCTAGGGAAACTCTAAATGAAAAAAATACCGGTTGGCGTAATTCATTATTGGGCAAAAACCGTAAACGCTAAATACGGTGGCTTGGGCGAGCAGCTGGTTATTGAGTTATTTATCGCCATCGTTATGGGCATTATCACGGTCTATTGCTACCTTACCCCAGCCTTAGGGCTATTTTTCGCTGCGTTTATTATTCCAACGCTTATTTTTACGGTGGGTGCGTTGCTCAGCACTTACCACACGATTGTTATTAAAATGGAATCCCGTAAAAAAACGCATCAATAACAACACCCATCAATAACAACACGCATCAATCGGGTATTGAGTAAATTACATCCCTGTAATCTTCCAATTTTTTATCGCGGCGCAAGCTATTACATCAACGGCGGATAGGCATTATTTAATAGCACTTCGAACGCTTCCGGGTACCAGCGACCGGCATGGGGGGCGTTGTCCATGGCGCCGGTACCTAACGAATTGTCGGAGGTGTTGAAGGAATCCGGGTCGCACATGGGGTCGTGTTGTTTCGCCGGGTCGTTGGGGTCGGGTTCGAAATCCGGGTCGCTGATGCCGTCCGATTCCCCCTGTGGTTTGATCCACACAAAGGCATCTACACCGCTTTCGGGGCTGGCTTGCGGGCGGTAACCAACACCGCCGGCTTGGTTACACCAATTGCCGCGATGAAAACGGCGGTCGACGCGGCTCTCGTTCACAAAGGTATTCAGGTCGGAACTGCTGGATTGCGCGCTGGGCCGCTGCGCGCCACCCCAGCCATTGCGACCGGTATCAATGAGCATTCCCAGGCTGCTGGGGGCGCCGCGGCTGATCATGGCCTGGCGCCAATCCTGCACAAAACGCAGCTCTTCGAAATAAGAATTCCACTCGTAAAATTTTGCCGAGCGCACCGGCTGACCGCCCACCTGCAAATCTGGGTTACTGAGGTAGGGTTCAGTAACTGGGGTGTAGTTGGCGGAGTTGCTGGCAAAGCCGGCAACGCTGTTCCAACCCATGTCGGTGCTTTCCACAACCTCGCCAATGAGGGTGACTGCATTGCTGAAGTTATCGCTCCACCCCAGCCAACCGGAATGCGCGATATCCACGTAGGCGTAGGTGTTGGGAATTTTGGCGAGTTCATTTAAGGCGTAACGAATGCCGTCGCGGTAGCCGCCGGGGCCATTGGCCTCCTGGCAATCGGGTTTACTGAGATTGGTGACCAGGTTGGGCAGGGAATCCACTTCAACCACAGCCACGATGCGAATATCGGCGTAGGCCGGGTCGCTGAGAATATCGGTAATGCCTTTAATGTATTGATTTTGGTAGAGCGTGAAGCCGTCTTCAGAAATACGCAGCTCACCGTTCGAGGCCAGGGCCGCGCAGTCGCGATTTGGTAAATCGTACACCACAAACTGGAACAGATTGGCGCCCTGCGCCAGGGCTTCATCCAGGTGATCTTGCAGGCCGTAGCCATCTTCGGGGCCGACAATAGCGCCAATGCGGTCCATCCACACAAAGGTACTTTCGCCGGAGATCAGTGTGCCGTTGGGTTCTGCGGCGGCCTTGGCCGACCATACCGGGTCGACATACCACTTGGCGCCTTCGAAGGGGTTATCCAGGCCAACCGCAGTGCTGCCAGACGACGAACCGCTACTGGAAGTTGAGCTGGAACTTCCCGAAGATGAGCTGCTGCTTGATGAAGAGCCGGAACTCGACGTTGAACTGCTACTCGAGCTGGATGATGAGCCCGTGGATGACGTACTGCTGGTGGAAGAGCTGCTGCTCGAAGAAGTACTGCTGTTTGACGAGCTGCTTGACGATGAAGTACTGCTTGATGAACTGCTCGACGAACTGCTGGCAGCACCGCTACTTGAACTGTTCGATGAGCTTGAACTGCTCGACGAACTCGAACTGCTCACAGCTCCGCTGGAACTGCTTGAGCTGGAACTGCTCGAGCCACTGGAAGAACTGGAACTGCCAGCGCCGGCCAGACCACTGCTGGAACTGGAACTGGAGCTGGAGCTGGAACTGCTTGAGCTGCTGGGTTGTTGTGAATTGTCGATGGGGGGCTGGAGGTTGGAGCCACCACCCGAACCGCCACACGCGCTAAGGGTTAACAAGCAGCAAGCGAGGAATAATGAGTTACCAGCAGATCGGGAAGCAAAGCGCGACATAGCCCTGGATACCTCTCAGGAATCGTTCATGAAAATATGCAATAGCAATTGGGCCAAATAAAAATCTTGGTTATATAAACCCTAACAGACGTTTTAATCCTTCAATGAGACGCGCGCCGCATCGCCTTGCTTCAGGCTTCACAAAAATAATCAAAACCGTCGCGAGTGCGAGCCTGTGCCGTGCTGCGCTGGTAACAAAGTGTGAGAGCCAAAAGCGGCCGTGCTGTAAGCGAGCTAAAGTTAGGGGCAACGAACTGAATTTCGTGTCAACAGGCCCTAGAAGCGGGCGTTTGCTTGCCGGACGCTGTGGCAACAAGCTCGCGCACAAGGGTGAGTGCTAATAAAGGAATTGGTCATGAAAACCCATGTACACACTTCGCCAGAAAATAAAAGTGCCACTGCGAACAACAAGCCAGAGCCACGCAGCGCAGCAAGTGCGGGCCAGTTTAAAGACAATCGCGCAGCCGCACTCACGCAGCAAAAATGGCAGCAAGCGGTACAGAACTGTACCAGTGAAATTTTTCAACGCATTAAAATTGGTAACGAATCTGTAACCACGGTAACCCGCCTGGCGGAAAGGCTCGAAAAGCCCAAAAATACGGTGATCGCCAAATTTAATGAAAAGCTGGGCAATTTGCCGCAGGTCGATGAAGGCAAAATCAATAATTACCTCAACTATAAAAAAACCAAAGTAAGCGGTGGCAACCTTTCCGATTACGATCAGTACATCGGGCGCCTGGTGGAGTCTTACAAACGCAGTTATATGGAGCGTGAAGACAACAATTTTCTCACCACCATGGGCACTATTGAATCGGACCAAAGTTATACGACCTTGGTCGACCCGCAAGGCATTAATTATTTAGACGGCGAAGAGGACGGCGCTTCGGTTGGCGACAATTACGACAAAAACCTCGCCTGCTCTCTGTACGCAATCTTGGCATTAAAACCCGGCTTTTTAGGGGCCACAACGCCCAAAGAGCTGCATTACATTCTGCGTTTAAACCCGCAAACCAAAAGCTACGATGAAGACAAAGAAGTGGCAAAAATTCGTTTATCGGCAGGGCTTAGTTATCGTGCACCGGGCAATGCAGAAAATACCGTGAGTAAATTTATGAACACCCTGGGAGAGCAGCACCAGGGTAATAAATACATTATCGACCCCAGCGGTGCTGCTCACACCTTTGTGCTCAAATACATGGGGGGCCGTTGGAAACAAGTGGATAACGACCACCCTGACGGTGTGATTCCCACCGCGCCCAATGCTGCAATTCGGGTCATTTGGAATTAGTTTTTAGCGTGGCGAAAAAGTGCAAATTCGGGTCCGTTTAAACGGAGAACGCCACGCAAAATGTCTCGGTTCTCTGCCTTTCTTGCAAGCGCTAAATGAAGCTTGAAATTAACACCTCGTCTTAAGCCTTTGCCGGCGTGCTAATAAGGTCACAGCCAATAAAACGATTTGTATGACAATTTCACGTTTCAGCATTGTTCATTCTTGTATGCAAGTATCCTTCGTGTTTAATATGTGAGCGCTGTTCCCATCAGACCCGTAAATTGGCCGTGGGATAACACTATAAAAACACTCATCAGCACAACTCTACCGGGAGATAATAATGAATAATGTGCCTACCCTGAGGTACGTGCGCTACCTCTGTATCACGCTCTTTTTATCCGTTCTTACCTTGAGTGAATCCAATGCTCAAAGTAATTGCGTTTGTAATTGGTATGGCCAGGGCGATTGGCCGCTCTGTGACAATCAAACCAGCGGTTGGGGCTATGAAAATGGCCACAGCTGCATCGGAACCGACACCTGTAATTCCCAGGGTATGTACAGCCCTGGCGGCGTGGAGTGCGGATCGAGCTCCAGCAGCTCTTCCAGCTCGTCGAGTTCGAGCAGCAGTTCCTCCAGCTCGAGCAGTTCGTCATCATCGACGACTTCCAGTTCCTCCAGTTCGTCGAGTTCATCCAGTTCTTCCAGTAGCAGCGGCGGTTTGGTATCGCTAACGCTGGAGTTGGAAGACTACGCCAATCAGTTTCTGTTCAGCCCGCTCAGCGTGCAAAGCAGTTCTGCGGCATCCGGCGGTGCCTATATCAGTTGGCCCAACAATGGTGGGAATCAAATAAATACCACAACGTCGACGAGCACCAATGGCCAGGTGGCTATCGATTTTGCAACCAGCGATGCGACCAGCGTCAGCATTTCGGTACGTGCCAGTTTCGCTACTGGCAATGACGATTCCTTCTTTTACAAATTGGATTCCGGCGCGTGGCAGGCTCAAAACAATACTCAAACCAGCAGCTGGGAAACCATTAATCTGGGAAATTTCAGCGTATCCGCTGGCAATCACACGCTGTTAATTTTGCGTCGTGAAGATGGTTCGCTGTTGGATTCTCTGGCACTCACTGTGGCTGCCGGCACCATTTCTGCGGGTGGCTCCAGTAGCAGTACATCCAGTTCCTCCAGTTCGAGCAGTTCCTCGAGCGGTACGCTCCCGGTGGATATTCAAGTGAACCGACAAACGGAATATCAAACCATTGACGGTTTCGGTGCGGCCTTACCCATGTGGACCGCGAATATGTTAACCGCGAGTGAAGTGCGCACTCTGGTGGGTATGGGCGACAACGAATTGGGTTTGAGTATTTTGCGAACCATTGTCGAGCCGGATAGCTCAATTTGGTCGCGTGCCGTCGATAATCTTACCGAGGCGAAAAGCTACGGCAGCAACCTGCAAATTCTTGCCAGCCCCTGGTCACCACCGGCCAATATGAAGAGTAACAACAGCACCACCGATGGCGGCAAGCTGTTAACCAGCCGCTATTACGATTACGCGGTGCACCTGAACAATTACGTGGAATTTATGGCGGGTGAAGGTGTGGATATTGATGTGGTGTCTATCCAAAACGAGCCGGATTGGCACCCCAGTTACGACTCCTGCGATTGGACCGGTACCGAGCTGCGCAATTTTGTGCGGGACTACGGTGATGTTATTCAAACCAAGGTGTTGGTGGGTGAATCCCTGCGTTTCAATCGCGCCTACACCGACCCCAGCTTGAATGATTCCGGCGCCCTGCAGAATTTCGAATATGTGGGTGGCCACCTGTACAGCGCGCAGAGCAGCGGCACTTTCACTCGCTACCCGCTGGCGGAATCCCGCAATAAACATCGCTGGATGACCGAATGGTTAATTCACGATGCCGATGGCAGTGGCGCTGCTATTTGGGGCGGCAACGACATCAACGTTTGGAATGAAACTCTCGATTCGGTGTTAGCCAGTGTGCATCAGAGTATGGATATTCACTGGAACGCCTACATCTGGTGGTGGGCGCGACGCTTTTATTCACTCATTGGCGATGGCGAAAGCCAATACGGCACCACCAAAGGCGCGATACTGAAACGCGGCTGGGCGTTTTCGCAATACGCTAAGTTTGTGCGCCCTGGTGCAGTGCGGGTTGCTTCGAGCAATAACACCTCGTTAAGTTCTGTGTATATCACCGCGTACAAACAGGGCAACGAAACGGTTGTTGTGTTATTGAATCGTTCCAACAGTAATCACAATGATCTGGTGATCGACAGCGGCCTGCAGGTTACAAACGCGCAAGCCTACACCACATCACGCACCCAAAACCGCAGTGCCAGCAGTGCCACGGTTTCGGGAAGCAGCGCCGTGGTGAGTGTTCCCGCACGCAGTATTGTGACCTTGGTGATGAATCACAATTAAAACTTTAATAGGGAGCCGACATTCGTGTCGGCTTCATTTTTCGTTTTTGCAAAAGTTTTTCAAACTAGAAAATAGTCGTCTGAATTTGTATAAAATTTTAAGATGTATTCATTGGTAACCGACAATGATGCATTCAAATCCTCTACACGCTTATTAGACTATGAAGCAAAAATGATAAGCGCCCCAAAGGAACCCCCCTGGGGAGATTGAACAGCGCGATTTCAAGACCCGGAAGGCATTCATAGTACTTTGTTTGAACGTGCCGCTACGACATAGCGATTTTGCGAACTTTATTTTTTAACATTAGTGTCGCGTTAAATAGCGCTGGGTGTGGCTAACGCGGCCAAAAACAAAGTTTAAAAATTTTTACAGATAGCTGCGAACATTACAAAAATAGCGATTTATCATTAATGGGCGCTTATGTTATTTCGAATTTATTAAACTTTGTGTAAAGTTCGGTCGTCTTTAACCGCAATGCCGACATCGCATTGCAGGCGCTTAGCACGATTTTCTGAAAAAACCCCTTAGTATTTCTTACCAGAACGGAATTGCATTTGTCTCCCCTGTTTGCATATCCAAATGCATCACGTTGCCACTACGAATTACTTGTAAAATACTTTTGAGTTTGAGGTGGCGAATGATATAAATTTTATCGGGTAATAATAAATGGAGAAATTATCATGTTAAGAGAACACAAGAAGCGGGTTTTAATTTTAAGCGCAGCATTGCCCTTGCTCGTTGCTGGCCACGGTATGGCGCAGTCTTCCAGCAGCAGTTCCAGCAGTACGTCGAGCAGCACTTCAACCAGCACTTCCAGCAGTGGTGGTGTTGGTGGTAGTACTTGGTCTATTTCCATGAACGTTTGCCCAGACATTAGCGACGGCAGTGTGATTGTTGCAGGCGATGATGATAGGTTCGAGTTCGATACCGAAAACCTGCTCGGAAGCCGAGTGTATTTTCAACCCGGAAACCTGCTGGGAGGGCCGGAACTGGGGCGGGGTTCGGTCATCAGCTACGCCAACGGATCTACTGAAACGCTTACCATGAAGCTGGAAACGTCGCTACGAGTGTTGGTTGAGGAGGTGAGTTTTCCGCCCACCGGTGGGTGGGATGTATGGAGCACCATCGAGCTACCCGGTGTTATCGCCACGGGTACTATTACTCAAAATGAACCGGTAAGCCTGGTGTCTCTTGATCCTGCCGGTGGCCCCCACCTTAGCGTGATTCACAGTTGGATCAGTATCGATACTTCGGGTTCCTGGGGCGGTGGTTATGGCACTGAGGCCTGCCCGGACGACACACCCCCTGAACCTCCAGTAATTGAGTGCGACACGGGCACCCCTTCGGTTTGGGGCGACGGTTATGTGCTTAGCAACATGACGCTCACCAACAGTGGCGAAACGACGGTTAACGGCTGGACATTGTATCTGGATTTTATCGAGGCACCGCAAGCCGAGCACTGGTGGAACGCCGAAATGATCGAAAGTGCCAATATTCTCGCTGTAAGGCCATTGGAGTGGAACCGCAGGCTGGAACCCGGCGACTCGATCAGTTTTGGCGTTATGGGCAAGCACAACGGCAACTTTGCTGTTCCCGAGTGCACGGTGCTGATTTCGGATGTTGAATAGGTTTTTATATGTTTGAATTGTTTCATCGAAATCGACAATTTTTTAAACGGCCGTACCCCAGGTAAACGCTAATAACCGTAGGCTGATGGGTGAGCCGCAGGACAGGGCTCGAACCTTGTAACCCCCTTATTAAAAACACCCCGATCAATGATGCTTGGGGTTGTTCTTTTTTAGGTATTGGTCGCAAACTCGCAATTGCGTTGGTTGCGGGTACATGGTTGCGCCGTGAGGCACCTGCGGCTTATACGGCCTACGCAAACACTTTTTAATGCGTGATTTGGCGGCGAAAGGGTGGGCAAAGCCCACCCGCATTGATCGCATTAACGCGTTGCGCAAAAACCCACGGAAGATGTGCTTTGTCCGGCCGCGAGGGTGCTGTTCCAGGCCACGCCCGATGCCGTTAACACATTGCCACTCTGGCTCCATTCCGCATTCCAGGCGCTGCCAACCGTACCTTCCACCGCAACGCTTACTTCCCAACTCACTGTGCTGCTGGTGTTATTGGTTACGGTCAGGGTTGCGCAATAGCCCGCGCCCCAATCGTTGTCTATTGCCACAGTGCCCACAACATCGCCCGCGGTACTGCCGCTGGATGAGCTTGAACTGCTGCTGGATGAACTACTGGACGACGTGCTGCTGGATGAGCTGGAGGAACTCGCAGAAGACGAACTGCTGCTGGAGCTCGACGATGTGGAACTGCTGGAAGAACTCGATGACGACGAACTGCTCGATGAACTTGTGCCCACCGAACCGGAGCAATCTCCGGCCGCGCTGTTGCCGTGTACCGAGAGGCTATCGATATTGGGCAAACCGGCACTGTTGGTGGCTTCCAAACGCAGCAGATTGTTGCCGGCAAGCAGATTGACATTGACCGTTTGCGAGCTGCCATAGCTGGTCCAACTGGAAGTACTGGCGAAGCTAAAACTGCTGGCACTGGAGCCATTCACCCTCAAAACGGCGCTACGTGCATCGGCACCGTTCGCATATACAAAGTCGAGCGCGTAGCTGCCGGCTACCGGCACGCTTATCGCGTAATCCACACCATTGCCGGAAGCGTTATCGGTATTGGCAAAACCACTGCCGGTAAAGCCGGGGTTGTTGCTGTCTACGGAGCCGTCTACACCACAGAACGCCTGGTCAAATTCTTCCACCACAAAAGCGGCCTGGCCACTGGACGAGCTGCTGGAGCTACTCGAGGAACTGGAACTGCTGGAGGAACTGGAGTTGGAGCTGAGGTTACAATCGGCCGCCTGGGCATCGCTGCTGGCAATGGCAAAATAATCGATATTACCAAGGCCCGTGTCGCTGGTTGCTTCTAGGCGCACCCGATGTATCCCGGCACTTAAGGGCAGTGACACCGCCTGGTCGGCCCAGGTGGACCAACTGCCGGTTGTGGCAAAATCCAGGGTGTCACTTAGAGCGTTGTCGACAATCAAATCACCTGCGCGATCGCTATCGCCGCCGTTGGCGTAGCGCCAGCTCAGGGTGTAGTTATCGGCACTGGCAACGCTCAACTGCCACTCGACACCGTTGCCTGCGGCGTTATCGGTGTTGGCGAAACCTACGCCGCTGTAGCCGCCGTTGTTGCTATCCACTGTGCCGTCCAGGGCGCAAAAGCCCGTGGCCTGTTCCTGAATCACCATGCCCTCGGGCAGTGTGATTTCGCCAACGATTTCAATATTGGGCTGGGGCGGGAAACTCATACCATCACCCAGATAAAAACCCGGGTGCGGCGGCTGGTTGTAGCCCACGTTTTGCCAGGCAATGGCAACCCGGTATTGCGGGTCGTGCATCAGGGTGCGCAAGCGGTAGCTGCTTTCGTGAGGTGTGCTGAACAACAGCAATTCTGTGTTATTGCTGTTGCGCCAGATCACCTCTTCGCGCCAGTCTCCGAGAATATCCGCGCTGATGCCAGGGTTGGATTTAGTGCCGTTATTGGACGTAGCGCCCAGGTCTCCAGCGCTTAACAAACGCGAGGTGTTGCTGCTGTTGTAGTTCCACTTATTAATGAAATTGCTGTCCAGCAGTTCACGCAGCAGGTCGCCATCCCACCAGACACCGAAATTCATTTGCGAGGGGCGGCTCGATGAAATGGTCTGCCCGGTTGCGCTGAACAAACCGCCGCGCGACGCCCAGGCTTCGTAACCCAGGTAACGCGGGTCGATATCCATGGCGACGCCGCGACCAACGTCTGCACCATCGCCGCTGTAACTCCACAGAATCTGCCCGGTACCTCCAGAATGCATTTCAACACCCTGGTTGTTGTAGCAGCCGGGGGTTTCATGAACCATAAACACTTCAAGGCCGGGGTTGTCGGGGTTCATATCGGTTAAATGCAGGGCATCACCGTGACACAGGCCGGTGTTGTTGAGCACCGTGCCGTTGTCGTCGATGGTCATCGCGCCGAACACAATTTCCTGACGGGTATCGCCGTCCACGTCGCCGATGGTTAAGCTGTGCGCGCCCTGACCGGTGGTTGCACTGCCGGCATTATTGGAATCGAACACCCAGCGCTGATGAAACTGGCCGTTGTACCAATCCCACGCCGCAATCACGGTTCGGGTGTAGTAACCGCGCGACATAATCAGGCTCGGGTTCTGGCCATCCAGATAGGCAACGCCACCTAAAAAGCGATCGACACGGTTGCCGTAGTTATCCCCCCAACTGGAGACCGAACCCCGTGCCGGTACATAGTCGATGGTTTGCATCGCCGCGCCGGTTACGCCATTAAACATGGTGAGATACTCGGGGCCAGATAGTATGTAGCCGCCGCTGTTGCGGTAATCGGCATTGCTGTCGCCAATGACCTGACCGACACCGTCGCGGGTACCATCGGCGGTTTTTACGGCCAGCTCGGCGCGGCCGTCGCTGTCGAAGTCGTACACCATAAACTGGCTGTAGTGTGCGCCTGCGCGAATATTACGGCCCAGGTCGATGCGCCACATAAAACTGCCATCCAGTTCGTAGGCATCAAGATACACATTGCCGGTGTAACCGCTTTGCGAATTATCTTTGGAATTGGAAGGGTCCCACTTTACGATTATCTCGTACTGTCCGTCGCCATCCAGATCGGCGACACTTAAATCGTTGGGGCTGTAGCTGTAACTGCCACTCTCGTTGCTGCCCGATGCCGGTCGCTGAAGAGGAATGCGTTTTGCCGCGTCGCTCCACACACTTACCGCCACTCGGGATTCTGAAGCGCCGTTAATCAGGGTTTCGATTTCATAACTGCTGTTACTGCTGCCTCCGTTGTCCACCCAGTTGGTTTGCCCGGTAATGGGCGTGTTGTTCAAACGGCTGCCGTTGCGGTAAATATTGAATGCGGTATCGTCTGGCTCCTGCCCCAACCAGCGCCAGCTCACTAACATAGCGCCATCATTGCGTGGCACGGCAATCGCGCCACGATCGAGATTTTCCATTTTGTACTGCGCCAACACCGGCACAGCCACCAGACTACTGAGCAGAGCCAGCGAAGCACACCACGCGGCGCGGTGCGTTCGACACTTTTTGATTGTGCGTTGCATAGGTAACAAGTCTCTTGGTAGGTTTTAGGTTTGAAAAACAACTCACTGGAACGCGGGTTTATTATTTTTTTTACCCGAAACACAGCGTTGATGACGTGGCGCTACCACTTAGCGCTTTAGGCGAAAACAGTTGTTATAGGTGTTGGCGTAGGAAATTGTAACCCATTACATTTTTATAATTTGGGTGTGCGTTCAAATTTTGACTTCTGCGCTTACAAGTATGCAAGATTTTTCTGAAGGGGGAAGACAACAAGGACAGCACTGGACCTGTATCTTTGGCGTTCACCCATTGCCCGCCGTGACAGGGATAGGATACAAGGCAGCACGCGATTTAAGCGCTACTCTGCCAGGCATTGTGCACCACTAAAATTAACCAACCCGGTACTCATATTATGACGGACGACAGAACGCTGCGAACTTCAAGAAACTTACCTTTCTCAGCCAGGGACATTTACGGCGCATTTGAATCAGCCGATTTGTTGGCGCAGTGGTGGGGACCTCAGGGTTTTACCAACACCTTTGACGTTTTTGAATTTACCGAGGGTGGTCGCTGGCAATTCATCATGCACAGCCCCGACGGTCAAAACTACGCCAACGAAAGTTATTTTGAAGAACTGCTGCCTAACACGAAAATTGTTATTCACCACGACTGCCCACCAAACTTCAGGCTTACCATTGAACTTCACGCTGAAAATGAGGGAACTCTTTTAAGCTGGGCACAGGCTTTTGATGATGCTAAAACCGCCGAGGCGGTGAGACAAAGGGCTGGCGATGCCAATGAGCAAAACATTGATCGTCTTATCGAAGTGCTCAACAAAACTTTGCGTTCATAAAGTCTAAAAATCGCATTATTAATCACATTAAAATTGCTGACGGTGCATAACAAGGAACTCACGGATGCCATTAAAAATAAAATAGCATCCGTTTAACTTGTTACCTTGTTTCATAGTAAGGCGCTTAAAACGCGCCTTATCTGTTTGCCGGTTGCGCGCCGTTGAGCTGCACTTCATACCGTAGGCCAATGGCATCGGGGGTACTGTCGGTGCTATCAAAGGCATTAAACTGAATAAGAGTGTCTGGCGTATTAACCACTACCAGGCTCAATTCTTCATTCGCAGTTACAGATGCTTCCGCATAACCATCGACAACGTCCACATAGCGTACCGCGCCACTTGTTGCGTTGCGAATACTCAGCGTTGCGGTGAAATTACTGTCGCTTTGGCCGTTACCCAGATTGGTTATTTGCACACTGAGAAAACCGCCAGCGGTAAGCGTTAAAGGTGTGATATTGGCGCCGCCGTATTTCGGTTCGCGATCTGCTTTTACGCGGTAGCGTCCGGCACCCAGGTCGTCGAGGTTGGCAAAGGCACGCGATTTAAAGTTACTGGTATTTCGCACACCGAGAAAACGCGCCTGTGCTTTGGGGTGATTAATATCGAGATAGGCCATTCGCGCCCAATAACGACCAAGAATGGTTTGCACGGAAACGGGGGCTGCGAGCCTTTGCAATACGTGCAGTGGCGTTTCGTTGTTGCGCAGATGATTGTCGAAAAGATCTTTTAGCACCATACGACCCAATCCAGGGTAGTTGTCCGGGTTGTGGGTGAGGTAAGTTAAAAATGGCCACGCCTCATAATAATTCTGCGTGCTCACGATTTGCAGATACGACGACCCAAAATTGGTATCGAGATTAATAATGGTGTCGCGCTCGCGGCTCAGGCCATTTTGTACCCTTACTGTTTCACACAAGGTGTCGGTGTTATAGGTATCGGCAACCCAGTTGGCAACGGTTTCCCACCAGGCGCCGGTGCGTCCCTGATCCACCCAACTGTAAGCGCTGTAGGTTAGCGCGTGACCAAACTCATGCACCGCTGTTTCGGGGCGGTTAATGGCATTATCGCGCAGTTCAATAAAGCTCAAGCCGGTGCGCCAATCCACACCCATGGCACCGCCAGCGTTTAGCGTGGTGGTGGAATAGATATTCATTTTGTAATACGGCCCGTTATCTGAATTTGTCGATAAAGCCGTGGAGCGAAAGCCCCAGGCATTAACAAAACATTCGTAGGCCGCTTCCAAATGCGCCAGGCCAAAATTCACTTGGCTGGTGGGTACTTCAGCCAGATTTCCTTCACCCCCGTTCAAACCATTGCCGCCGAAATAAGCGCGAAAGCGATCACTGTCAATATATTGTGCGTTGCTGGTGTTGGTGGTGAAACGGGTGTATTCGTCGGTAATTGCCTGATAAGGCACCGCGCCTCCGGAGGTGGATGAACTGCTTGAGCTGCTGGAAGAACTGCTCGAAGTGGAGCTGCCCACAGCTGCGGGCCACCCGAAAACTCGCCACTCAAGAATGCCCGTGGACTGCTGCGGGTGAAGCATCGCAACGCGCAAGCGCGAACTCACCACGCCATTTAATGCGAGCTGATTAAAGGTATCTGCTTCCAGCGGCAGGTAACCCGCTCGAACCCAATCGCCACCGTTCCAGTATTCGATATAGGCGAGGGTGGGTATCAGCACGCCGCCATTGTCGTCGAACCAGTAGATCTCAGTGTGCTCGAGGCTGTAATTTTGTGGCCACTGATACTCCACCCACTGCAAGGAATTCGGATTATTCCAATTGCCGTAAGCGCCGCTGGATTTATCGTTGGAATTGTTCGGATTACTGTTATCGTTTACCGCGCTCAAGGTTTCCCAGGGCGACACATAAGAGGTGCTCGCGTTAGCTTGCAGCGCAATATTGCTTAACACTGCGCCGGAAGAACTGCTCGACGACGAGCTGGATGAACTCGAACTGCTCGAAGAAGCGCTTGATGACGACGATGAACTGGAGCTCGACGAACTGGAATTCGAGGAGCTGGAAGTCGAGGAGTTAGCAGTGCAACTCGCAGCAAGCGGGCTTTCACCACTCAGTTGTAAATTATCGATATTGGCTAAACCGCTGGCATTAGTCGCTTCCAGGCGCAGTTGGTTGAAACCCTCTTGCAATGCGATGGTCGCACTTTCAGACATTGCCCAGTTCGGCCAGCCCCCGGTACCGGTAAACCCAAAACTCGCCTGAATAACATTGTTAACCAACAAATTGGCGGTGCGCGCATCGGTTCCGTTGGCGTAGCGAAATTCCACGGTATAGTTGCCTGCACTTGGAACAGACACGGCGTAATCAATACCGCTGCCCGCAACATTTATTGTATTGGCAAAACCACTGCCGCTAAAACCGCTGTGATTACTGTCTACCGTGCCATCCACGCCGCAAAAACCAGTGGTGTTTTCTTCCAACACCAGGGTTGTATCTATGCCGCTGTTTGGCAGATCACCCATTACTTGCCATTCCAATAACCCGGTGGATTGCCAGGGGTTTAGCATGGAAACGCGCAAACGCTGTGTCACAACACCTGAGAGCATCAGCGAATTAAAAGTATCGGTATCTGTGGCTACGTTGCCGGCAAAATGCCACTGCCCTTCATCCCAATATTCGATGTATGCTTCTGTGGGCGTAAGCACACCGCCCTGATCGTCAAACCAATAAATAGCCGTCGATTCCAGCGCGTAAGCTTGCGGCCAAGTGTACTCAACCCATTGCGTGGAATTTGGATTATTCCAATTGCCGTAGGCACCATGGGACTTATCGTTGGAATTGCTCGGTGTGAAGTTATCGTTCACCGCACTCAGCGTTTCCCACGGAGATACATAAGAGGTATCGGCTTCAGCCAGGGGCGCAATATTGCGCGGTGCTGCTATTGCCGTTGCCATACACTTAAAAATCAGGAAAACGAACAATGCAAAATTGAGCGAGTAAAAATTGCGCATAGGGAACAGTCCATTCTTCTTATTGGTTTGACGGCAAAGCTTGGCACAAATGTTTACCCGGCAATGCGAAGCGGGTCGGGTTAGGAGAATTTTCGTCACCCCGTAGGGTGGAAAGGTGAAGCGCATCAACAAAGCGCACTGCAGGCGGAATTTTATAGTAAGGCTTGATGGTACTTTTTATCTTTAGCTCCAGCATTGGGCGGCACAGAGATGTTTTGCGCTTTTATGTGCCGACTTATCCATCCCTTTTACCATTGACGCTCTGCTAACGCAGGTACTGCTTAAATCAACGTTATTGCAGGTCTGCCAGTTGTGAGTAATACGGTTTTGTAGCTTGTATTTTAATTTTACGAAACAACCGCAGTGAACATCACAACGCTTGTGGATTTTCCGCTTTGTAACAACATCAATTGTAACAATATCAGTTGTAGCTTAAAAATTTCCTTTTAATTACATAACTTGGAGGATGTATGAAAGCGAAAGGTAAGTGCCTGTGTGGTGCTGTTGAATTACAAGTGGAATACGCCGGTAACGAAGTGGCGGCTTGCCATTGCAGTATGTGCCGGACCTGGTCTGGTAGCCCAATGCTAGCGATTGATTGTGGCGATTCTGTGCAGATATCTGATGAATCCAGTGTGGTGCGCTATCCGTCTTCAGACTGGGCAGACAGAGGTTTTTGCGGCAAGTGTGGCACGCATTTGTTTTATTATTTAAAGTCTGCCAATCAGTATCACCTGCCTGTTGGTCTGCTCAATATCGACGATACATTAAATTTAACTTATCAATTGTTTATTGACGAAAAGCCCGATTATTACGAATTTAAAAACGAAACAAAAAATATGACAGGCGCCGAGGTGTTCGCGCACTTTGGCGACGGCGAATAAAAAGCGGAAATCGTGCTGGGCTTTTTTGCGGAGCATTTTATGAAAAATCTGTTTCAATACAAGGCCTGGGCTAATGCCGAATTGCTGTATTGTATGGCGCTAATTTCCAAAGAACAATTCCCCGAACAGTGGACGACAGCAATACGCTTGCTAAACCACACTCTTGTTGTCGATAAAATATTTATAGCACATATACAACAACTAAAGCCCGAATATACCGCAAGCAATACTCCGGAAACGCCAACACTAAAGGCGCTGGGCGAATCAATTAATGAAACCGATAATTGGCTAATTCAGTATGTTGCAGGTTTAAACTCCGATTTGCTGGATAAGGAGTTATGCTTTAGGTTTACAGATGGCGATAATGGCCGCATGTCGCTAAGCGAAATACTGAATCATTTGTTAATTCATGGCGCCTACCACCGCGGTAACATTGGAATGGTATTAACCGCTTGTGGTATTGAGCGGCCGCGTGACATTTTTACGCGGTTTTTACATGCTGAGGAACCGGGTAGGCGGCTGAACTTTTAAAGTAATGGATGTATTCTTAGTTAATACGTTTCAAGAGACCAGTGGTTTATGCTTTGTAGGTTTGGCGTATTTATTGAGGCATAGCGTTCTTATTTTTTGAGGTGAGAAATGAATCACTTGTTCAAAGGCCGCTAAATCTGTCGAGGCGCAAAAAAGATCTCCCCAGTCGTTCAATTTGATAATAACTTACAACTTGGAAGTTAAAATGCCAATAAGGACTAAAATATGAAGTCGGTTTTCTTTTGCTCTACACTGTTGTTGTCCATTTTAAGTATTGGTGACGAAAGCTGTGCTCAGACAACGCTTGCCGAATTGCGCGGGCCGTATCTGGGGCAAAAACCGCCCGGAATAATTCCTGAAGCTTTCGCGCCAGGTGCGGTAACTACAGAGTTCTATGAATTCAGCGGAGTCTTCGCCCCGAGCATGAATGAATTCTATTTCATTAGAAACGGGGGAAAATACCAAAGTCCAACATTTGTTGTTATTAAAAATATCAACAATCGATGGCTCGAGTCTGTGGTTTCACCTTGGGTAGGGCAACCGGTTTTTTCTCCCGATGGTAAAACCATGCATTTTGGCCGGCGCTACAAGGAGCGTGATTCAAGCGGCTGGTCAGATATGAAAAACCTGGGCTCCCCCTTTCAAGAAATACCCATAATGCGCCTTTCCGTTTCCGCCAAAGGAAGCTACTTTTTTGATGAGTTTATAAATGATGGGACCGGTTCAATCCGTTACTCTCGCCTTGTGAATGGCAAGCGCGAGGCGCCGAAACTGCTTGATGACAAAATTAACAGCGGCAAAAGTTTTCACCCCTTCATTGCGCCAGATGAATCCTACCTTATCTTTGATAGTAAGAGAGAGGGAGGCTACGGCAATTCTGATCTCTATATCAGTTATCGCCACAAGGACGGTTCATGGGGCGAACCTATAAACCTGGGAGACAAAATAAATACGAAGGCGTGGGAGGCTTCAGCTACCGTAACGCCTGACGGTAAATACCTGTTCTTTAATAGAAATATGGGTTCGGATAAATACGAGAATGTCGATATTTTTTGGGTGGATGCGCAATTTATTAAAACGCTAAAAAAACAGTGAATTTTTACCAATAGCCTTGCCCGCAAGACCAGAAAATAATAATTCCCATGCAGGTTATGTTGAGAACTTAGGTAATAGTTGGTTTGGGGAAAAGCCCTTTTTATCTTAACGACACGAGTTCTAGCTAATATATCTGAAAACAAGGGAAAATTTCCGTCGCCTATCCGTAGTAAAGAACCAAGTGCTCAGTAGTTTTGGGCTACGTATTGCGTCATGTAAATGCAATGTAGATTTAAACTATGAATTCGCGTTTTTCTATAAAGTATTTTCTAGGTTAACTAATATCATCGAGCAATACCTGGAAGTCTGAGAAAATGCCTGATGAAATTAATTGATCCTGGTCAGTGCCCCGATTACACTCGTACTACTAAACGGTATTTCTGGTAGGTATACTCAAAACAGATTACAGTTTATTGAGGCGGCGACAACAAAACAATAATTTGCATGCCAAGTTCACTAAAAGTTTCTTCATAGCAAAACTATTAATTTCGCATCTCGCCAGTTTGTAATCGCGCTGTTGCATTTCCGGCGGCGTTAAACCTGTAAATCCAAGCTGTGATAAGTACTACCCGTTGATTAACTTCATTGTGACCTGTTAATAAATCAAATGAGAGGGAAAACATATGATTTCTTCTAAACGCAGTTACCTGTTCGGGCGGTCTTTGCCCGGTTTCTGTTTGGCATTTTTTCTGTGTATTTTTAGTTCGTACGCCTTTTCACAAAGCTGCAGTGTTAGTGCAGATTATTGGGGTTCTGGCTATGTACTAACCGTTACGGTTTCGAATGAAGGCTCAACGCCGCTTAATGGCTGGGAGATCGAGCTGGCCTTTGAGCAGTCGCCTGCCGTTACCAACAGCTGGAACGCAGAGCTGGAAGAATCCGGCAATTTTGTTTTTGCCAGTAACGCGCCCTATAACGGCAACCTTGCGCCCGGCGCTACAACAAGCTTTGGTTTTCAAGGCACGCACAATGGCAGTTTCGCGCTGCCGACTTGTGAATTTCAGGGACTAGGCAGCTCCAGTTCGAGCAGCTCTTCCTCGAGCTCCACGAGTTCAAGTTCGAGCTCAAGTTCGAGCAGTTCGTCCTCAAGTTCATCGGGTTCCACGAGCACTACCAGCTCCACCAGCTCAACCAGTTCCACGAGCTCGAGTTCGGGTGGTTCCGGCTCGTGCAGTATGTCGAACCCATCGAGTTGGCCATGTTCATTCAGCTATGAAAGTTGCCCTTACAGCTACTCGCCCTGTGGTGGCCTGCCCTGCAGTGGCGGCTGCGGCAGCGGCGGTTGTGGTTGGTCATGCGGTCAGGCTTCCTCGTCGAGTTCCAGTAGTTCTTCATCGAGTTCCACCAGCACCTCATCGAGTTCGTCTTCCTCAAGCACTTCCTCAAGCTCTTCGTCTTCGAGCTCAAGCAATTCGTCAACGAGTTCATCCGGTGGTGATGCGGTTTTTAATTTTGGTATGGAGACTGATTTAGACAGCTGTGTGAGCACCACTGGCCACTTTGTGGAAGACACCGTCGATTACTTGGAACTGTTTCCTGTACTTGGCTCACGGCTTGATTTGCCTCTTACTCACCTCGACAAAGGTGAGTACGAAGCTTACCCCGCTAATTTTGATCAGGTGGGTGCTTATTACGCCAATGGCTCTGATTCAACTCTACAAATGGATCTCTATATTGACGGTACCCCGTTTACCACAATCGAGTTTCCACCAACGGGTTCCTGGAGCACTTTCGCATGGAACCCCAGAACTGAAGTCGATATAGAGTTGTTTAGCGGAATGGCGGTGAGCCTTATCGCGAGCACTGCACAAGAAAGTTTACCCAGATTGAGCCGGGTACAACTTAGCTACAGCTACAGTTGTGGTGTACCTTGGTATTGGGGTGGCAGCGGTTGTTACGGGTATAACGTGGAGTTCTCTGATGAATGCCCGCAAGCACCATTACAAGGGCCTGAATTCGGAACAGCGAATCCGCAAGCCAGTTTCACCAGCGACCCGCAACAAGGGCATGCGCCGCTGACTGTCGCGTTGGATGCCAGCGCCTCCAGCGACCCGGATGGCGACGAGCTGCAGTATTATTGGGGCTTTGGTGCAAGCGGCTCAGATACGGGCGTTGCTATATACAAAACCTTCACCAATGTCGAAGCTCAGCCAGTAACGCTGGTTGTGTCGGATGGCCAGGGCGGTGTAGCGACAAGCCATGGCGAAATTTCCGTGTTAGGTAGCAATTCGCAACCGGTACCCGTGCTAACAGTGAGCTCCGAAACTGGCGCAGCGCCTCTAACTGTAGAAGCCAGTGCTGCAGGTTCTTCAGACGCAGACGGCGATTCCTATTTCATCTATTACGATTTTGGCGATGGTTCCGAAGTAGTAAGGCCAGCCCAAGACGAATTCACCCACATCTACACCGAGCCGGGGGTTTACACTCTTACCCTGACGCTGGATGACCGCACCGGTGAGCCCAACGCCACGGCGAGCACCAGCAAAGAAATCGTTGTAACAAGCGGCTTGGAATGCAATGTAAGCCTGCAGAGCTGGAGTAACGGCTTTGTTGCACAAGTTAGCGTGGGCAACGACGCCAGTGAAACCCTCTACGGCGGATACACCGGTGTAATCACCTTTTCCCAAGATGTGACTCTGAGCAATGGCTGGGGTATTAGCTCAATAGAAGCAGACGGTAAAGAAGTCACTTTCTCTTCAAGTGCTCCGATATACCCAGGCTCTTCATCGCAAGTGGGATTCCAGGGAGGCTACCCGATGGGCTCAAGCCTTACTGTTGATAGTTGCGTTGTTCATAAAAATCAATAAGGTTGAAGGGGCTCTTTAAGAGCCCTTTTTTATTTCTCTTGGCAAAAATCCAACGCCATTATCTGACGCCATATTTTCTATTGTGACCATTCACGCACCCATAACTCGAACACTGTTTCTATTTAGAACTGGTGCCTGGGCAGAGGTTTATCATAAACTCCATCCCAGAAATACCGAAACACAAGGTGGTAAGGCTCGGAGTGGATAATTCAACTTTACCACAGGCGATATATGCTAACCTCTTGCGAAGCAAAGGGGCAGATGCATAAAAACAAGCGATACCACGTTGGGATGGGCATGTTATACAAAAAAGCGAAAGTGCTAATTCATCGAATCCCAATATGCGAAGTTAAGGTGTCAATAACCTGAGAATGAAAAGTTGTTTCCAGCAACGCCACTAGTGAGGGGAGCCACGAATGGAAGCGCTTATTCAATTATCCCTTATCGCCATGGCTTGTGGGGCGATGGGTGGTGTAACGACCTTTATTTATTCCTTTAAAAAGAATCTCTATAAAAATAATAAATACCTGCAAAAACTAACCATTGAAATTTTGGGTGGTGGAATTGTTGCGGCTTTCGTGTCTCAATTGTTCACTGTTCCGTTGAATATTCATTTATTCGTCTCCTTTGCCATTGGATGCTGCTGGGCTGGATTGATTCACCTAATTCGCGTAAAGATTACCAAATTGGTAGAAGCGGCTATTGGGGAATCTGGCGGAGGGAAAATGTGAAAGCATTATTGTTATTGCACAAGTTGGGTCTCACCAATTTAAGCGACGAGCAAGTCGACAAATACTACCAAATTCAATCGCAAGTGCTCCCCGCGCTTGAGGCATCCGCCGATAGTTTGCCAGAGATTACAGACGTTAGTCTAAAAAAAGCACTGAAGAATGAGCAACTGTCTTTACGCTACTTTCCGCGTGCCTTTGCAAACGGAGATCTCGCCTGCCATCAAGTGTGTGTTGTCTGGTGTGTTGATAATCAGCACGCTGATTACGAAATTGTATTTCGACAGTTCGACTACGATGAAGCGCTAAACTTCTGGATTCTGGAGCAGGCGATCACTGAATACAGGCATAAATTTAGCGCGCAGGAATCTACCCTGCGTCCTTATCTATCGATACAAATTGGCTCTAGCTGTTTGTACAGCCAACAATTCTTAGCCCGATTTGATGCATTGATTCATCAATACGACATTGGAGCTGACGATAGATTGGAATTACTCGTTAGCGAAAACGCACTTACCGCTACGCCCGAGCTTACAGAAAGTATTTTTGCTGGCTTAAGAAAAAGGGGGGTTTCTGTGGTTATTTCGAATTTTGGTGCTGGTTATTCGGGGGTCGCTTATCTGAAAAGATTACCCATTGATGCCATACTTATCGACCGGGCATTCATTGCGGAAATTGACAACCCGCAATCTGAAGCGATTGTTGATGCGGTTATCTCAATGAGCCACCACCTCGGCCTTAAAGTTATAGCCGACGGCGTTGACACAGAAGCGCAATGGCACTCGCTTGCCAACAAGGATTGCGACATGCTGCAAGGAAGGTTTATTACCGAATCCTTCAGTGCCAGAGAGAGCGCAAACCAGCTTGCTGAAGCAAGCGCTAACATCAAAGCATAAAGTACGTCACGAATATCTGACTGCCAGACTCGGTAATACTCCAAAAAGCAGGCGTCGCTTTCACCTTTTTCGCTTAACGCCACAAACAATGCCTATCGTGTCACCCAAACCCCGTTCTTTGTAAAATTTGCCATCTATCAATTAGTTACCTGGCTTCCGGTGCTACACTTTTGTCATCAGGTTGTATCGGTGGTTTGTGACAGGCTAGTAATAACCAAACGCTTGAGTGTTTTGCCCAGGCATATTCCATAGGTTAACAAACATCCTCTGCCCCACAGACAGGGCTTTTTGTCTCCGTCCCAGCGGCACCTGCCGCCAAGTCGGCCGTTGTCGGCCGGCGATTGGGTTCGTCTACGAAAAATAAAAGCACGTAGGACGTGAAGTACGCTTGTAGTCATTTTTCGACTGGGCATGCAGAACTGTTGCTGTTTTGTGGGAAGGCAGTGGGCACGGGTTAATTTAGCGGTAAGCGGATTAAATAAGTAGCGATACCCTCTTGTGTAACAGGGGTTCCTGATGCGTACAGAAAAAGCAGGAATTAATTAATAACAATGTCATTTGATTCAATAGAAGGAGCACTACCATGAGTAATGCCACAGACGTTAAACATGTCTATTTGTTCAATGAAGTTCAGCTGGCTGAAGAGCTTGTTGGTGGCGTATGGGAAAACGTTCGAGCCTTGCTTGGCGGCAAGGGGGCAAACCTGGCCGACATGACACGGTTGGGTGTGCCGGTACCACCAGGGTTTACCGTTACCACAAGAGCTTGTAATTCATATTTGGAAGCGAATGAAAGCTTCCCCCCCGGTATGTGGGAGCAGGAACTCGAAGCCGTAAAGGCCATTGAAAAAGCCACAGGAAAAACCTTTGGCGACCCCAGTAATCCCCTCTTGGTATCCTGTCGCTCCGGTGCCAAGTTTTCCATGCCCGGCATGATGGACACCATTTTGAATATTGGTCTCAACGACCAAGTGGTGGAAGGCATGATTGGCCTCACTGGCGATGAACGCTTCGTTTACGACCTATACCGCCGCCTGGTGCAAATGTTTGGCAGCGTTGTAATGGAAGTGCCCGATGAAGTGTTTGAAGCGGTAATCACCGCCAAGCGTAAAAAGGCCGGCGTTAAGAGCGATGCCGAGCTCAGCGCCGACGACTGGAAAGACGTTACCGCCAAGTTTAAAGAACTGTTCCGCTCTTATACCGGTATCGATTTCCCCACAGACCCCTTTGAGCAGTTGCGCATGGCGACCGAAGCCGTGTTTAAATCCTGGAACGGCAAGCGCGCTATCGATTATCGCAACGCCGCGCATATTGCGCACGACCTCGGTACTGCCGTGAATATTCAAACCATGGTGTTCGGCAATATGGGCGACAAGTCGTCTACCGGTGTGGCCATGTCTCGCGATGCGGCAACCGGCGAAAAAGAGCTGGAAGGCGATTACCTGGAAAACGCTCAGGGTGAAGATGTGGTGGCCGGTATTCGTATTACCGACCCTATCTGCAAACTGAAAGAACGTGAACCCGCCATCTACGAAGAGTTTTCCGAAATTTCGAAAAAACTCGAACTGCATTATCGCAATATGCAGGACATGGAATTCACCATTGAACAAGGTAAGTTATGGCTGCTGCAAACTCGCGATGCCAAGCGTACCGCACAAGCGGAAGTTAAAATTGCCGCAGACATGGTGGAAGAAGGCTTAATCAGTAAAGAAGAAGCCGTGAGCCGGGTTAAGCCCGACCAGGTGGATTTCTTCCTGCACCCACAGCTTAACGCCGAAGCGGTTAAAAACGCCCAGGAAGTTGCCCGCGGCTTGAATGTATCGCCAGGCGCAGCGGTAGGCATAGTTGCGCTGGATGCAGATTTGGCGCAGCGTTGGGCCAAAGAAGAAGGCAAGCCCGTGATTATGGTTCGCCCTGAAACCAAACCCGACGACGTACACGGCATGTTAGCCGCAGAAGGTATCGTCACCAGTCGTGGTGGTCGTACCAGTCACGCCGCACTGGTTGCACGTCAGTTTGGTAAGCCTGCGGTTGTCGGTATCGAAGAGTTGGAACTGGATTTCGAGAGTCGCGAAATGCGCATGGGTGATCTGGTCATTAAAGAAGGCGACTGGATTTCCATCGACGGCACCAACGGTATAGTTTACCTGGATAAACTCGAAACCGTTGTGCCAGACATCAGTAACCCGGATTTGTTGAAAATACTCAGCTGGGCCGATGAATTCCGCAAGCTCGAAGTGTGGGCCAACGCCGACTACCCGGTAGACGCACAACGCGCGCGTGAATACGGCGCTCAGGGCATTGGCTTGTGCCGCACCGAGCACATGTTCTTCGAAACCAATCGCCTGCCCATTGTGCAGCGCATGATTATGTCCAAGGCCCACGCCAGTAAACTGGATGCCATTAACGAATTGCTGCCCTTCCAGCGCAGTGATTTCGAAGGTCTGTTCCGGGCAATGGAAGGTCACCCCGTGGTTATCCGTTTGCTGGACCCACCGCTGCATGAATTCCTGCCAGCGTACGACGATTTAATTCAGGAATTGGGCGATCTCAAAATTCAATTGCAACACGCTAAAACAATCAGCGAAATCGATGCAGAATTGGATCAGATCCGAACCAAGCAGGATTACCTCACTCGCGTGGAAGCCTTAAAAGAAGAGAATCCCATGTTGGGTACCCGTGGTGTGCGCTTGGGTATTTTATTGCCAGAGCTTATCAAGATGCAGGTGCGCGCGATTTTTGAAGCCGCCATTAACTGCATTAAAGACGGCGTTGCCATCAAGCCGAAAATTATGATTCCACTGATTAGCCATGTTAACGAGTTACGTACTATGCGCGAAATCTTGGAAGCAGAGGCGAAAAAAGTTATTGAAGAAAACAATAACATTCAAGTGGATTACCAGTTCGGCACCATGATCGAAATCCCCCGCGCTGCGTTAACCGCGGATGAAGTCGCCGAGGTTGCCCAGTTCTTCTCCTTCGGTACCAACGATTTAACCCAAACCACTTTTGGTATTTCCCGAGACGACGCTGAAAAAGGCTTCCTCATGCAATACCAACAGCGCGGTATTCTTGAAGACAACCCCTTCGCATCGTTGGATGGCAACGGTGTCGGTAAGTTAATGGGTATCGCCGCCGAGCTGGGCCGCAACACCAACCCGGGTTTGGATTTGGGTATTTGTGGTGAACATGGTGGTGACCCCAAAAGTATTCAGATCTGCCACAAGCTGGGCTTGAACTATGTTTCCTGCTCACCATTCCGCGTTCCTATTGCCAGGCTCGCGGCGGCGCATGCGGCTTTGGCAGATAAGAAAGATGCTTAACGCCTTTGCCCTTTAGGGCTTGGTAATTTCCTCAAGAAGCCCCGGCAATTGCCGGGGTTTTTTTGTGGGGTACGTTTGATTAAAGCTGTACTTCTACGCACCCATAGCTTGGAAGAAATAAAGTTATGCCCTCAATCAGGCGGCATATTAATTGTGGCTAACTGCTGTTATGAACGGCTACCTGACGCTAATCGTTTACCCAAATAAAAATCGGTTAAGGTTTTGTAGTACTTTCGTACAATGTCGGGCACTGAGTTGTCAAATGAATCAAGCCCCAGCTTTTCCCGTTCTTCTGATAAAAAGTTATAGTAATCGCGGGATTTATCATTTACTACATTTAAATCTTCAGCGCTGATATCTATTTGAGGGTAGCGATCGAGTAATCTGAGTTGCTTGAGTTCAGCTTCAAGATCACCACGTATAATTGCGGTTTTATAAAATAACAACGTAGATTTCAGGGTATGTTTAATTTCCTCGTCGGATCTGCTAGCAATTCCTCTGAGTAGAACTTCATCTCCCATACGAATCAACGCTCGTGTCGATCCGCGAACAGCAGCATTCACATAAGCCTGTTGGGCTTTTTCGTTAATATGCACGACGGCTTCTTTGGATAAGGTGTCTTTGTTATTTTGAACAAACTCATAATACTTTGTAGGAAGCATTTCTAGTGCAACTTTATCACCTGCGTCCGCCATTTCTTCTAAGTCAGATACCGAATAAGTTGCATAATTTTCGAACTCTTCTTCGAGATGCCCTCGTTCCGTTTGCCACTTTTCTATGAATGCCAGATTATCTGGGGTGGCCCAATCATCCTGTGTTTTGATTTTTTCAATGTTGGACTTCGCACTCGGCGTGCTATCACTTTTAACGCCGGTTGCGATACTGGCTGGTCCCGCTTCAATTTTTGGCTCAGTTGCTGCTATATTTGTTTCGTGAGACGTTTTATCTGTAGCTTGGAAAACTAAAAAGACTACAGTTGCACCCAGCGCTAAAATAATTAGACCAAAATATTTGAATGAAATATTTTTCATTTGTGTTCCCTGGATAAATGGCTCATTGCATAAAACAGCGAGCCCTTGCAATCGTCGATTATCTATTACACTCATACTGGTTTAATATTAAGTTTGCATTACATATGCTAATATTGGCATTGTATTGTGCACTTGCTCTTTGTTCGCACGAAGTTGGGGGTCCGCCTTTTTTTACGTAGTCGATGATCATGCACACGCCGAGAGCGTCGGCTTTTTCGCTCTAAGATTCAAACTCGCGTAGATTATTAATAACTTGAGCGGCAACCATAATTACGGAGGCGCTAAATTTTACCGTTCACCCTAAAGCAGGTACCGAAAAAAAAGATCAGATAAATTCACTATGATACTGCATAGGCGATTTTGGCTGGGGTGGCGGGTGATACCCATATTTGGATTAAAGCTGAGTGAAATTTGGTTTTTTAATGAAGAAATTGCGTAACTATACATTACCTTGAGTGTTGACCGCGAAGTTAGAGGGGGCCAAGATTTCTTTAATTCGAGTTGTCAGTTGGTTGTTTTGAGCGCTTGCTCTATTGAGTTTTAAAAAACTATTCCAATTAATAAGTGCCCCGCAACTCCAATCGCCATTGTGGGTCATGTAAGGTCCAACTGCTGTCGTAACGCTTTGGGTCTATAAATCCGTCGGAGCCCTGGTAGGGGCCGCGTTCGGTTTCGTACACTTTATTGCCAATGTTTTGCACAACAAAGGCGAGTTGGGAATTTTTACTTACGTTAACCGCCAGCGACGCATCCAGTCTGCCGTAGCCTTTGTGCCAGGTGGAGCGGTTGCTGTCCACATCAATCGCAGAGAGCAAATAATCGCTGCGCCAGCCGTAATTAAAAGTGGTGCTGAAATATTGGTTTTGATACGTACCGGAAACGGCCAGATTATTTTCCGACAAGCCCTCCAGCGGCAGATGTTCGCCAGCATACACAGTGGTGGATCGGCTGCTGACTTTGGTAAAGGTGGTTTTCCAGGCGATATTGCTCAGTGCCCCGGGCAAAAACCCCAGGGTGTTCTGCAAACCAATTTCCACGCCCTGGATATTAGCATCGCCGGCGTTACTTAAACGCTCCACCTCCACGTCGCGGGTTTCGCCGTTGTTGGTAAATTCGCTGAGAGCCAGGGCTTTTTCGTGTGAGTCACTGAGGCGTTTGTAAAACAGCGCGGAATACACGTTGCCGGTTGCAGAAAATTGCCACTCCAGCGAGGCATCATACTGTTTTACTTTTACCGGTTTTAACGCCGGGTTCCCGGCACTGCCATACCAGCGCTTTACGAGGGTTTGCGATTCGCCATTCAAACCTTCCTGAGTTTCCGTCTCGGCGTTTACGGTTCCGTAAGGCTTAAGTTGCGAGATATCCGGTTGGCTAAGAGTTTTAGAGGCTGCGACCCGCCCGACAAGCGCAGGGGCGAGATCCATTTGAAAATACGCACTGGGTAACAGGTTAAGTGTTTTAGCCGTTTCGCTTAAGCTATAAAACTCACCGTTGGCGAAAGCGAGGTCGGCGGGGTCCAGGCTTTCTGCGTCTACATCAAGTTTTTTAAATTCGGCATAACCATCGGCGGCCACCGAACTTTCCACCATGCGCAAGCCCAGGTGTCCGCTCATTGGGCCCAAGGGGGTTTCGCTGTAATCCAGCATAAACATGCCGTAAAGCGCATTGGTATTACGTTCTATGCTGCTGTGATCGTGGTCCTGATACTCATCAAAATGCCAGCCGTCTGCTTCCGATAACACACTGCTGGCCAGCGTTTGATCCCGCAGAAGTTGCGGTGCCGCTAAATAAAAAGCGGTATCCACCTCGGCGCGACCGTCGAAAAAATCGTTCAATTGGTAGAGCTGCGCCTGCTCGGGGTGATTGTCCGCGATCATTTTTAGCGGTGCGTTCCAGTGGTCGCTTAACGAGCCCCAGTTGTAACCGGAGTTCAGTAACTTTACGCGCTCGGCACTGCGTCTTCCGCCGAACTTGAGTGCCGCCAAGCCGAAGGGGCCATCAATGTCGTACAAAAAGTCTATGCGAGCACTGAGCATGTCTGCGTGGTTGTCTTCCCAGTGATCCATTGCCGAATTCCAGAAAGTCTCGCTTTGTGTCGGGCGACCTTGAGCGCCGCCGTACTGAATACTCGGGTACAGCGTGGTTAAATCCAGACTGAGTGAAGGCACATAGCTGCTGGTGGTTACGTTGAAGTCGAACAGCGCCGTTTTGGCGGTGAGGTATTGCACATCTCCCATGACCGCCCAGCGCTCATCCGGCACATAGGAAAAGGCGAGGCTGTTTTCGGTGGTTCGGCTGGCGCGGTCTGCAAAATGCGAGGTGCCATTTAAACGCGGGCCGTTGCCCTCAAGCTCCCCCCGCCAACTGTTCGACCAAAGTTCGCCGGACTGAAAAATGCCGTGTTGGTCCACACTGAATTCGGTTCCTTCAGCGGGGAACAAGCCGGTATCTGTATCCTGCAATGCGTAACCGAAATCCCAGGCCTCGGTATTTTTGTGGGTAAGCAGGCTTTGCCAGGTGAACTGCAAACTCGAGTTCGCCTGCCACTGCAACACGCCACTCAAGGTGCGCTGCTGATGCTCCCCCTGCGAGGTTTTCCAGGCCACACCACGCGGTACCGTCAGCGGCGCACTGGCATCGCTGCTGAGATCCGGGCGAACATAAAAAGGTTGTAACGTGAGCTTGTCTGTACGGTAGCGGTCTTTGTCATAGAGCACATTAAACAGCGCGCCGAATTCACCGATGTCGGTTTGCCAGCGTTGGCTGTGCAGCAAAGCAACGCGAGGGTCGTATTCCGCAAGTAATTTGTTGTGGCTGATTTGGGCCAGGTAAGCCGTGTGATTCTGTTTCGCATCGAAGGGGCGCAAGGTGCGAATGTTCAGCGTGCCGCCGGGGCCACCCTCTATCATACTGGCGTCCGGGCTTTTATAACTGTCTACGCCGGCCATCCACACACTGGATACATCCGACCAGCTCAGGGCATGCCCGCCAGGCACCGTAAAAATCTCACGGCCATTTAACTCGGTGCGTGTGCGTCCCAGGCCGCGTATGCGCAAGCCACTGCCGGTTCGCTCGAATAATTCCAGCATGGCACGGGCAATATCGTCGCGGTTTTCTGCGGTATTGTTCGGGTTGAGCACGGCTCCAACGGCGCCTGCAGACGCGTTGGCCTCGACCATGGGCTGCGTCGGGTTCGCGGCTTGGGCGCTGTTCGTGTCAGATGCTTGGGCGCCGGAGAGCATTGCCTGGCTGGACGGAGATAGCAGGCTAAAAACAGACAATAGCGTAGCGGGTAAAGCCGTATACCGAAGCAAAGAAAAGCCTATAGGAGAAAAACGAAAGTTGCGCCAACGCTAATATAAGATGTGGCACAGGAATTTTCAAACTTGCGGCAAAATTCGTCTAAGAATGGGGTTTTTATAACTGGGTTTTGTCGTGGCTGCGCAAGATGAGGTAGTGCTTACATAAACCGGGTGTGGGGGAGCGGCTGAGCTCTGTTCAGATACCGGCACACTAGCGCTACAGGTTTATTACGGATAGGCTTCTGCTAAAAATATTTTCTGTACAAGCATAATCGCCGTGGAAACCGCGAATATTTGCATCTACCCATTCTTCTACAGATACGCCTGAAAGACTAAGGTTAAAACCGCTATTGATACAGATATGTTCAAACAGAATTCGTTGAACTCTCCCAATTTTTTCACAAACTGAGTTTTGCCAAGGCCCGTTAGGTAGTTTTCCTTTTCCAATCTTTTAAATATTTTATTTGCTTCCCGCTCAACAAACTCACAGGCGCAAAATCGGGTGCTACCTTTAGATATGTCTATAGTTCGTATTTTTCCGGCCCAGTCATACAAATCCTCAAAAAGCAATTTGTGCAAGTCGCATAAAGTTTGAAAATTATACGGTGGATCATTAAAAACAATTTCGGAAGCTGCGAGTTCGGTAAACTCCTGTTCTGCTTGCGCTAATATCTTAGCATCTCTAATACCAAGCTTATTTATTAAAGTGCTGGTACCTTTGTAGGTGTATGGATCGACCGCCGTGCCATATTTATCAACCATGAATTTTAATTTTGATTTCCGTAATTAGAGTACTTTTTTAACAGAGAGGTTCTTTTTGACTGGACTGCGCTTATTGTTTTAGCTGGAGAAACTAAATCACTAACCTCGACCCCTTCGAGGCGTGAACTTTCCTTAAAATTCTCCATTTTCACAGAATCGTAAAAAGCGGACTTAGTCATTTTCGGGTTTTGTTTTGTGGTCTTCCTGCGAGCTCTTTGTTTTAACGCCTTCTTCAATTGAGACCCTGATTCAAAAACTCCCCATCCCACCACCGTATAACGGATAGTTCTGCCCTCCCTAATTGTTTTTATATCAACCAGGAGGTCGTTCGAAAGTGTTTTTATAACATTTTGAACTTTACGTTCGGATATACCAGTTTTTGTAACTATGTCTTGCGTTGTTGGCTTAGGTAGTGCCGATAGAGCTGCTAATATTTCCAGTTCGTAGTGCATGGCGATCTCCGCATATATATGCGCATAATAGCCGAGCTAACAGCTATGTACAACGAGGTGTTGGAACCTGTAAAAAAGGTTAGTTTCAGCACTTGAGTTGCATAGCGCTGCGATATTTGGGGAATAGGTATCTAAGCTGTCTAAATTATGTGGAAATCAATATTGCTTAACTACTTTATAACTGGGTTTTGTCGGCCCGACATAGGCGACTACCGTAAAGCTTGGGCGAAACAAGGCCTTTCACGGGTATCTGGCTTGGCTGAGTGGTAACTGATATGTGTGGTTACTGATATAGGTATTAAGTGGACTTCCTTTAGGGCTGCTGACTTGTTTTTAGTTTACACCGGGCACTATCACCGGGTTCAGTGTCCTAGGAATGGGTGTCGTAGGAATGGGTGTCGGAGTAATCAAATCTGTGATTCGAAAAGCTGCGATTCGATAAGCTGTGAGAGCGGATCTGACTTTATGGGAGCCGAATTCGTGTACCCAGTGCGAGATTTATTCTCGATCAACAAATCCAATATTTAGATCAGCTTGCCTAAATTAATTTTGTACAATGCTTTAGACAGTCAACTTTTAAAGTTTTATCAGGATAGATTGGAGTAAACCCTTAAAACGGATTCTATGTTTCTGATAGACTTAATGCCAATCTCTTAATCCTAAAAATCATTAATTGTTGCTGTGTGGTAAAGTGCCGCACATAGTAAGTGCTCCATAATTTTAATCGTGCAGCTATTAAGTAAATAAGAATAAATAATTTCATAACTACCATTTAAATGGAATGTAAAAATTATGAGTTTGGATATGGATGCTAAAAAATTGAAAATCTACTTTATACTCGTCGTATTAATTATTTCTTGTCAGAGCTATGGGGCGCAACTTCCGGTTGAGGCTTATGCTGCGCTGCCGGATGTGCGAAGTGTAATCATGTCTCCCGACGGGAAGCATCTTTCTTCTTTGGTCAGAATCGACCTTCCGGATGTTAAAGGTACAGCCGTAAACATTTACGCGTTGGATTCTGGTAAGTCTAGCTATCCACTACTTGCAAAAAATGAAACCTATTCAATCAATTGGACGACCTGGGCCAACGATGAAATTCTGCTCGTAAGCACATCAAAGCCCGATAGCATAAATCTAGGAATTCAACATGCTGTCAACGTCAGTAAATTGCTTGCTGTAAACATTACTACCGGGGAGGTTAGTAATGTTTTACCCACAAAGCTGATAAGGCTTATGAAAAAAAGACGCTGGTTTGTTCTTGGCCAAGACGATGTAATCGACCTCTTACCGGATGATAAAAATAATATCCTAATGGAAGTTGCGGGAAGTTATTACCGAGTAAATATTTACAACCACACCACCAAAAAAATAAGGGAGCCCAAAAAGAAGCTCCCCGGATGGGAAACCGATCAGCAGGGCCGGTTACGAATTGGTTACGATTGGGATGACGATAAAAAATGGCAACATATTTATTTGTGTGATATCAACCAAAAATGCAAAGAGAAATGGAATTTTGGTACAGACGATATCAATACAGTGTGGCCAATAGGTTTCGATGCAGACCCCAATATTCTGTATTATCGAGCTTACCACGAGGGTTTGTTTGCCGTTTTTAAGCTTGATTTGCGTGACGATAACAAACCCGGCGAGCTTGTATATTCCGACCCAAACTACGACGTTTTCGGAAGATTACTCTATTCAAAGAATAACCACAAAGTAGTGGGTATAACAGACGGTAGAGATACGCCTTATACTTTCTGGGATGACGAATACATTGCTTTGCAAAAGGCGATTAATCGTCAACTCCCGGATACAGAAAACTATATTTACAGTTTTAGCGATGATGAAACTCGATACATTGTTCTTGCAACCAGCGATAAAGAATCTGGTGTTTACTACCTGGGTAACCGTGTAGATAAGTCATTAAAAAAAATTGCCTATCGTTACAAGCATCTTACTCCCGATGTGCTCGCTGTACGTCAAAGAATCGAATACAAATCCAGAGATGGTTTGCAGATAGAGGCGTATTTGACGCTTCCCAAAGACAAACAAGCGAAAAAGCTGCCGACTCTTATAATTCCGCACGGTGGGCCACAATCAAGAGAAACCGATGGCTTTGATCTGTGGTCTCAATTTTTTGCCAACCGAGGCTATGCCGTGTTGCAGATGAATTTTAGAGGATCAACAGGCAAGGGCCTGGAGTTTAAAAAAGCCGGCTTAAAGGAATGGGGGCGGGCGATGCAGGATGACATTCAAGACGGCGCAATTGCCCTCATAGAAAAGGGCATTAGCGATAAAGACAGAATTTGTATTCTGGGCGGAAGTTACGGAGGCTACGCTGCACTTATGGGTGCTGTAAAAACCCCCGATTTTTATAAATGTGTTGTTAGTTTTGCAGGCGTGACCGATATGCAAAAATTAGCCAGTCGTAGCGAATATTGGCGAGAGCGAGTGGTGAGTGATGAAGAAAGTGTTCGGGCTATCTCACCCTTACACCAATATAAGAAAATCAAAGTACCGGTTCTACTGGTTCATGGCGATGAAGATCGCGTGGTTCCGGTATTCCACAGTCGTAAAATGTTTAAAAAATTGCAAAGTAATAACGCCAATGTAAGCTATATTGAACTACCAGGGGAAACCCATCACCTGAGAAATAGTGAAAATAGAATTCAAACATTTAAGGCATTCGAGAAATTTTTAGATGAACATCTAAGCGTTGCCACCCCAAAAGAAAGCATTTAAATTCTGAAATCGAGATAAAAGATACCTGCTTGGTTCAGAATAGGCGAAAGGGAACATGTTTATATTGGTGACTACCCATTCTTCCACACATACGTCTGAAAGATTAAGGGTGTAAATAGCATTAATACAGCTCGCTTCAAATAGAATTCGCTGCACGCTGCACGCTGCACGCTGCACGCTGCACGCTGCACGCCGCTCCCCTTCCGTTCCCTTCCACTCCTTCCCGCAACGGATGACGGGCATTGAAATCGCAGTAGTATTCAGCCGATTTTTTTAAGAACTGATGTTTTGCGACACCTATCAGGTCGTTTTCCTTTTCCAGTCGGCTAAATATACTGTTTGCTTCGCGCTCGCCATACTCACAGGAGCTACCTTGGGTGCACTGTCTATCGGTCGACGTTTCCTACCCTTCATAAGCGCTTAATTTCTCATCAATTTATAAAACCGTGTCACTGTCGATGCGATCCATCTCACTATTTTACTGGCGCATATTAATACTACTGTACGAAATCTCACCATTTATAGCGGAAATCTCGCTAGTTATCTGTAAAAACTCACTATATGGGTATAAAAACTTAAGACTATTAGTGTAACACTCAAGCTATTTGTAGGAAATCTCATCAGGCTTACAGAAACTCTCATTATATTTATTATAAATCTCACCAAGTCTCCATAAACACTCAAGCTATTTGTATGAAGTCTCACCAGACTTACAGAAACTCTCATTATATTTATTATAAATCTCACCAAGTCTCCATAAACACTCAAGCTATTTGTATGAAGTCTCACCAGACTTAAAGAAAATCTCACTGTATTTGCTTAAAATCTCACCAAGTCTACATAAGCACTCACGCTATTTGCATAAACTCTCATCAAGCCTGAGTGACATCTCACCGTCTGGGCTTGTTTTCTCCCTATATATTGCTGATAACTCGCTCTATGAGTGCGTATCCATCGGGCAAGAGACTAATTTCTCTCCTAAACCGATACCCATCTCGGGTAAGTGGATGCTTTTCTCTGGAAGCCATTGCAGTGACTATTGGGTGCGAGCGGTGAGAGTGGCTTTTGTCGGGGGGCGGGTTGCAGCGTAGCTGCTTTCTTTGCTGCGAAGCACTGTTGATGTGGCGTTGCTGGGTTGATTTGGCGTAGCTGGGTTGTTGTGGTGTAGCTGGGTTGATGTGGCGTTGCTGGGTTGTTGCGGTGTAGCTGGGTTGATGTAGCTAGCTGGGCACTGACATGGCCGCGTAGCCCTTCGGGCTGGTGACAGTGAATAATTTTACTGCACTCGCGAGTTTTATGGAGCGCGCTCGAGAAATTCTTGAGCAAGGGGCGTTATACCAGAGAACCTGGGAAATTATTTTATTTGGAATTAAGGGACTCTCAGATGCAAGGCCGTTCCCATACGTTTTTAACGCAAGTCGAGGCGCGGCAGTCGAGAAGTCACCTAGTGTGCGCTTGGTTTGCAGGACCTGCTGTCCTCAATACACGAATGGGTAAAATCTTCATCAAAAAAACGCGGTTTTGAAGATTGGGTTTTCTCCATCGAAACCGACGGAAGTGATATCGCGATGATGGTTTTTGGTGCTTAGCCTGGGGTTGACCGCAACGATTTTCAGCGGTTTAAACAAATAGCCGCACTTAGCGCGTTGCTAGTTCACACTAAGTAATTCAACCTCTTTTAAGACCTGTGTAAGCGCATTTGCGGCGTCCTCTGTTATAAACACACGCCCGGTTTCATACATAATATCCGGCATAAGCTTTGCGGTGTTTTTCTCCGGGATGGAGCCAACAAATAGCGCTTATATTAAATTACAAGGCTTCGTAATACCCATTGTGAGAAAGTTGCAAGGTTCTTAACAAGGGGTAATGTTCTGGAATGGGGTTCTTGACGACGGGCCCTTGCTCAGTCACTTTGCGTCGAATTTCCGCCATTAGTTCATCCACCGACTCCAGCTTCGCATCGCCCAATTTTTCGCGACCTTTTGGATGCGTCACCAGCACCGAGACCTGCTCGATTTCAACTTTCGGATCTAACCACGTAAAAACCTCGGAGAATATCAGCTCTTTTGCGAGGTGAAACTTTTTTACGAAATGCTCAATGTGAGTGTTCCAGGAATCGGAATCGATGGAGGGCTCTATATGGATCATATGCCCCGATTTCGGATTGAAGGCGATGAGATCCAGCACCATATCTTCACTTCCAAGAAGGTGCTGACCAACCACAATTTTTCTTTTTACTAGATAACCTTGCCAATCATAATATTCGGCAATTAAGTCTTCGATGTGTGACATAGATCAACTCCGTTTATACAGTGTTATTATTTATAGGAGACCTACTAATTCTTGATTAGCCCGAATATCACAGCCCTTGGCTCAAGTGTAATGCGTTATTTCGTCAAACGAGCCTCTTTTCACGCTAAAGAAGAATTAAATACGCGCCAAAGACAATGGATAACGCGCATTAATCAAATTATAGCTCTGCAAATGCAAGTGGATAAAGCGGGTGGCGTGATCGCCACATTTTTCGCAAAACGCTGTAATAAATTAACGTTCTTAGAGGCCAGTGATTTATTTCGGTGGTGATACTGGATGGCTGCTCAATGTGTCCTTGCGCAGCGGCTTTAAAATATTTTTGTCACCATTGCAGTTGAGTAGCCCTGAAACGCGGAATATCACATAACGGGAACTGCAATTCTTTGAGTTAAACTGACTAATAAAAGATATCTATGGAGAATTATCAAAAGTTAACTTGTTTTTATGTGTTTGGGGCGCGGCTCAGCGTTGTTCGCTGCCGTCGCCTCTGACGATATACGGGTTACGGGCGAAACTGGGCAAAATGAGGTCAGACTCCAATCACACCATAAAGACCTACCTCACCTCAACGCCGCCGTATACCAATCCGGCACTTATACACCACACAATCCGCATTTGTCGCAAAAACTTGAATGTTTTTCTCGTGTCGATACCTTTATTGGCAGTTCAGTGTCACATATGGCAATGCACGGTATCGCACGAACAGAGCATGCCTATCCGGTTCCGGCTGTTAATCGGGGAATTTATGTTTAAGTGATACCCTGGTTTATTGCTATTAATAGTATTCAGCGCTAACGCTTCGGCGGGCGATGCTCAAAAAAATAAGCTGCAGCAAATTTCTGAAACAGCTCAAACCGTTGTTGCGGACTTGTATTACGCCACCCCTATATCGCCTAAATATTTCTATGTCGGCAAGTTGTTTTTTTTCAGGGTGTATCGATAGCATTGAGAATAACCATAGAACCAGAGAGGGTGTAAAACAGCGTATATCTGCGGCGAGAAGGTAATTTGAATATTAAAGAAGAAATGCTCAGGAGCTGCCTGAAAAAATCCATTTTCACGCTCCTGAGCACTGTTAGTTAGTTTGAATTAATAAATATACGAACCAACCGTAGAAAATGGCTGAGAAAGTTCGCCTCTCGCCATACAGTTAATTCTATCTTTACTTACGGCAGTACAACTCGGGCGCGTTACTATGTACTGGTTAGAAGGTTTCCAGTTAAACCACTGATCTCCTTTTGACTCAATCGAAGCAACATTTTTGCCTGCACCTTTAACAAGGCAAATAACGCGATTATCTTTTCGGGCTACACATTCTGGGGCGTTGTAGTCCATATATCCACCAAGTTTGCGCCAGTTATTAACGCCGCCACCCGATGGGAAATGGTTACGAACCCACAAGGCCATATCGGTACCGCGTACAAAACACTGAACCAGTGAACTATCTGTTCTTACGCAATCGGGTGCACCTGTTAATACGCCACCCATACTTGTCCAGTTGCTCCAGCTGGTAAATACGCTCTTCGAAATACCATATAAAGCGTTATCAGTGCCTCGCGCGTAACAGCTCATGTTGTAGGGCGGTTGATTAATGCACGATGGCACACTGGTAAGTACACCACCCAAATTATTGAAGCCACTCCAACCATAATCGTAGTATTTGTGCAAAAGGTTACTTGATGCGTTTAATACAAAGCAATCCAGCTTCCCGTAGCCTCTGGATATACAGGTCGGCTTCGATGCAATTTTGCCACCCAAAGATTCCCATGGGCCCCACTGAGTGTGATCCCACCAGATATGGATCAATTCACTCTGTGGACTTTTCGCAAAACAGTCGAGCCGATCGCTGCCCCATGATACGCATTCCGGTGAGCTCGCCAGTTCGCCGCCCAGCCATTCCCAGCCACTAAAACCACCTCCTATGCTCCATTTGTGGTAAAGCGCGTTATCAGTCCCTCGCACGAAGCAATCCGTTCTGTTTGTTCCCCAAGAAACGCAAGAGGGGTCACCTATGATTTTTCCGGATTCGTTGGTCCAGCTCCTCAAACCAACAGCGGTAAGACCATAGTATTTGGTGGTAGATTCCGGTTCCAGGCACTGTATGTTCAGCTTTCGATCTGCGCCCAGCTTAACTCGAATTTTGTTGGTCCCGTTTGAGCAGCGTGAGCGTTCCGCAGTCCACTCATTTTTATTAATTCCGCCAAAATTCACGTAGTCGCTTCCAGAGCAAACACCACCGCCGGAATAATCCTCATATTGTCCATTGTTATCACATTTGGTCACCCCTAGAGATAAACCATCCAAACTCCAGGTGCCTGGGTCAAGCCAATTGTTGGTTGTGGATTTACAAAACCAGCGAATAAAACCACCTCCGGTAATAATGCCACCTTCACTGGTTTTGATTTTTATAGGTAAGGACCAACCGCTATCGACGTTGCTACGGTTGAGAATTAATGTGCCCGGTGCATCAACGGAAGACTCGTAAGTTGGTGCAATTGCTACGTCACCACTGCAACGATCGGTAAGTGTCTCTGCGAAAGAGGTTGAAGAAATACACAGTAGGCTGAGAGCCAGTAAAAGCCATATTCGATGAGTCATGTTCATCCCCTAGTGTTTCGGTGGTGCCGCGTATATTTATTGCGTGGCAACCAGACCATCGTTTTGATAAATGCAACAGGCTTAAGCACGCCGTTGCGGTAGTATCTAAGCGGGAGAGATAAGCCATGCTTTGTCTCCCAATCTATAGCTACCAAAGCCGACTCAAAAACTGTCAGGGAATAAGGTGTTGACGAAAGAAAAGTCGTGTAATGGTATAGTTATAAGGCTTGAGCAGGCATTTACTCGATAATAATCGTGCCAGGAAATCGGCCCGTACTTAAGGGTGAGAGAGGAAAAAACAATGTATTCTCGGCACCAGAAATGATAATTAACAGTAGTAGGTTTGCTTAATGTTTGTTCTTCACAGGCATTGTTTGTTAATTCCAAGTATGGGTTCACCGTCTTTTGCTATGGGCAGTGTCAGCAAGCCCCTCCTTAGAGAATTTCTGCCGCTCTTTAATGTGGTCGTAATATCAATGGTTAACATTGCTTGTATTTAATAGCCCAATAATTTTTCGACGGACCTTGTCAGATTAATACGTTTAAAGGCGCTGCAATCAACAAAAAATCGGTATCGGATCTTTATGCTCGGCGTTTCGACGTTTGATATTTTTGGTGGTAACACGCTGAGTCAGTAGATAGGTAACAGTCTGACGAAAAAGATTGTCACGAAAATTTGCAAAACCGATAGAAATTCATCTTCTTCCACCCAGAATTGCATTTTTTAGCCCGCGTAATTGATTATTATATGAACCCCTTATGTCTGTAATTACCGAATATATCAGCGCCTGGAACGCGGGTGACGAACAGTCGTTAGACAGGCTAACAGTCATTACTTACCAGCGGCTGCACAAATCTGCGAAGCGTGCGCTCGGAGATATAAATGGCGATCACTCACTTCAGGCAACCGAGTTGGTAAATGAACTCTACTGCCACTTTAAAAAATACAAGCTTAAAGATTGCGTTAGTAGCTCAGAGTATTTTGCGGTTGCCGCGTGGCGTCTTAGAGACATTCTCAAGAAGAGATTGCGTGGTAAATATGCGGTGAAACGCGATCATGGCGTAAGAGTCTCGGACTACGAAGTTGAAAGTATCGAATCGCCTCAAAATATGCTGCACACCCTTGTTATGAGTCAATCGCTCGACGCTCTGAGAAAAGTGGATGACCAGGCGGCACAGGTGACAGAGCTACGAACTTTTTGGGAATTTTCAACCCAGGAGATATGCGACATCCTGCAATTTTCGGAAAGTAATTACCATCGAAAGTGGCGGCGGGCAAAAGCGTTCTTGGGTCAACACTTATACGGTGACGCTATGTCACATGCCAGAGATTTATGAACCAGACCGACGAAATAACGTTAGCACGGCAATCACTAGACATATTCGACGATGCCATTGAACAGCCAGAAAAAAGCAGACTGGAGTACATCCGAAAGCGATGTGGTGACAACAAAGCGCTGTTTGATAAATGTGCAGCACTCCTGGCGCATTATCGCAGTGATGAGAGTTTTTTCGGTAGCGACACAATTACAAAATTTTCAGCCAAACCCCAGGCGGTTGATCTCATAGGGGAGAATTTTGGCGTTTATCGACTCAATAAAAAGTTGGGCGGTGGCGGCATGGGCGACGTTTATGCAGCGACACGAACCGATGGCATTCACAACTTCCCGGTTGCATTAAAGTTGATTCGAGGATGGGGAGACACCAGAGAATTAATCTCACGCTTCGAACGCGAACGGGCGATTCTCTCCGGTTTGAAGCACCCCAACATTGCGCACTTTCTCGATGGTGGTATTTCTATCGATGGCCGACCTTGGTATGCCATGGAATACGTCGACGGTCTTAATTTAGATACCTACTGTCAGCAAAATTCATTATCCATAGAAGAGCGGCTACGTCTTTTTATCAACGTCTGCGAAGCAGTGGCCAGCGCACACAAACAATTAGTTATTCACCGGGATTTAAAGTTCAGTAACATTATGGTGACATACAGTGGCCAGGTGAAACTGCTGGACTTCGGAGTCGCAAAACTGTTGCAGGAGGAAAAGGAAGACACCACACTTTCGGTGCTTGGTGCTCCAATGACACCGCGCTACAGCAGCCCCGAACAAATTAAGCATGAAGCACTCACCACTGCCAGTGATCAGTTCAGCCTCGGTGTGATCCTTTATGAGCTTATAACTGGCCAATCCCCGTACGATCTTAAGAGCGAGAATTTACTTAAAGCTGTCTGCGAAATTCAGCCAAAACGGCCCAGTCAGGTATTCCGAAACACCATCTGGAACGCACATATACCAGATCGAAAAATTGCATTCGACCTGGATGAAATCATTCTTAAATCCTTACAGAAAGATCCTGAGCGCCGCTATGCTTCAGTACAACAATTTGCAGACGACATAGCTCGTTACCTGGCAAAGCGCCCGGTCATGGCCCGCAAGGAATCCTTGTTTTATTTATCCCTCCGTTTCGTACAGCGTAACCGTGTTCTGGCAGGCTTATTAGCGACGCTATTACTTGTCGCTGCAGGTCAGCAACTGCGCGTAATAAACGAAAGAAATATCGCTCAACATGAAAGGGATCTCGCAGAGCAGGCGAGAGAAAAGGCAGAACAAAACGTTGAGGTCGCACATGAAATACAGAATTTCATGTTAGGTTTGTTTTCCATTTCTGATCCTGGAGAGTCACGGGGTAATACGGTTACCGCAAGGGAAATATTGGATCGAGGTGTAGAAAAAATCGAAGCCAGCTTAAACAAACAGCCCGAGTACAAAAGTGCCCTACTGAATTCAATGGGCGTGGTGTATCGTGAACTGGGCTTGTATTCTGCATCAGAACCGCTGCTACAGGAGGCGCTGGAACTACGCCAGGAAAGTCTACCGACCAGTAAAAAAGAGGCCATAGAGAGTCTGACTGAATATGGTGACTTACTGAATGAACAAGGCAGGTATCAGGAAGCCGAAGCCCATTTCCACGATGCTCTAGCACTATCAAGCAGTGGAGAAGGCGATGTTATTTCGGACAACCCAAACATTTATGTAAAGCTAGGTAAAACAGAGTTTAATCAAGGGAATTACGAGACCGCAATAGAAAATTATCAAAAAGCCTTATTATCAAATTCGAATTCCGCAGAAAAAGATGACCTATTGATAGCGGAAATTTTTAATAATATTGCGGTTGTGTATAACGAGACAGGAAACTACGACCTCGCTATCGAATTCTGTAACAAGGCTCTTGCCATACAACTCAATACGTTTGGAGAACATCATCCAGATGTTGCCAAGAACTACCATAACTTGGGTTTTGCTTATGCCAGTAAGGGAGAGTACGATAAGGCGATTGACTACTATGAGAAGTCCTTGTCTTTAAATCTTCAATTTCTTGGCCCGAACCACGCCTATGTCGCAAGAACATACAACAACCTCGGGATTGTGTACCGCGAACAGAACCAGCTTGAAATGGCTATTAATAATCTCTCTAAGGGTTTAGAAATAAATAAAGCCGTTCTCGGAGAGCAACATCCATTGGTCGGTGGGGGCTACAATAATTTGGGTACCATCTATGTAGATTTAGGGCAGTATCAAAAAGCGATCGACTACTACAATCAATCTCTTGCGGTTGTGATAAACGCCCTGGGAGATAAACATCTCTATGTCGCAGGAATCTACGCCAATTTGAGTGGGTCCTACTTCAATTTGGGCGATTATCCGCGAGCAATCAGCTACGCTGAACAATCACTGGCGATTTTGTCAGATACAGTCGAACCTAACCATCCCTTGTACGCAGAAGTATATGAAACCCTGGGTCAGGTGCATGCAGAACTGAAAGACTACCGTCTCGCATTAGAGTATTACCAAAAATCCCTTGATATAGCAGTGAAAGTGATGGGGCCCGATCACCCTGATACCCAGGCAGCGAAAGCTAACCTAATGAAAATAACGGAATTAGCTAACGGAAACTAATCAGTCAGAAGCCTGATATTCGATTTAGAGTACGTCGGAATTCAATCATTGCTTTGCTAGCAGAATTCAGATACTAGGTGTGCCGGTTATTGCAAATAAAATATAGTTACCAGTCTGTTTAGCGCCTGTTTTACATAAGAACAAAATCAGTGTTTTTACGTACTGCTAAATCCAATCATAAATAATGAAACTGACTTATTTTGCGTTAATCGACTGGAGAGTTAATATAAATTTTATCTACGATACAAAGTCAGGAACTTGCCTAGGAATCCACCGATTAAGTCCCTTTTTTACGAGCAGTTACTTAGCTCAATATACTGTCTCGTTGACTGTTACCATTTACTACTGATTGTTTTTCGTTTTGCTAGTGCTGATAGTTTCGCAAGACACAAAGAACGGAAACAGAGCATGCTCAATACTCTACCCTCCAACACACGCTGTATTTTATTGAATAATTTTTACAGATTGAGAATTTTGGCGAATTATTTGCGAATGAACATAGCACTCTATACATGAATGTACGATGCTACCTTTCTACTACAAGACCTTACTCATAATCCTGCTTACTATATTCAATATCTGCTGCAATTCTACAGCAAATAACCCCCAAAATCCCAATAGCCTGACATTAAGTAATGTCCCCAGTCCCACTTGCCAGCTATTATTATCACAGTGCTGACGAAAATTATTTTTGATATCACTTTAATGAATTTCCTTTCATTGATTTTAATAACGTTACTCGCAACGTCTAAAGCAATTCTCACATGTTTAATAACCATTATGTAATGTGCATCCTCACAAACCTTTCTGACCTGGTGTTCAATTGCAGTCGAGTTCGATATACCAGCTTATAGTGGGTGTACCCAAACTTCCCCAAGGCGCTGCGCAGACACCCACTGCAACGAGAACGCTGCCTCTTGCTAAGCAGGCGTTGCTGTGGGTGTCTAAAGTTGTGATTTAGCTATCACGTAAACAAATCCCAATCCTGGCTCAATGGTCGCCTTAAGCGAGGTTATCGCTGTTATACACAACACAATCCATATTCGTCGTAAAAACTTGAATGTTTTCCCCGGCCTGATACTTTTATTGATGACTCAATGGCACGGTATGGCGACGCGCGAGCAGCGTTTGTTAGTCCATTGCCGACGGTTAATCACCCAAGGGGAATTTATGTGTAAGCGATACCCTGGTTTATTGCTATTAATGGTACTCAGCGCTTGCGCTTCGGCGGGCGATTCCCAGCAACAAAATACGCATCTGCAAACACCTCTAACAACGCAAACCGTTGTTGTCGATATAAATGATGTCACGCCTATCTCTCCTTATTTCTATGGTCAGAATTATTGGAACTGGGTGCGTCAGTGGCAGGCGGTGATTGAGAAAACCCGGGAGCCTGTTGCTGCCATGGGTGTACAATTGTTGCGTGCAGGCGGCATTAATAACGATAAGAATAACTACGGTGTGGAATTTCTCGACAAGCCGGAGCCCTTCGATAAAACGCGAATCGCCGAATATATTGACTATACCCGGGCCATTGGTGCAGCACCCCTGCTGCAGCTTTCGCTGTTGCATGATGTTGATGGCAGCCCAGCCACTGTTGAAAGCGCGTTAGCAACGTTGGATACCTTTCACAAGCTGTCCGGCCGTTATCCACCGTTTGTTTCCATTGGCAATGAACCGGATATGTATGTGGAATCGGGCGATCGCGCGGCGGGTTTTGACCCTGCCGATAGCTGCGAAAGTTTTGCCCGCTTCGCCACAGCCATTCGCAAGCATGCCCCCGATGTAAAAATCGTGGGGCCGGATCTGGCCTGGAAATATTATGAGGGAAACGACTGGCTTAGCCCCTTCTTAAAACGCTGCGCGGAATATCTGGATGTGGTCACTCTGCACCGCTACCCCTTTAAATCTGAACAAGCCAGTTTGAGCGCCGCGTTCGCGGATGGCGAAAAATTTCGCGCGCTGATTAAAACCCTGCGACAAACCCTGGCAGACCACGGTGCCGCCGATAAAAAACTCGCCTTTACCGAAGCCAATATCGCCTGGGATGCAAGCAACACCCAAAACAGCGCGTCGCCCAGCACATTCGGGGCAGCACTTTGGACTGCGGAAACCATGGCGGTTGCGCTGGAGGAAGGGGTGTGGAACCTGAGTTTCTGGCATATCAGTGATGGCGAGCAAGACCACCCCTGGAAACTGGGGTTTTTTCAGGGCGCCAAGCCACGCCCGGCTGCCCTGGTTTATAAACTTTTGGCGGATAACTTCCGCACAGAAATGTATCGCGTAAGCAAGCCCATCGATGAAGCGGCGGTGTTTGCGGGAGCCAATGGCGATACGCGCGCACTTTTAGCGATTAACAAAACCGAGCACAGCCAGCCCTTTACCGTTCGAGGCTTTACGAAGCGCGATCACAAGGTAGAGCTAGCACCGCAGTCTTTGTATCTTCTGCAGATAAATACCCTCACCGGCCAGCAGAAAGTGATTCGCTACGCTGGTGAAGTACGTGATGGCTTTTTGGATTAAACACCATTGGGCATAGCGCTGGTTTGCCACGTAGCTGAAAAATTTCTATTTGGTGAAGCAGCAACAGGGAGTTGGCAGCCGAGCGTTTTATTGCCGGCCTTCTCGTGCTGCTAGAGGTTTTGCAGGCAGGCGCCGGTGCTCCCGCGGAGGTTTTTCACTTGACGGTGACCTTTTAAAGCCTACACTGAATGAACGTTCATTCATTTCGGTTTTACCCCCCCATGCAACAACCCCTAATCCAACCCGAGGCCCTGCAACCCGGGCAGCAGGCCAAGCGCCATCAAATCCTCAAAGCCACCCGCAAACTTCTTGCGCAGCGGGGCTTTCACGGCTTTTCGGTAAAACAGTTGGCCCTGGAGGCCGGGGTGGCGGCTGGCACGATCTACCTGTATTTCCGTGATCGGGAAGACCTTATCGAGCAGCTGCATATGGAGATTATTCACGATATTGCAGATGTGGCTTTTTTGAAGTGGGATGAGTCCGAACCTGCGGAGCAGCGTTATCGCGGCTTGTGCCACCAGATTTGGGATTACTGCATTGCCCACCCAGATACGCTGCTGTGCAAAGGTCAGTTCGAGCAGTTACCACCGGATGTGCTGCGCAGCCAATACACTTCGGCGAAGACCCTGTTTGCACCCCTGAGTGAGCTTTTCGAAGAAGGGCGTCAGAGCGGTGAGTTGTTAAACCTACCTAACGATGCTCTGTTTTGTATATCTGTCGATACCTTCTGGCCGCTGGCCCGAAGCCACAACCTGGGCATGCTCACGGTGGATGAAGCCTTACTGGAACAGGTGATTACCGGCACCTGGCGAGGTATTTCGCAAGCCCGATAAGACCGATTAATTGCTGTTAACCGCTGCCTCTGGCGGCCATTCCGAATATTCAGGAGCTCACGATGTACCGCACACGATTGCACCGCCTTGCAACTCTCAGTGCCAGCTTATTTGCCGCGCTGGCGCTTACCGCCTGCCAACAGGGCAGCCAAAACGCCGCCGGGGCTCAGCGCCCACCCGCCCAAGTCGCGGTAGTTACCCTTCAGGCCAAAGATGTAGCGCTCACCTCGGAGCTGCCAGGGCGCACGGTCGCCACCCGTCAGGCAGAGGTTCGTCCCCAGGTGAGCGGCATTATTCAGCAGCGTTTATTTGAAGAAGGCTCTCAGGTGGAAGCCGGGCAGCAGTTGTATCAAATTGATGCGGCGCGCTACCAGGCCGCGCTGAATACTGCCAAGGCCAATCTGGCTCGGGCGCAGGCGAACTTTGATACCGCCAAGAGCCAGTTTCGCCGCTATAAAGAATTACTCAGCGATAAAGCCGTAAGTCAGTTGGACTTCGATAATGCCGAAGCGGGGTTTCTGCAGGCTAAAGCCGAGGTAGCTGTGGCTCAGGCCGCGGTGCAAACCGCCGATATCGACCTGGCGTACACCAAGGTGCTGGCACCTATTAGCGGTCGTATTGGCAAGTCCAACATAACTGAGGGCGCGCTGGTTACCGCAGGGCAGGCCTCGGCACTGGCCACCATCCATCAGCTGGACCCAATCTATGTGGATCTTGCACAGCCCGCCAAAGATCTGCTGGCGCTGCGTCGCCAGGCGATGGCTGGCACCTTGCGGCGCGATAATCTCGGCCAGGTGCATTTAATTATGGAAGATGGCAGCCGTTACGAACACGCCGGGGTGATGCAGTTTTCGGAAATGAGTGTGAATGAGAGCACCGGCAGCGTCACCGTGCGTGCCCTGGTGCCCAACCCGGATAATCTGTTAATGCCCGGCCTGTTTGTGCGCGCCGAGTTGGAAGAGGGGGTGCGACAGCACGCCTTGCTAGTGCCGCAGCGCGGTGTTACCCGCAACCGCCAGGGGCAGGCCACGGCCTTGGTGGTAAACCCCGAAAATATTGTTGAAGCCCGCCAGGTGGCGGTCAGCCGCACGGTGCACAACCAGTGGCTGGTGGAAAGTGGCTTGCAGCCCGGTGACCGGGTGATTGTGGAAGGCCTGCAAAAAACCGCGCCCGGTGCGCCGGTGCAACCGGTGGAATTGACGGGTGATGATTCCGCGAAAGAACTGGCTGCAGCGGAGGGCTAAACCATGGCGCGCTTTTTTATCGACCGCCCGGTGTTCGCCTGGGTCATCGCGATTGTGATTATGCTGGCGGGCGCCTTGTCCATTATCCAGTTACCCGTTGCGCAATATCCGGAAGTGGCACCGCCATCGGTGTCGATTCGTACCAGCTACCCGGGTGCATCCGCCAAGGTGGTGGAAGATTCTGTGGTGCAGATTATCGAGCAGAATCTCACCGGGGTAGACCACATGGAATATTTGTCGTCTACCAGTGATTCCAGCGGTACCGCCGAAATTACCCTCACTTTTACCGCCGGTACCGACCCGGATATCGCTCAGGTGCAGGTGCAGAACAAACTCCAGGCCGCCATGCCCATGCTGCCCGCCGAAGTGCAGCAGCAGGGTATTCGGGTAACCAAATCCACCGCCGGCTTTTTAATGGTGCTGGGTTTTGTGTCTGAAGACGGCAGCATGGATAAATACGATATTTCCGACTTTATCGCCGCCACCGTGCGCGAACCCCTAAGCCGTGTGAACGGCGTGGGTCAAGTGCAGTTGTTCGGCTCGCAATACGCCATGCGGGTGTGGTTGGATGCCCACAAAATGGCGGCCTACGACCTAACCACCGTGGATGTGGTGGGCGCAATTCGTGCCCAGAATGCGCAAATTGCCGCCGGTGAATTGGGTGGCGCGCCGGCCCTGCCAGGGCAGGATATTAACGCCAGTATTGTGGTGCAAACCCGGCTTTCCACGGCGGACGAGTTCAGCCATATATTGCTGCGCGTCAACAGCGATGGCTCACGGATTACCCTGGGCGATGTCGCCCGCATTGAACTGGGCGCTGAAAATTATCAGTTCGAAACCGAATACAACAATCAACCCGCCACCGGTTTGGCCATCACTCTGGCCAGTGGTGCCAATGCGCTGGATACGGCCAACGCGGTGATGGAGCGCATCGAGCAATTAAAGCCGTTTTTCCCGCAGGGCTTGCAAGTGGTTAAAGCCTTCGACACCACGCCCTTTGTAAAGCTTTCTATTGAAGGGGTGGTGCAAACCCTCGTGGAAGCCATTGTGCTGGTATTTTTTGTAATGTATCTGTTTTTGCAGAACTTCCGCGCAACCTTAATTCCCACTATTGCGGTACCTGTGGTGTTGTTGGGAACCTTTGCAATTCTGCTGGCGTTCGGCTTTTCCATTAACACCTTAACGATGTTTGCCATGGTGTTGGCCATTGGCCTGCTGGTGGACGACGCCATTGTGGTGGTGGAAAACGTCGAGCGGGTAATGCACGAAGACCGCCTCGCACCACGCGAGGCGACGCAAAAGTCCATGGATCAGATTACTGGCGCACTGATTGGTATCGCTTTGGTGCTCTCGGCGGTATTTGTGCCCATGGCATTTTTCGGCGGCTCCACCGGTGTAATTTATCGCCAGTTCTCCATTACGATTGTGTCGGCCATGCTGCTTTCTGTGGTGGTCGCACTCACCCTTACGCCGGCATTGTGTGCCAGCATGCTGCAAGCCACCGATGCTGAGCATTACAATCGCGGCGGTTTTTTCGGTTGGTTCAATCGCAATTTCGATCGCGGTAATCGCGGTTATCAAAAAGGCGTGCGCGCCATGTTGGCTCGTAAAGGACGCTTTATGCTGGTGTATCTGGTGCTGGTGGGTGGCCTTGCACTGTTGTTTGGGCGCCTGCCGGGTTCCTTCCTGCCCGATGAAGACCAGGGCATTATGTTTACCCAAATGAGCCTGCCAGTGGGTTCCACCAAAGAGCGCTCCATGGCGGTAATGGATAAGGTGGAAAGTTATTTTCTGCAGCAGGAAGCCGAAAATGTGGAATCGGTATTTTCGGTGATTGGATTCAGCTTCAGTGGTCGCGGCCAGAACAACGGCATCGCCTTCGTGAAAATGCGCAACTGGAGTGAGCGCAAGCGCGCCGACCAGCATATTCAGGCCGTCGCCGGTCGCGCCATGGGCTTTTTTATGCAAATGCGTGAGGCCCTGGTATTCCCGTTCGTGCCGCCGGCGATCACGCAGCTGGGCACCTCTTCCGGTTTTAATATGCAACTGCAGGATCTCGGCGGCCAGGGTCACGAAGCCTTAATGGCGGCCCGCAATCAATTATTGGGCATGGCCGCGCAGGATAAACGCCTTACCCGGGTACGCCCCAACGGCCAGGAAGATACGCCGCAATTCAAGCTGGATGTGGATACCGCCCGCGCTGCGGCTCTGGGGGTTTCGGTGGATCAGATTAACGCGGTATTTTCCACCGCCTGGGCTGCCAGTTACGTAAATGACTTTATCGATCAGGGCCGCATCAAGCGGGTCTATGTGCAGGGTGATACGCCGTTCCGTATGAACCCCGACGACATCGGCGACTGGTACGTGCGCAATAATCTCGGCGAAATGGTGTCGTTCTCGGCCTTTGCCAGTGGTCGCTGGATTTACGGCTCGCCGCGCCTGGAACGCTACAACGGCATCTCCAGTGTCAATATTCAGGGGCAGGGGGCACCCGGTGTGAGTTCCGGTCAGGCCATGGAAATTATGGAACAACTCGCCGCGCAATTGCCGCCCGGTTTCGGCTTTGAATGGACCGGGATGTCCCGCCAGGAACGCCAGTCGGGCGCGCAGGCTCCGGCACTCTATGCGCTTTCGATCTTGGTGGTGTTTTTGTGTCTTGCCGCCCTTTACGAAAGCTGGTCGGTGCCTTTTGCGGTGATGATGGTCGTGCCGCTGGGGGTGATCGGTGCGGTGTTATTTGCTATGGCGCGCGGCCTTTCCAATGATGTGTATTTTCAGGTGGGGCTGCTCACCACCATCGGGCTTTCCGCCAAGAACGCGATTTTGATTGTGGAATTCGCTCGCGCGCTTTACGAGCAGGAGGGCAAACCGCTTATCGAAGCCACCATGATGGCGATTCGAATGAGGCTGCGACCCATTTTAATGACCTCGCTCGCCTTCGGCCTGGGCGTATTGCCACTGGTGATCTCAAGCGGCGCTGGTTCCGGCAGCCAAAATGCCATTGGTACCGGGGTATTCGGCGGCGTGCTCAGCGCCACTGTGCTGGCCATTTTCTTTGTGCCGGTGTTCTTTGTAGTGGTCTTCCAACTCAGCCATAAATTGCGCGGTAAACCCAAAGCCGAACCTACCGCCATCGCGCACCAATAAGTATCTGCCGCGCCCGATTCTGTTTCGGGCGCGGTGCCGTTTACCGGCTTCATGCCCGCGATGTTGTGTCGTTTTATCTTTAGCTAAACAATCGTCACCTTTATCAACGACTCACTCTGAAATTCACGGATCATCACGTAATATCAAGGTCTGCTTTCTTAGTCTGCGAGCTGACTGTAGTAGGTGCTCGTACAGTGAGTATTTACATCTGTTAATTATTGAGCGGTCTCTAACAACTCTGAAGCCGTTTCTAACCCGTGATTAAAGGAATTTAAACATGAAGTTAACCCCCAAAGAATTTATTGCGATGAAGGGCGCAACACCCATACCCATGCTTACCGCTTATAATTTTCCAGTAGCCCGAAGCCTGGAAGAAGCGGGCATACCCATTATTTTGGTGGGCGATACGGTTGGCATGGTTGAGATGGGCTTCGAGAGTACGCGAGAAGTTACCATCGAACACATGGAATATCACATAGCCGCCGTGCGCCGTGGTGCAAAGCAGACGCATATCATTGGAGATTTACCCTATAAAACCGACAAAGACCCGGAAACCGCTTTGCAAAATGCACAGCGATTAATTTCCGCCGGCGCAGACAGCGTTAAACTGGAAGGTTGTAATAAAACGGTTATTACACATCTGGTAAAACACGGCATTCCGGTTGTTGGCCACGCGGGTTTGCTGCCCCAAACCGCTAAAAACTTTAAGCAGGTGGGCAATACCAACGAGGAAGCCGTCAAAATAAAAAATGACGCGAAAGCCATTGAAGAAGCGGGTGCGTTTATGGTGGTGCTCGAACATATCCCCTACCCCCTTGCGAGCGAAATTACTCAGGCACTGGCAATACCCACTGTTGGTATCGGTGCCGGCCCAGACTGTGATGGCCAAGTGCTGGTTATTAATGATGCAGCGGGTCTCGGCGATTACTGGCCGCCCTTCTCAAAACAATATGCCCATGTGAGCCGCACGATTCTGCAGGTTGCAAAAGATTTCTCAGACGAAGTGGTTGCAATGAAATTTCCTAACAACATTATTCCCTTTACTGGCACTAAGGGCATTTGAATAGCGCGAATGCAGTCGCTATAAGCGTATGATTGGAACCCGCGTAGTTATCGGTCTGTCGTTAATATTAACCCGGCAATTTATTAACCCGGCAATATACATGGCCGGGTTAATAGCAACACACGGAAGTGTTGCCAGGTTAATAATACAGCTGAGACAAATGATTAATATCGTACCAAAGAGGGCTATCTATGTTTAACGTCGAACGAATCGCAAATAACCGTCTCAATATCAGTTATGAGGGAAAACTCAATTCTGACGAAATGGAAACCGCATTGAATGATTTTATGCGCGAAGCCGAAGGTATTGAAAACGGCAAAATGCTGTTTGAAATTGGTGAGTTTAACTTTCCGACCTTAAGCGCAGTGGGGGTAAAACTTTCAAAACTTCCTTCGCTATTCAAATTTATTGGTAAATTCAATCGCGCTGCGATACTCACCGACAAAAAGTGGTTACAGAATATCAGTGAGCTGGAGGGCATGTTAATTCCCGGCCTGGAAATAAAAGCTTTCAGCTTAAGTGATCGAAGTGCTGCGGAAGCTTGGCTGGCGTAAGCCGGGTTATTATCCAAAACTGTTCAATCACGATCGGTGAGTAAAAATAGTACCAGAAAACAGCTCGCGGAAAGTGCGCTGAAACGTGCAAAGGCGAACAACAATATAGATGTTTTTGATAAAAACAGCCCGCTTCCGCCGGGTGCTATTATGGCTGATCACGAGGCGCTTAAGCACAATAATACCTATGGGCCGCTACCTCGATTTTATAAGGACGAGCTTGTAATTTGTCGCGATTGCGGCAAGGAAGAAGTATGGACTGCGAAAAGCCAAAAATGGTGGTATGAAGAGATAAAAGGGAATATCAATACGCGTGCGATCTTTTGCAAATCGTGCCGTAAAAACAAAAGCGCCATAAAAGCAGAGGCGCGTAAGGCGCACATGGATGGCATTAAAAATAAGCGAATCAAAAAGCCGTAAATACAAACTCGTTCAACCTTCCTTAAATTACTGCGTTTTTCATCTTCGACAGCAATTGTAAAAACAAATGTTACCAAGTCTGGTGATAGATTCGAGGCGATAGCGTGATTTTTGTGCACGCTTTTGGTTTGCACGATCAACAAAATTGACACTTACCGGACAACGAAAACACTTCAATAAATGCATCAATACAAAAGGACAAGCACAATGAAATCAGAAAGATATAACATTGGCTGGCAAAAGCTTGCGGAAATAGACGGAGAGCAGGGTGAGCGGGTGGTAGAAGCCCTTAAAGACATTTCACCCGAATTTGCGGATTTACTGATTGAGTTCCCGTTTGGCGATATCTACAGTCGCCCGGGCCTGGATTTGAAATCCCGCGAAATTGCAACGGTTGCCGCCCTAACTGCACTGGGAAATGCGAGACCCCAGCTAAAAGTGCACGTAAATGCGGCATTAAATGTAGGTTGCAGCGCGCAGGAAATTATTGAAGTAATGATACAAATGGCGGTTTATGCGGGCTTTCCTGCAGCGCTCAATGGCTTGTTTGCTGCCAAGGAAGTGTTTGATGAGCGTGATATTAAAATCGATGCATAGAAAACTATCGACTCGCTTGAATCTAAGCAGAGCATGTGAGCGCCTTGTTGTTAGTAACTATGCCTGGAGCGAGCTGTAACCTATAAAAGTGCGGAGATACACGCGCATCTCCGCTCTCCCCTTAAGGCAGTTTTCTCAGCCCATAATCATTCACAATCTGATCATACACGGCAAAATCACCGCTATTAGCTCGGTAGCTGTTGCCCTGCTGCTGGAATATGGCGTTGCCCCAAAAACCGGATTGTGTCGGCTCCCAGAAGAAGGTGCCCAGGCCGCGGCCGTTGGGAATGTTATGCATAATGTCACTGAGTAAACGCGCGCGCGGGTTGTATTCCACAATGGCAAACGATAATTGCGGGTAGCGATTCGCCAGGCTTTGCATGGTGCTGCTCCAGGCACTCGCCGGCCCCTGAAATTCCTCGTAAGCCGATAAACCCAATACATCGAAATTCACGCCCTGATTCAATGCACTATCCACCCACCATTCAACCCCGGCGGGGTCATCGAAATTTTCAATGTGTAAAACGGTTTCGATGCTGGCGTCCACTTGTTTAACTCCGGCTATTCCCGCTTTTAAAAGCGTTGCCAGATTAGCCCAGTTAGCGTTGCTCGCACGACCATTCGCGCCGTTGCGTTCCACGGCGTTATTGCCCCAACAATCGGAATTGCTGGAGGGGTCGTGCACTAGCATTCCGGGGGTAATTTCATTGCCCACCTGTACCATATCCGGCAAAGCATTTTCTGCCTGCAACAGCTGCAAAACATCCACGGTGTAGCTGCGCAGGTCGGCAGCGAGTTCGTTGATGTTGCTCGCATTGCGCCAGGCATCGGGTACCACTTGTTTACCCGGGTCGGCCCAAGTGTCGGAATAGTGGAAGTCGAGAAGAAAGCCCATGCCCGCGGCTTTAATACGTTTGGCCATGCGAACAATATCGGCGCTGCCGTTGTAGGCCTGCGCTCGGCCGGAACAGTCGCCTGCGGTTGATGCATAACCATAGGGTGCCAGCGGGTCGACAAAAGCGCGTAAACGAATGTAGTTGATGCCGTGATTTTTGAACAGGCTTAGTAAGTCTTTGGTTTGCCCATCACTATCGACATAGGTGGTACCGCGATCGAGTTGTTCCGACCAATAGGAAATATCCATACCCAGAATAAATTCGCCTTCCTGATAGCCACCACCGCTACTTGTGGTGCTGGAAGAGCTGGATGACGAACTTGAACCCAAAATCGAAACCGTAAAGTTGTAATGACTTGTGGCACCGCAGTCGTTGGTGTACTGGCTGGTGGCAATGCAACTTTGTTGAGGCATTACGGTTTGCTCACGCGTATTGCCGTTGGTGCCGCAACCCTGCCAAGACCAAATGCCGCCAACCACGGGCTGCGGTCCAAATTTAATGGTGTCGCCGTTATTAATACTCGCGTTTCCGGTTTGTTGCCAGGCGCCGCCATTTATTTGCAGGTAGGGGGTAATGGCTTGAGCGGTGCATACATTGCCCGAGGAGGAACTGCTGGAACTGGAACTTGACGAAGAGTTGGAGCTGGATGACCCGCTACAAACGGAAATCACACCACCGCCACCCGATTGGCTATTACAGGTGTTAATGCCGATACAGCTCTGCTGATTTTCCCAACCCCAACCGTTGTCTTGCATTTCACACAAGGGGCGCGGTGCATCCTGGTACCACTGGCACAGCGTTTGGCAGATTTCGCCACCACTACTACTACCACTGCTACTGCTTGAGGAACTGCTACTGGAAGAGCTGCTGGACGATGTGCTGCTCGATGAAGAGCTGCTCGACGAAGAACTGCTGCTGGAAGAGGAGCTGCTGGAGCTATCCCCAACAATGCCGTAAGGGGGTGGCAGGAAACTGCAGGCGTTGGCGGATATACAATTGGCATTGTTTTCCCAGCCCCATCCGCTGCTGGTATTTTGGCACAGCGGGTAGAGTGTTCCCCACCAGTTGCAGGACTGCGCAAAGGCGTGGGGCATCGAAAAACACAGCAAACTAAACACTAATCCAAGATAAATGTTGGTTTTTTCTCTCTGGCGTTGCATGTAATTATCCTCATTTATTGTTATTGGAGCCTGCTAGCATTAATTTACGGCTTTCTGTTTTAGACGAAATTCTGCTGTCGAGGAGTGCGGTTTGGTCATTCCAAATAAGCGACAAACAACGCAGAGAACAATAAATTAGAGAGCAATAAATTAGTGTTAACAGGCCCCTTGTTATCGAATTACAACATGGGTTACTGGGTGCCGGTAATTGCCAATCGCAGCGTTCAGTAACACGTTAAAGGCTACCTCGCTAATCCGGCTATTGCAGTGAACTGTGGTGTATTTGTGAATGCTTTGGTTAAAAGCTTGCGGCGCACAGCAGTCACATGTACGCCGCGAGAATTAAAGCGTCTCCGGGGTATACCAAATCGGCGATGTCCAGGCTCGCTCTTTTATCGTTTTGGGAAGTTCGGCCGGGTGTTCAACGCCGGCGCGTTTTGCGTCGTACATGCTCCAGCGGCACACAGGATTTTCCAAAACGCGAGCATAGTAAAAAGCTGCCTCGGTTATATTAAAGTCCGGGTCAGACCAGGTGGTCGCCAATTCGCTCGCGCCTTTGTCGCTGCTGATCGAACAATCTTCGAGATTTACCATGGCGCCATTGTCGGGGCAGCGGTGCGTTTTAGGGTCGGGTGTGAGGCCATCGGAACAGGCAACGTCATACACCGCTTCCTGCAATTCATTATTGCTGGTGCGCCAACCCTTGATAATTTGAATTTTTTGCAGGGGTGCGCTGTCTGGGTCTTGCATTGCCCACACCACCAAGGATATTGCTTTTCCAGCGGGTGCCGCTTTTAAATCGCCTCCCTGAGGTACGCCCGTTTGATAAGCTTTGGCAACCCAGTCGACTTGTTCGTGGGCATTCCTGGCGAACTCGAAACCGGCGAAGAGCCGAACTTGTGTGCGGGTGCCACTGGTGGCGAAAGTTTCTTTACGATGCAGCGCATCCCAAATATCTGTTCGTGTATTACTTTCCGCCCAAACGCCAGTAACCGCGCCAGGGTTGTAGAGTTTGGTGGGGTCGTCTTCGGCGGATATGCCCATCGCCAGCGCAGTTGGGTTGGGTTTTAGTCCGAGACGAATTTCCGGTTCGCCATCGTTATACGCGTAGTGGCCCTCGAAATCGCTTTCGGTCGTGTCGCTGGGCGTACCATTATGATTGTCTGTTGCACCGACAAAACCTTGTTTAAACGGATTTGTTCCCCACTTGGCTTGCTGATTTAAACCGAATTTCAAACCGTTACGCACAAACGCATACTCATTACTGCAAGCGGCATTTTCGCCGTCTTGGCAGGGATTAAAAACAGTTTCAAAGTTGCATTCTTCATCGGTGGTCATAATGCCGGTTTGGCATTCAGAGTTACCTTTAATTTGCATAATTTCCACCAGGCGATCCATGCGTTCGCGACGCTCGATAATTTCCCGAGTAAATTCAGATCCATCAGAATTTTTACCCCAATACAGACGCCCCCAATAAAAGTTGGGATTGTGAGGAATTGTGAGCACATCACATTCACCCGTGCAATTGCCTTCCAGCCATTGATGAAGTTGCTCCCCGGTACCCTCAAACGCAGAAAAAACTGTAACGGGTACTTTGTCGTTTTTGAAAATCACATTACGGTGCATCATGCCACCTTTGCCTTCGGGAGCATTGGCAGAAAATTCGTAGGCTACAAACGAAGTAAATTTACCCGGCTTGTAGTTTTCATTGGCGGCCTGCTGAATTCGTTTCCAGGGTGCAGAGGCGGCGTCGCGGCAGGCTTGACCGCCATCGCCACAAATGTCCGTTAAACGGAGGGCGGGTGATTTCGCGATTCCGGCAAATATTTCCTGGAAAGGCTTAATATCGTTTTGCCGAATACCCTTGCAGGTTTCTGAGTTGTAGCGATTCATATTGGTGTTGGTGCAGATTTCGAATTCACCCAAGGCTTCGGCATGATCGGTAACAGCGGCGAAATCCAGTGGCTTGATAATTTTCTTTTTAACACCGGTGGGCAAACTTACCACCTCTCCTTTGGCAAAGCGGTACGCAGTAAAGGGGTCGTTCATGGTGTTACCAAAAATATAGGCATCCAGCGAGTAAGCCGTATGCAAATGCAGTTCGCCAAAGTAGGCGTTTCTTAGGGGATTGCGCTCTATGTCTGCTTCCCTGGAATCGGCACCCGGGTCGAGCGACATATCGCTGTTGCTGGTCTCGGAACCGCCCTTGCTGGATTCAGGGCTGCAAGCCGACAAGGTTAAGGTCAGTGCTAATAGTAAAACGGCAATGCTTGTTCCGTAACTGAGTGAAGAGTGTTGTCTCGCTAACATATTCATTTCCTCTGCATAGGCTGCAGTTAGTGAACTAACGAAAATACCTAAAACTAATGCCAGGCCGTATATTCAGGGCATTTGGCAGTTTTAAGAGCGCCGCGATTTTTAGGAGTAATAAGCCGCGATGCGCTGAATCATCCAAAACGATGCCACGCCACCAATAAAGTACGCCGGGACACGTTGAATCCAAATTGGAGGTGACTTGATGACGCTTGCTAATCCATAACGCACACCAAGAACCAGCGACACAAACAGCAGCTGGCCCACTTCAACCCCCACATTAAATACCAGCAGTGCAGTGACGATGGCATTTTTCGGTAAACCGATTTCCCCAAGGGACGACGCGAACCCCAGGCCGTGTAACAAACCAAAACCGAACGCTACCAGCCAGGGGTAACGGGCGGTTAAACTACGCCGACCTCGCTGCACATGAACAATTTCAGTGGCAATAAATACAATGCTCAATGCAATGCAGGCCTCTGTGGGCGGAATGGCAACGCGAATGATATTTAATGAGGCGAGAATTAAGGTAATGCTATGAGCCAGAGTAAAACCGCTAATTGTTACAATAAGTTTATGGCGGCTCGCAAGCAACAGGATTAACGCCAAGACAAAAAGCAAATGATCCAAGCCCAACAAAATATGCGTGATCCCAAGAAAGAAATACGTTGATATTGTTTGCAGCACAGTGGGCTTTTTAGGAAGTATGAAATCTGGCGTGGTAGGTGTTAGGCGTTGCGTTAGTACTGCACCATCCAGATATTCTACTCGCAGTAATACCTCAGACGAAGAGCTGGCTAAATCACCAATGGCGAGCTGCATACCTGCCAGACCTTGTGCCCGTTCAATTTGCCAGTGGTCTAAATAATAATTGCCAGTAAATTCCTGCGACGTTTTTAATTTGTGAACGATTGTTTGTGCATCGAAAGTTATGTTCTCGGAAAACCGAATTTGCGGCTCTCGAAATGGCACTTTAAAAATAACATCGAATCTGGTGTGATCATCAGTGCGCTGTTTAATACCCAAATATGCGAGACGCATATCATCCGCCTGGGCCAAGCATGACGTAAGCAGCAAGCCAATCGCGAAGGCATGCAACACATACTGAATGATTGACTTAGTGAGAAGAGCCATTAATTAGCGCTCCGCCAAACTGGAGCTTATAACTTCTATTTTGTATTCCTCTAATAGCTGTTCTTGACGCTTTTTTCTGGCGACTTCTTGGCGTGCGTATAACCAATCGGCTTGCACCTGATGTTTAATCTCAGATAGCTCCGGCAGCGTTGCACTTTGCACCTGATGGATTCGAATAAGATGAACTCCCAAGCCAGAGCGAACCGCACCGCTCCAGGTGTGTATTGGCAGCCCGGACAACTTCGCGACCATACCTCGTCCAAAAATGCGTTCTACCTGACTCGCGGGAACGTCATTAAATATTGCTGGTAGTGAACTTGCGTCGCCTTTAACAAGCTCGCCGGTGTGAAGTTTTTGCAATGCGACAGTCAAGCGTTGTTCCAGGGCGTCTTCTTTAATAGGTTTGAAATATAATTGTTCGAAACTAAAACGTGCGTCGCGTTGATATTTTTCAGGGTGCGCGTGAAGAAACGTGGTTAACTGTGCATCAGTGGCATTTGTGTCTTCAAACCGAGACGAATCGAAAAATTCCATTTTTTGCCGTAATCGGCGTCGGATCATGGGGTCATTCTGATCGAGGCCCAATTGCAGTGCTTTGCGATAGTAAATTTCTTCTAATACGTAATCATCGACAAGTGCTTTTAGTTCCGTTGAGTTCGGCGCACGCTGCCAAGTTTTTGCGAAGCGTTCGCCCAGCATGTTAAGCACCGGGTCATCTACGGTGATTACCTTGGTATTGCTCAAAACGGGCTTAACGCCAGCGTAAAGCGCAAATAAGAGGCTTCCGATTACTATAAAGTGTACCAGAGGCTCTTTTAAGATTGTTTTCAGAATGGCTTTAATGATGTTTCCCCCTGAGCTTAATCACACTTCTTCTCCTATTGTTTTATGCCACTGGCCTGATAGCAATAGATCTTCGCTTTATCGACCATCCAGATGCCTTGCAAATAATCTGCGAGTAAAGATTCGTGCGCCAAAGCATTGAGTAGCACGAATAGGTTTGTATTTGAGGATAAACCAAAGGTGTTTTAGCTGGCCCTAAAATAACATTGGCGTTTATTGTTGGGTAGTACAAAACACGGATATAAACCTCTGAAAGGTTAAGGTGTAAGACCCTTTGTGAGAGACACAAACCAATAAAACCAAGCAGTAATTACGCGCTTTCAGTGTTACCGTTGTGCGAATTTACACGCCAGAGCGCGAATTTGAGGCGTTAGCACCGGCCCATTTGAGGTGTTAGCACCGGCGCCGATATGACACGCTACCAGAGGACACGCTACCAGAGGCTTATGTCAAATATAGTGCGCTTCCGCTTAACGGGAGGTAAGCGACATTTGTAAGGCATTTACGATTATTCAGAGCTCGCGCGTTTCGCCGTTGCCAAGACCATATCGCAAGATACACAAAGAACCCCGCCAAGCGATTGATGTATTTAATCTTTTCCCGAAAAAGCATTTTGGTACTTCCACTAAATATCTCGGCTAACGAACAAATGTTATTTAAACGTGATTATTTCGTGATTACTTAAATTCTCCAAATTGTGATTCTAGCGGTGTTGTACCAACACCTTGAAAAAATATTTGAATAAGGAGAAATTTAAAATGAGATCTATGAAGCAATTTCTATTGTCAATAGCCGCGGCCGTTATGCTGCCGGTCTCAGGCGTGTATGCGACCGGAAACGATTTTTATCATTCATTCGAAAATAAAATATACACCATGACAAATTCTACGGAGGGAAACGAACTTATTGAATTGACACACTATGCCTCTGGAGAAATTTTCGAATCCAATCGCTTTGCCACGGGTGGTAATGGCACCAGCGGCGGGCTGGGGAATCAGGGGGGAATTGTTACTTCCGACGATAAAAGTTTAATGTTTGTGGTAAACGCAGGCAGTAATAGCATTTCTGTATTTAAAAAAACGCCCTGGGGAATTCGATTGGTGGAAACAGAGTCTTCTCTGGGGGAAAGACCGGTAAGCATTACGCAACTGCATAATCTGGTCTATGTGTTAAATGCTGGCAGTGACTCTATCGCAGGTTTTATTGTAAATGCACAAGGTCATTTATACCCCTTAAAAAACAGTATCGCCAAGTTAAGTGGGGAGGCCACAGGTGCCGCACAAATTAGTTTTACGCCGCGCGGTAATGCTCTGGTGGTTACCGAAAAAGCGACTAATTTTATTACGACCTTCCCGCTGTACTTCGGTATTCCCGGTGAAGCGATAATCAATATTTCAGCTGGCGTTACACCCTTTGGGTTCGACTTCGACCGCTATGGCCATCTGCTGGTCTCAGAAGCCGCCGGAGGAGAGCAGGATGCCAGCAGCGTTTCGAGCTACGCAGTATCCCGTTTCGGGGCCTTAAATGAACTGGATGGCCCGGTACCCACCACCGAAACAGCTGCGTGTTGGTTAATTGTCGATAAAACCGGGCGCTACGCCTACACCACCAATGCCGGGTCTGCCAGTATCTCTGCCTATAAAGTGCACCCACGCGGTCGCTTAACTTTGTTGAATGAAGACGGGGTTGCGGCAAGTACCGGCGAAGGCAGTGCACCTATCGATTTGGCCTTGTCAGGTAACGGTCGCTTTTTATATGCCTTAAGTGCCAGAGACGGTTCTGTTTCTGCGTTTGTTGTTGGTCGCCATGGCACACTCGAAAGTCACACACGAATGACCGATCTGCCCACGGGCTTAAATGGTTTGGCGGTTTTCTAGAAGCGATAGCGACGACGTTTAAATTAACCTCAGGCAGGAGTTTGGCGCGCACACTTATTTGTGCGCGTCCTTTTTTGAGGTTCCTTAGCGTGCTAAGAAATGCTTTCGTTAAGCTACAGTATTTTGGGCTAATGCCCCTGGCCTTTGCGTGACACGATAAAATCGGTTAAGGCAAACAGCACACCAGAAACAACAAAAGTAAGGTGAATACCCAGCTTCCAGGCCATAACATGATCGGGAATTTCGTGGGAATTGATAAAAGCTTTAAGCAGTTCCACCGCCGAAATGGCAACGATTGCACCTATTAACTTAAGCTTCAAATCGGAAAAGCCCACCTTGCCCATCCATACGGGCCTGTCTTCATGATCACCAAAATGGATTTTGGAAACAAAGTTTTCGTAACCGCTAAAAATAATAATCAGCAGTAGGCACGCAATCAGTGTGGTATCGACCAAGGTCAAAATAGACACCAAGGCGTTATCACTGGTGATGTGCAGCATGTTTATCATCAACCACCAGAGTTCTTTAAAAAACTTAAATAATAGCGTAAGAATCGCAAGTATCAGGCCCACGAAAAAGGGTGCGAGTAACCACCGGCTTTTGAAAATGAACTTTTCTAATATATCTTCGAATTTATTCATGGGGTTTCCAATAAATACAATGGTTTTGTGGGGGCTTGCTAGAAGGTAGACGCCATTGGCTTGAATGTGTTAGAGCGAAAAATGTGTAGCGTCTCTGGTTGCAAAGCGAACAGTAATGTGAATGCTTACTTACGTTGTAGTGGCAACGGCTAAAACGGAGAGTAGTTATACAATAAAATGGCCGCGGAATATAGCGGTATTTCCCGATGCTTCATTCTGGCGTTAAGCTTATTGCAATCTGCTCTTAAGCCCGGTAAATGGGTTCTCGAGCTTGTTGCGATGTAACTATTTCTGTGATGTCAGAATCTTCAACTTCTCTTCTTCACTAACCGAATCCCATTTTAACGGTGGGTATTCTTTAATCAAGGAAGTATCCTCCATATCTTTCAAGGCTGCTTGTTGTTGCGCCTGGGCTTTGGGTGAAAGTTCGAGTTCAAGGCTGGAAATAATATCTTCCATAAGTTCAAGAACGGGCTTTTCATTTACGCGTTTATCGAGTTCTGCTCTGGGCAAATTTTTTAAACGACTGGGCCAGAAAATTAGAACAGCGAGAATATCGTCGCTAATGGGAAAAAACACCATGCGTTTGATGGTTCGGTGGGGCGAAAAGTTTTCGGAGAATACTTCCAAACGAGCGGCATTTACGGGGAGATGGTGGACTAGTTGCCAATTGGTGGGTGCTTTAAATACTTGAATGCCACCGCGACTTTTACTTCTGTGATGGGAATACATTTCTGTGAGGTAATCACCAATTACCTGTTCAAGTGAACGAGGATGAAAAAGAGAAACATCTTCGGGGTAATTCACCACCTTAACTAATTTGAATGACAACTCTAACTCGGCTACAGCGCCGGTGAACCAAGGGCCGTTAAAAGCCCAGGAGTGGTAAAAAAAATCCGCTTTACGCCAGTGGTCGGGTAGGCCGCGTTCTTCCTGCTGTTCGTTGTAATAATTGCGGAATGTCAATTGCGATTCACTGTAGCGACGTTGTGGCGTATAACCCTCGTGGTTTGAACGAATAGGGCTGTGTTTCGGTGCTTTAAATAAAATGGTTGTCCCATCAATCTCGCTGCTAATGGTGCGAGCCTGTGAAAAACTTGGGCCTACGGGAATGATTAATCCATTGGCTCTCCTTAATTTCAACGGGAAGTTAAACATACAGTTTCTGGGTGGCTAGCTTTGAGCAGCCAAAATTTTTAACTTTTCAGCTTCACTCACTTTGTCCCATTTTAACGGTGGGTAGTTTTCAATTAACGAAGCGTCAGGTAAACCTTCCAGTGCTACGTCTTGTTGAGTCTGGGCCGCAGGTGAAAGGTTTAATTGTATGCTGGCGACAATGTTATCAGTGAGTTCACCTATGGGTTTTTTATCAACTTCTAGACTCCCTTTTTCATTATTTGCAGCCCGAATACTGCTGGGATGAAATAAGAGCCTTGCCATAAGATTATTTGCTAGAGGAAAGAAAACATAGTGTTTTTCTGTATAGGCGCCGCGCTTAATTTGGGGTAATACATCAAATTTCACTGAGCATACGGGTAGAGTATTGAGTGGAGTCCAGTTCACGGGAGCAATATAGTCCTGAATATCACCACGAGTAAAATCGATGAGGTGCGAATACATGTAAGTGAGATAATCTCCGATAACAGTTTCCAACGCACGGGGGTGAAAAAGCGAAATGTCTTGTGGATAATTTATAACCTTTACGATCCGAAACGAGAGATTCAAGGTGGCCACGACGCCAGTAAATAACGGGCCACAAAACGCCCAGGATCGATAAAGAAAGTCTGCTTCTTGCCAGTGATCTTGAAGCCCGCGCTCTGCATGAGAGTCTTCGAAATAAGTGCGAAACAGCAAGTCAGTTTCTTTAATATTTGGTGCTGGTTGAAGTGCTTTTCCGCTACCGCGATACTTACTATGCTTTGGTAATCGGATACCAATAGAAGTGCCATCTATGTTGGTAGTTATGCTGGAGGCACTTGAGAAATCGGGGCCTTTTGGCTTTCTTCTAATCAATGGGATATCTATCCTATCGAAGCTTGAGAGCTAGCTTTGTGATGCCAGAATCTTCAACTTCTCTTCTTCACTAACCGAATCCCATTTCAGTGGGGGGTATTCTGTAGTCAAGGAAGTATCCTCCATACCTTTCAAGGCCGCTTGCTGTTGCGCCTGGGCTTTCGGTGAAAGTTTGAGTTCAAGGCTGGAAATAATATTTTCCATAAGTTCAAGAACGGGCTTTTCATTTACGCGTTTATCGAGTTCTGCTCTGGGCAAGTTTTTTAAACGGCTGGGCCAGAAAATTAGAACAGCGAGAATATCGTCGCTAATGGGAAAAAATACCATGCGTTTGATGGTGCGGTGGGGCGAAAAGTTTTCGGAGAATACTTCCAAACGAGCGGCATTTACGGGGAGATGGTGGATTAGTTGCCAATTGGTGGGTGCTTTAAACTCTTGAATATTACCGCGCGTATCGTCTATGTGATGTGAAAACATCTCCGTAAGATAATCACCAATTACCTGTTCAAGTGCACGAGGGTGAAATAGAGAAACATCTTCGGGGTAATTTACTACCTTGACTAATTTAAAAGATAAATCCAGTTCAGCAACAGGGCCGGTGAACCAAGGTCCGTTAAAAGCCCAGGAGTGGTAAAAAAAATCCGCTTTACGCCAGTGGTCGGGTAGGCCGCGTTCTTCCTGCTGTTCGTTGTAATAATTGCGGAATATCAGTTGCGATTCATTGTAGCGACTTTCCGGTTTATAACCTTGATCGTTGGATCGGATAGGTTGGTGTTTTGGCGCTTTAAACGAAATAATCGTCCCATCAATTTCGCTGGCAATAGTGCGAGCCTGTGAAAAACCTGGGCCTACGGGAATGATTAATCCATTGGCTCTCCTTAATTTCAACGGGAAGTTAAACATACAGTTTCTGGGTGGCTAGCTTTGAGCAGTCAGAATTTTTAACTTTTCAGCTTCACTCACTTTGTCCCATTTTAACGGTGGGTATTCTTTAATTAAGGAAGTATCCTCCATATCTTTCAAGGCTGCTTGTTGTTGCGCCTGGGCGCTTGAGGAAAGCTCCAACTGAATGCTTTCTATGATATTGTCCATCAATTCCAACATGGGCTTTTCACTTACCAATTTATCTAACTCTGATCGTGATAAATTTTTTAACCTGCTTGGCCAAAACATAATACGAATGAATAGATTATCCGCTATTGGAAAATATACCAGATGCTCTATGGTCGGAAATGCCGAAAATTCCAGAGATTGGGATTGCAGTTTAACGGCGACAACAGGTAAATGATGCAACGGTTGCCAATTTGTAGGAGCGTTGAAAATTTGTATGCCACCATTGGTTTCGCTAATGTGCCCTGAATACAGGTTTGTGAGGTTATCTCCTATGACTTTCTCCAAGGATCGAGGATGAAAAAGAGAAATTGCATCTGGATAATTAACGATTTTTATAATCCTAACGGCACACCGTAGTTCTGAAGCAACACCAGTAAACCAGGGGCCATTAAAAGCCCATGCGTGATAAAATATATCGGCTTCACGCCAGTTATCAGTTAGACCCCGGATTTCTTTTTCTTCATCATAATAGTCACGGAAGGGTAGATCGTTCTCCCTGTAAATTGCTTCAGGTGACAAACCCTTGTGATTGGCTCGTCGAGGTTTGTGCTTGGGGGCTTTAAAGCTTATTTTTGTTCCATCAATTTCACATTTTATAAGGGGCGCCGAAGCGAAGTTCGGGCCTTCAGGAATGATTAATTCCTTAGCTTCCCTTAGCTTTAACGGGACGTTAAACATGCGGGCACCTTTTATTTATATTTTTTACCAGATAGTTGAGTCGCACCTGAGCGCGCCGTAGTTGTAACAAAATATAGGGCGCCCATTAGTCCTACTATGCCACCTATTGTTGGTGCAACTCCCATGAACCCGAAGGTTGCTCCAGCTGCTGATAGTCCAAAAATACTGGAATCTAATACACCTTTACCTGTTATTGGAGAGCGTAGATGATTGCCAGCGATCTCACTTGGTCGCAGTCCAGTACTCTTGCCGGTCCCACCGTTACCAGCAAGCGAAAGTTTTAATTCCTTGGCTAGTTTCAGAGCGTTAGAGCTGTTTGTAGTGGGGCGATTCAGAAAGACTGCATGTTTTTCTAATTTTGTATTTTTTTCGTGCGCTAATACTTGCAATGCACGAGTAAGAACCCCGGAACCACCCCAGTCCGAAAACCACAATACGCCCTCGATATTGCGTGCTTTATACATTGTGTTGGCCAATAGAATGGCTGATTCAGTGATTTCAGTACTTTTGGCGTTTGCCAATGCTTTATGCGCGGGTTTTAAACCTATAATGCCGCCATCGCCTGGTGTGTGATGTAAATCGAATCCAGAGTTGCTAACCATACGCTGAATTGTGCTGTCTACCTTTATCAGGTCATCGCGAGCTGAAGAGGCTATATTCAAAAGATCGTCGGACGAGCGATCTGAGATGACCACCGGTCGGTATTTCTCTTTTTCGATCAAACCATCCGATTTAAACTTTGGGTTAGTGTTTAAATCTTTATCAATTTTCCATAAACCGGGTTTGCGGGTTTTTTCCTGCATCTGCATATAATTACTATCAGCCTGCAAATACATCAACTCATAGGCCCCGCTATCCCTATCTTCCAGCGTTGCGGTTACACCGGGTAGCACGAGGTAGAACACGCCGCGGCCGCAGGCGAGTTGCTCGGCCTTTCTCACATAGATGTTATCCATTTGCAGGCGCCCGGCTGAGAGGCCTTTGATGCCTTTAACCACGAGCCCGGCCCAATAGTTTCCCGCATTGGCGAGGGCGACCAGTTCGTTGTAAACAGGGAGTGCCTGGGGGGAGCAGCGTACGCGTTTACCGGCGGAAGCACCGGCGATGGTGAGGGGTTTGCCTTCGGTTGCTTTTAATCGACTTGCCTGCAGCATCAGCCATTCTCCTTTGTAATGTGCTGGTTAGGGTTATTTTTATTATGAATATACCGCCTGTGGCCTACTTCGTTGTGTGGCGTGAAGGGGCTATTCCATTCATTGCTCGCGAATAGCCTACTGTATTATGAGGCAGCAAAGGGGTAAATCCCTGCAGCTGGGTGATCCGACATGAAGTGATATAGATCACGCATAAGGCGACGCGATCTAACAGTTTCTCTGGTGTTGCCTAATATTTGAACACGCAAGCGGGCTAAAGATTGATTGGGCGCGGAACGACATCGGAGCGGCGAGAAGCGGCTTTGTGTGATTCCTTCGCCCGACAATAAAATTGCCGGGTATTGGGAAGACTATTTGGGAAAGTTTAGCGAACAGCTGGGGCTGTCTATTTTGTAATTTAGATCCTGCTAAGTGCTGAACTATTTATGCGATGCATCCCAAACCCGACCGGACGCCGTGCCGTTTTTACCGGGATTAAAAACTTCAACGGCCATCACCTGATATGTCGGATCGTCGTTGGCATCAAAATTTTTCATGTTCGGAATAATCCAGCCAGTATCTGCCCACGCTTTTACGTGATCAGCGAAATTAATTTCGTAATCCTTGCCGAGTTGGCGTTGCTCACTCGGTTTGCTCCAGTATTGGTAGAAGGTGGACGTATTGTTAATAGAGGGCTTTTGGTCCCGTAAAGATCGGTAGGTGGAATACTCAACACCGTTACTCACAAACTTTTTACCGAACACGCCATCTTTGCTGGGGTCGTAGGTCCAGCGCTGTAAAATGTAATATTCCACCAGATGTGCCGGGTTTGAGGCTGGCATTGTTTTATCGTATCCCCAGCCATACAGGGTAATATAGGTTGCTCCACTGTCCTCATTAAAGCGGTAGCCAATCACTCTGTTTTTATCGCCAAAATGCCAGCCTGGGCCGCCGACGTAATTGTATCCGCCCCCCTGCCAGCTTACGTTAAAATCGCCGTAAGTATCCAGCGTTAAAGAGGTTGATCCTCCGTCTTTCCAGTGGGTAAAGAATAAATCGCCCACATGGCCGGTCGCATGGTTTTGAGTGAGCACGGTTGTGTCAGTGTATTTTTGGGTATAAGCCGAATACTTTTGTATGGCACTTACGTCTGGTATTTTTGCGCCGGCTTCAGCCTGATTTGTGTGTCGCTGACCCTGGCTACAAGACAGCAGGGTATTTAAAGCCAGTAGAACAATCGCGCTTATACGAAAATAACCTTTCAAATGCTTTTCCTCTCTATAAAACTTATATGTCGAGCGCCTGAGGCGCTTCTACTTGAGTAAAGCAGCAAATTTGGGTAAATCCAGTGAAGAGAGACCTTGGGTGAGCGGGCCTATTGGCGGAATTGCATGTGTAACAAAGGCTTGAAAATAATTCTGAAAGGATAGGGCGTATTAAATGTAACGCCGCGAAATGGAGCCTGCTTGTAGAGGCTATGCGTGTTGTCTGGAATCGATAACCGCAGTTTTATTGCGGTTATCGATGGTAAGACGACTTTATTGTGGGTCAGTTACTATTTTTAGCGAATTAATATTTGAACCGTAGCGTGAGATAATAGCAAAAAGATTTAAACCCTGAGGTATTTCCAGCGCGAAGGGTGTACTAGTTTGAACACCGTATGTGGGTGATGTTCGTAAATTCGTTTCAAATTGAATGGACGAAAGTCTTACATCACTATTGTAAAGAATTACCGAGCCTTTAATGGCTTTTATGTATTCGCCGCTTTGCAGTGTAAAGCTACTGAGTGACCCACCAGTACCGCCCCACCAGGAAGAATAATTTGAGCTTCCATTGGTGTTACAATTTTTAAAGCGTAAGCCATCAATTCTATTGGCGTGACGGATATCGACACCACAGAATCGACCGGGAAATGCGAAGGAGCCGGAAGTAAAGCCTTGCTGCCCGCCGACAGCCGCAACCACGCTCTGCTTATTTTCACTATTTGCTTCTTCGCCAACAATAACCCCTAGCGCATCCAGTTCGTCCGCAGAGCGACCCCAAAACCCTTGAATTTCGGAAAAGTTAAACGGAATATTGTACACAGCCTTATACACTTGACCATCAACCTTTTCTACGATATTGGTGGTCGTGCCGTAAAGCGGTGAATGTTTTTTAGAAGTCAAAGGGTCTTTGCCATATATACTTTTAGCTAATTTCAATCCGAATACCCGTTCACGGCCGTATTTTGTACCAAGATTTACCACAATACCGGATAAGTATTCATTATTGTTGATTCCGAAAAAAGATTCGGTACCACCAGATCCACCATAACGTTGTGATCGGCGGGTGTTGCCAAATTGGTCTTGAATTAAAAATTGGATTGCATCAATTCTAGTGCCGTGTCGTACATAAACCCCCGCTATTTTTTCGCCAGCGTTCAATTGGAACTTAAAGGGGTTGCCACCAGTACCCCCAACCGGACCCAATTGATAGGTGTTGGCGAGGGCACCATTAGCGAAGATAAAAACACTGAAGATTGCAGAATAGAGTAACGTAAGTACCTTGTTCATGAAGTATTCCTTGTGATGTAACAAATATAAATTTCCGCGACAAGCACCAAGATATTTTCACCACAGTAATTTGTGTAACTTAAGCACCAAATCGCAGCGTTATTTTAGTGTTTTATGAGTGACGCTTTCGGGTGAAAAATGTTAATAAATGTTGCGCAAGTCTCATTACGCGCAGTAAGTTGATGGTGGGTAATTTATATACGAGTTATTTTGATCAAATACTTAAAATAGCGAGGCGTGATTAATCAGGCTTTGCTGTTGTATTATAGCGAACCCATTTCGGCTTGTAGTTTTAGCGCGAATTTCGCAAAACTCTTTAAAATATTATTCAATCTTGTGTCGTTGGCCCCACACCTTCAATCGGGGCCAGCAAATCTTCCAGAAAAAAAGCAGAGAGTGCCGCGCGACCAGAAAGCCCGGCTTTGTAATAGAGAGAACGCGCTTGTTCCCTCACGGTTCTTTCGCTGGTAGCACGCACTGCAGCCACTTCTTTACTTGTGAGTCCCTTGAGTAAAAGCAGCGCAACTTCACGTTCTGCTTCGGTGAGATTCCAACGAGAAAATTGTTCCTCTATGGCGTGGCCGAGCTCGGTGAGATGGGCGCGTGCTTCGTCCCTCCAGCGATGCCCCTGAATGCGTGCCACCTCCAAGTCTCGAATTACCTGTAAGTGCTCGTCGCGTTGTTTTCGAGTGACCTGAAGCAGAATAACAGTGCCCACAGTGGTCAGTACCAATGGTAATTCTTCCAACAAATTAACTGCTATTTGCAGTGCAGAGGAATCTGGTTCGTCGAGCAAATCTAAGGTTATAAACCATACAATGCCAATCACGATGGCAAGTATCGCGCGTATTTGAGTGCGGCGATCAATGAAGTCTTTCATAGCAACTGGTCTGGGAGAGTGTGAAGAAATATGGCCATCAGAATCTGTCTGGTGATTAAAACCTACGACCGTTTTTTAAATAGTTGGTTCGTGAATACACATCTTGAAAAACGAAAGTTGTGACCGGTTTATGATTCGCATCTTAAGTATGGGTGTAAGGGGCTATCGGCGTTTTGACGTATGTCGTCTGAATTTATTCCAGCGCAGCTGAAAATCGACGTAGGTCAAACGGCCAATGGCATATTTCAAACCGAAATTTACAATCGTGTGCAACCAGAGGGTAAGAGCTCGCGATAGGAGCGAGTTGTACGAACATTGCGAGATGCTTTCAGCTGGTTCATCGCAACTGCATGGACATTGGCAGTTATCGTTAAAACCAACAGTTGGAGTATTAATTATGACGAAGCGTGCGAACTTAATTGGACCAATCGTATTTGCAAGTATGGCAAGCGCTGTGGCGCTACCAGTTTCGGCAGGAGTAGTAACTTCCTTTAAGCAAACCAATGTGCATTTTGAAACCAATGCGTCGGCGTGTGATATGGGAATTCAAATGAGTTTGGATACCGACGGAATTACATGGGGTAAAGTCGAAAACCCCTATGGGCAATTGGTGTTTGGTTTTGGTGCAATGTTTGGCCAACAGGAAGTTGGAGATATTACAGAAATGTTTCAGGAACGCGTCGAACCACCCATTATCGAGTTGGAAGAAGCGTTGGGCTGTGAATTTTCTGATGACGCCGTAACGCTGGATGAACTGCTGGGAGCCTGGCCTGCCGGTGTGTACGAGTTTGAGGGTTTCACTGGCCGAGAATTATTTCAGGGTGAGGCCGAACTCAGCCATAAAATTCCAGCAGGGCCACGTATTGTGAAACCGCAGGACGGCGACATTGTTCGTGATGATCGTAACCTGCGGGTACGCTGGAAGAAGGTGACCGAGGCAATTATTCACGAACTCGGCCCTGTTACCGTGGTTGGTTACCATGTTGTTGTTGCAGATGTGACCGTTCCTACACTGGCGCCTGGTGAAACGAAAAAGTCCTATGATGTCGATGTTCCAGGATCAGCGACCAGTGTGATAATTCCAAAAGAATTTCTTGTGCCGAATAAAATTTATGCGTTCGAAGTGCTGGCGACAGAAGAAAGTGGTAATCAGACCATCTCAGAAGGCGGTGTATTTTGTACCGGTAGTATTACGCCCGACGATTGCGTCGAGCCGTAAAAATTTTACGGCTTTAACATGGAAAAGCCGCTGAAATTCTTCAGCGGCTTTTTCTTGGTATCACTTGGGTGACTTGAAATTATATTATGTGGATTATTGCTCGAGATACTCCCAGTCAAGGTAAATGGATGCCGAAACTGCAGTAAATGGCCAAATACCGCGATACAAAGGTTGACCGGAATAGATAAAGCTATCACCACTTTCCACAACGTTACTGCCACCCGTATTGTTTTGTAGATCCAAGAAGCCGGAATTTACGGTATAGCCTTCTGCATCGAAGAAAGCGATTCTAATAAAGCTTAAATCGAAATGGATAGGGCTTAAAGAATCATTTACAAAACTAACATAAGCGTAAGGATGTGCTACCACCAGCTCAGTCACCGCCAGGTTAGGGAGCTGTGAATTGCTGTTTCCGCTGGCGTTAAAGTCTTCGATTTCAGCATAGCTTGCCTCATCAACAATATTCCAGTCTAAGCCGTCCAATTTTGCGAAATAACGTAGAGTTTGCCCCGGTGGAATGCAGGTATTTGTTGTTTCTGTTGGTGTATTCACCAATGGATATAACACGCCATCCAAATAGTTTACAGATGTTAGAAGAGCAATTTCATTTCCGCTGTTGTCAAAAAGGCTTATGGTGGGTTTTTCCGGGTGGACAAAACATTGCGCTATGTCGGATTTATTGGTGATGTCGATCGTTATATTGAGATTTTTAGCGTTTTCATTTTCTGGAAAGCTATTGGAAAGCTTTATGACGCTGCCGATTTCCAGGGCGTTACCTGGAATTATGTTGGTCACGCTCAGGGGTAATGTCTTCTTTTGCGCAGCGTCTTCAACAATACCGAAACAATTATTCGAGGGTGCATAGAAGTTATAAATATTGCCCGCGGCATCGCCCAGATTAACCGTAAAATCGTCACAATAGTTGTTGTTATATTCCACTACCGGTACCTCAGTAGAACTACCTCCCGATGACGAAGATGAACTACTGCTTGATGAGGAGCTACTATTTGAGGAAGAACTGCTGCTGGAAGATGAGCTACTGCTTGACGAAGAGCTGCTTGAAGATGACGGATTGTTGCCCTGGTCTGAAGGGGGGGAGGAATCGCCCTTACCACCACCGCAGCCAAGGGTGGAAATAAGCCCGGTGAGCGCGAGTGAAAATCCTAACTTAGGTAAAACAATTCGAAACGAGCCTAGAAATGCCATTAAATACTTCTCCATTTTAAGTAGCTGGTAATTGAAGTTCCATTTAAATTCAAACAAGCATTTTAACCCTTCCAAAGTACGCACGCACGGGTTTACTCATGTTGTGTGAGCTTTAACAGTGAATAGCTGGCGGGTTTTTGATGTATTTCTCAATAGCACATGAGTATTGTTCAATTGTTAAGCAATATACCTGTGAGTTCTTGATGAAAACGGGAGCTAAAAATAGCGAGCAATTTGCTGGGTATCAACAATGGCGCAGCGGCGAAAGATATTGGTGCATATGTTCTAGGAATTTAAATTCAGTCTACAAAAAAGAATGCTTAATAAGCGTAAATTATTGCACTACGCTTGGCGCTACGTTTTTCAATTGGCGCCTCAATTGGTTAATGAATCTGTATTAATTGTGTAATAAATTCCTTTCTCTGCCTCTTTTTTAACCCCGCCTGCATCACAAATTCTGAGCTCGACGGTTTCGCACAGTCTAATTCTGGAAACCAGGTGGCAGAATTGCACCACTCGCAGCGTAGAATTGAACGCCGTTAACTGATGGCTTGTACATATCTTCCGTTACGCACCTAAAAAACCAATAACAGTTACCGTTCAATCATCTATCACCACGGATACGACATGAAAATACTCACTCTATGGTTATCCCTATTTGCAATTGCAATAAGCCCGCTTAGTGCAAACGCTGAAATTACCTACTCACTGCACCTGGAAGGCGTCGATGCCAATATAGCAAACCAAATTTCGCAATCGGTGTCCGAAGCCGTGCAAATTTATAATACCAACGGCGAATTTAATAAACAGCTCAACGTGTATTACAGCTCGGGTGTACCCACGGCCCAGGCCAACTACGACGGCGTGATGACCTTTGGCAATTCGCGCAATACGCGGGTGGCTATTCACGAAATATCACACACGCTGGGTGTTGGTACCAACAGCGCCTACTGGAATTTAATGAGCGGTGGTCAGTGGTACGGCGACGCCACCAATACGCTGTTGCAGAGCTTCGATGGTGAAGGCGCAGTTTTACACGGCGACAGCCAACATATCTGGCCTTACGGTTTAAATTACGACTCTGAAGACAGCTACACTAATCGTGTGCGACACGTTGAAATTGTGCAGGCTATGCGCTGCGATATGAATATTGGCCCTTGTGATTCATCGGGCGGTGGCAGTGGTTTTGTGATTGAAGGCAGCAACCGCACCATTTTCAACCGAGCCAGTGGTAAGGTGCTGGATGCCTCTGGTAACAGCAACAGCTCCAACATCATTATCTATACCGATTACAACAACACCAACCAGCGCTGGAATATTATCAACCACGGTAACGGTGAATACAGTTTGCGCAGCATGCAAAACGAAGGTCGCGCAATGGATACCTGGAACTGGGGTACTGAGAACGGCACCAACATGGCACTCTATAACTACTGGGGTGGCAGTACGCAACGTTTTCATTTTCAGGAAGTGGAACCGGGTTGGTACCGCATTACGCCGGTGATTGCGCCAGAGCAATGTGTTGATGCCTACGGTATCAGCAGTGGCTCAAATGTCGGCACCTGGACATGGTGGGGTGGTGATAATCAACAGTGGGGTATTCGCTAGGTATAAGAGTCGCTGTAAGAATGTTATTGAGATAATCCCTTGTCAGATTGTGCCAGGCACAATCTGACATAACGCAACATTGTGGCAAACGTAATAAAGCGCCTCAAGATTCGCTTCTGTTATACACTATCCGCTTCCACTTTCGTTGGCCACTGTGGTTACGCAAGCCATAACGGGCTGCGTGTGTTCCTTTTGCATTTTTGAAGCCGTGCCTGGGTGACAGCAATAGCATGATAGACAAACTCGAAATCCACCATTTAAAAACCCTCGATGCGCTGTACCGCTTCGAAAATTTAACTGAAGCGGCCGAATTTCTCGAAGTATCGCAGCAGGCGATTAGTCTTAAACTGAAAAAAATGCGAGAAATTCTGGGCGACTCATTGTTCGTGCGCACCGGGCACGGTGTTGCCGCGACGCCTTACGCAAAAGCAATCGAGCCGCTGGTTTATAAAGTGCTCGCCAGTTTTAATGAAATACAATTGCCAAACGCCCTGCAAACTGAAACGCTGGAAAAAACCCTGGTTATCTCCGCCACGGACTACACCCAGCAAATTATTATTGGCGATTTAATTCAGGCACTGCAAAAGAGCTGGCCCAAAGTCTCGGTGGTGGTGGTTAATATTCAAAGCGCGAATCTCACCAAAAAAATGCAGCAAGGCGAAATCGATCTGGTTTTTACCTCCCACGGCTACGTGCCGGAAGGCTTGATTGCGCAGCCGCTGTTTACCGAAAACTACCTATGTGTTACCGCCAATAAAAAACTCGCGTCTAAAAAAAATGTTACTTTGCCGGAGCTAGTGGAGTATCCATTTATCGTCACCTCACCGGGCGTCGGCAGTTTGCGCGGTTCCGCAGATGCCTGGTTCGAAAAGCAGGGCTTAACCCGAAAGATCGCGCTCTCGGTGCCTACGTTTTTTATGGCTCAGGAATATTTACGAAAAACAGATCTATTGGCTTTTTTACCCTCACGACTTGCGCCCTTTGAAGGCTTATTTGCAGTACCGCTTGAGCAGGCGCCACCCGGCTACGAAGTGGTGCTGGCGTATCACCCGCGTGCAGAAAATGATCCCCTCGTGAGTTTTGTACTTAAGCATCTTGCCGGTCGCTATTCCCGTTAGCACCAGACTCCAATAGCCACAACAACAATCCCAAGTAAAGCAGTACCACTTGTATCGGTTACAAGCCGTACTTGCTCGTAGACAATCTGCAAAGCCTCTAAGCTGATGCAACTTTTTCATCCGCACTCGAGGTTGTCATGACTATTGAAACAATTAATCCCGCGTCACTCTACGACGGTTCAAACATTGGTATGTCCCACGCTAAGGTCGATAAGGCCACCGGCCTGGTGTTTATTTCCGGCCAGGTAGATTGGAATCGTGATATGGCCGTAAAAAACAGCGATATCGCCGCGCAAACCAACGGCGCCATCGATCACCTGATTACCGTACTTAACGAGGCCAATTCCTGCGTCGAAAATATTCTTCAACTGCGCATTTACGTAAAAGGCGATGTAAACCAACACATGGATGCGCTAGTGCCGGTGGTCGCAAAACGCCTGGGCATCGCGCGACCGGCGCTGACCGGTGTTGGCGTGCAGTCCCTGGCCTCACCGGATACGCTCGTTGAAATTGAGGCGGTTGCGAAAACTAGAAAACTGTCTTAGTTTTATCTTTCATTAACCCGGCAGATTGAAATGTCGGGTCAAGAGTCACTCACTAAAAGCCCTTGTATGCGCGCTTATACCCCTGTTCACATTGTAAGTCGGAGTATTGAATTTCTACCGGGTAAAGTCCGTCATAGTTATATCCTTCCCATTCGCACAGCGTAAAGTTGCTCAGGGTCGCATAGCTATAGTCTTGTGGTTTTTTATAATAACTTTGATTTGGTCTATCGCTACAAGCAAATTCAGGGGAAGCAAACCCTTTACTCGTTGCATAGGCTGTATACTCGTCAACTTTAATATCTTTTATTTCGTCTGGTTGAAAAGTTTCTAAAAAGTAGTGGTAACTATCCGTACCGTCAGCCTTTGTTCGGTACCGAAATTCAATGGTAACCTCTGTACTTAGAGTGTTGTGAAATACGATATAAGTTTCCAATTGGTATGGGCACCCTTTGCAAGAGCTTAATGTCAATATCGCAATGAGAATACAGTATTTTAATGTTGGATTTTTCATCTGAGTATTACAATAATATTTGATTTAAGATAACTATCAGTATGGCGGTGTCTAAACCCGGTTTTTCATGTAGAGGCATCATAAATATTTTATTAAAATCCGATGCGTTTTGATCGCCCTGCCAATAGCGGAAACCAGAGATTCCTGAACCAATATCATACCCAAAGGTATTAAAGTAAGGTGCCTCCCAAGCCTTAGCCGTTGTTTCATCAAAAGGCTTGTTGTTTGCGCGGGGTAATGCTTCGCCGATAGGTCTCCACTGTCCGTGACCATCGATATTCTTGATTGCCCTGTAGAGTATATTTTTAGTGCTGTAGGGCGCATAAGCGGGCATTTCGATTCCAGCAAGACTGGCGATTTGATTGAGCTGGACGTTGTTAAGTAGTGTTAATTTTGACAAAGTAACTGCATTTTTTAAGGCTGCAAATTTAGTGGTGTCGATTACGTCATTACTGCCTATACGCATATCTTTGCGAAGTTGATAGGAAAAATTGCTGTATGTAACCAAGCTTTTCTCGCTATCATCAATTGAAAATTGGTTGTTAATGATTTCGTCATCTATTTTTAACGAAAATATTGCCATCGCATCCTTATATAGGTTTTCTTGCTCTTCATCCCCAACAAATTTAATAATTTCCTCAACCACATCAACAGAAGATATTTTTTCGCTAATATTCTTTTCTATCATGGTTAAGAAAAAGCGTGAAATAGGATCAGATGACGCCATATGCGTTGTTCGAGCAGTACCGTCTACCAGCGAACGTATGGATGAAAATGCAGCTCCTACATCTCGCATCGCGATAGTCATCTCAGAGGGTACGCCCACTAGTGATGGCCCATAGATCGCAAACCAATCAACGAGTGGGTCGAGCACGGGTTCTTCGCGTTCCAAACATTCGCCTATACCGGAAAATAATTTGTAACAGTCTCTATCGGCTTGCTCCACTGGATTTTCTGCGGCGATCATTGCTTTTTTTGCACCTTCAGCGTTAGCATCTATCCACGCCACCATTGACTCAGTGATGTATTGATCCCAGCGTTTGAGTGCGTTTTTAAAGGGATCAAGAGAATCGAGCTGGAAGGTCGCTAATAAGGTTATTAAATCTTGCACTGAATTCTTAGCATCGTGAATTGCTACCATTGCATCGCGTAGTTTTATCAAATCGGACTTGATGGCATTTACCATTACATCCAAATCTTGATCACGTGTAGCTATCAGGCCATCACGAAGCCGTTTGTATTCCTGGTAGGCTGCGTGATTTGCGCAGGAAGGGGTGACTATTTGAATGACCTCGTGTGCGCACTTAGCCCCTACTGGTACACCGTATTTATATATAGGTTCCCAGGCTAAGCACACTGTCTCTAAAATAGCTTGTTCCAAATTGCACGCGTTCGAATTAACGAGATCGACCATATCATCGTTATAGCCATCAATTTGTTCCTCTAAATTTCGAAATACCTCGATGCTATCTTGCGCAGCGCCAAATTGGTTCAGTATCTTTTCCGAGTGATTTAAAAAAGAACCGCGGACCTCGCTATCAATTTTGTCATTAATTGCATTTAAACGATTTAAAAAGTCTGTGTTGAGTTGATTGGCATCTTCAAGTACTTCATTAACGGCTTGAATTTGGTTTTCATTAGGCGTATATCCTGTCAATTGATTAATCACAACCTGCCCGGCAAACCGTTCGATACCTGTCCACACACAGCTAGATGCGGTTTTACGAATAGCGGCCCGCAGTCGTTCGATGGCGTAAAAATGGGTGAGTGGGAAATCAGGGTCGACCGTGGCGACGTCTAACGCTGTTTGGGGATTAAAAATAAACGCATTAGCTAGGAATGCCGAAGGGGAACTAATAAGGTTGTAACCTTTCCCCTGGGGGAGTGGCGGCAAGTGTTTATCAATATAAGACTCAATAGCCACGTGTCGTTTTTCTACGTCCAACTCCCCATCTGCCAGCCAGTACACGTCACCGGCATAATAATTAACGTAGCTGTGCGCAAATGTATCGCTTGCGATATGGCCTAAGAATCCTCGATGATAGGCTAGCTCTGCAGTGTTTACCTCACTCTGGTGTGTTGGGGCTACCATTGGGCCATCTCTTACCTGACCAGCCAAAGTGTCCAGTAATCCCAGTTCATTCGCAAAACTTAAGTAGGAACCTGTTATTTCACCACCACTTTGTTCGCCGTTTTGTTCATTAACCGAATCGTCTTCACTAAGGTTCTGAATGAAACCCCAAATACTTTCAAGGTCGTACTCTCGCTGTGCACAAAGGTTTTCCTGGTAGGCATACCAGTCTTCGTCAGATATTCGATTTTCGATATCACGCACGTAATTTTCGAGATTTATCGCCCAGGTATCGGTGCCATAACTGTCTGTACCTGGATGGATTAAGAACTGTCCGGTAGCGACATCTGGCGCTACATCGGGTCCAATATTACCCATTCTAAATACATTTTGGTTCTCCAAAATAGCATCGCGAATTTCGGAATCTACCGGAAATTGGTAATTTGTACCGCTAATCTCAATTGTAATACTGCCATCATTAGCGAGATCATCAATGACTTGTTGTGCAATCCACACATGTGTATTGTACTTAAATGCGAAAACCTTCTCGCAAAAGCTTATAGCGAAAATGAAAAATAACAGCGTTTTAAAAATATACTTCATCATTATCTTTAGTGCCTATTCCTTTAAAACAAATTTTTAGAATATAAACCATCTAAAATGGCCGTAGATCTGCCCAAAGCCGAATTAACTCAAAATTAAACGCTTAAGATTTCCGACTGGAGATTTGTTTTGCTCCAAATACTACAGTTTTGCATCAAGGGCGGGATTCAAGGAGGGTTACAACTTTTTTAGAAATCTACTGTAAACTTGGAGTGTACTATAAAAATGCCGTTGTGTACCTCAAGTTAGATCATTGTAAATTACCTGGCAAGCGGATAGTGTCATTCCCCAGTTCAAGAGTTCACAGTCCCCTGCTGGGTGAAGCTAGCAAGGGACTGTGCAAATATTGTTCAGCGAGCTGGGTGTACAGCTACATTTACCTGGTCGTTATCCGGAGTTATTACCTGGAGTTGTTGCCTGGAATAGTTGCCTGGAATAGTTGCCTGGAGTAGTTATCACAAAACCTGTGAACGCGAGTTTTCGTTCAGGGGTAAGTCACAGTCTCCACAAATCGTGCTTAATCAATGGGGGTGGCAATCCGTCTGGATTGTCTGCTGCCTGAATCCTTGAAATCCAGTTGAGCTCTTGTCCTTTAACTTCCTGCCAAATTTTATTACTGCGATAGTAAACCTTGCCGTCTTTTGCGACTCCCCAGATCGTATCCGGAACCCGAAGCAATCGCTTTAAAACTGCTGCTAAATGACAACTGTGAAAGACTTAAAAATAGAATAAAAATGGCGTATCGAAACATGGCGTTTGTTAATCGTGAACCTTCGGCTCATGGCGGTGCATCCGTGCACCGGCGATTAACCCGGCTATAAAGCCGCCGGGTTAATCGGACACCAATTCCGCCCGCAAGGCATACAGCTTATCCAAAACCGGTTGCACGCGGGTTTTTGCGGAATATTTATTGTAAAAATAAATAGCGACGTAAAAACCAAAGCTTGCTGCCCAATAAAGATAGGCACCGAGATCGGGCACGTAGCTGCCGGTACGCTGCACATATCCGCCGTATGAGGCGAGTAGAATGGCGATAAACAGTGGTGTGAGGTACCACTGGGCTACGCTGCTTAGCAGTTTCATTTCTTTTTCGCGTTTTTCGATTTGAATATTCAGCCGGGCGAGTAGCGTCCAGTTATCGGCGGTAGCCACTTTCCTCGCAAAAATAATTTTCCAGGCCACGTAGCCACAGCTAACAATCATTGCAAACATGCCCAGATGAAATAAAGGGTGCAGGGTATGCTGCTTGCCAAGTGTTACCCAGCCGATGACACAGGCAATAATTACTGCGGCACAGGCAAATAATTCAATCGCCCAGGCGGATTTTGCCCTGCGGTCAAAGGCATCTGCCTGACGGCGAATTCGGTCGAAATCTATGGCTTTCTGTTCTACGTTCATTTCTTGCTCCCAGGTTTTTTTCAGTTCATCCAATTGCATACTTACACCTCCACATAGCGTTGCGCGAACGCCTTTTTTAGGCGACTGATACGAACTTCCACACTGTTCACCGGCACACCTAATACCGCTGCGATTTCGCGGCCCGATAAATTATCGAGATACATCATCAGCACAGAGGCGTCGACATCGTTCAGCGATTTCAAAAAATCCTGCAATATCTCGGCATGGCAGCGCTCAGCGTGTACCACTTCCGCCTGCGTAAAACTGTGCAACTTTTGCTGAGCTTCGCGCTGCTTTATGGTTTTGCGCAGCCGGGTCATTGCGGTATTTAAGCCAATGCGGTACACCCAGGTGGTCGCCGCCGACTTACCCTGAAACTGCCCAAAGCTGCGCCACAACTGTTCCAGAATTTCCTGATAGAGATCATCCTCGCAGCCGGTATCGGCATAACGCCGCGCAATAGCTCGAATGCGGGCATGGTTTGCGGTAATCAACTGCTCAAAATCAGGTGGCACAATGGTTTTCCGTTAACGTTTGTTTTGGATATTTGACGCACTTTGATTGTTAGTCGCGTGGAATACAAGAAACTTACATTGGGGATATCGCGGGCAGGTGGGGATGGGAGCTGGTGGTGCGCTAAGAAAGCGTTTGCCATTGAGCGGGTTACCCACCGGGGAAGCGGGTATGGATGGTGAGGCATTGCTGAAACTTGGCCCGAAAGCATGCAGACTCACGGCCCAGTGCATTCCGGTTTAAATCAGCCGCTGACAATAGGCCTATAAAACTTTGCTATCAGTGATTTAGATTTGTGGTAATTGGCTGTCAGTGGCGGGTGGCGTAATGCCGTCACTGTAAGGGCTTAGTTTTTCTGCAAGGCTGGCCTCATCAATAACGGCGGTGCGCCCGGTTATGTTATCGATAACAGCGGAATACGCTCTGCCATTAAGTTCAATTGCCAAATGCGTTTCAATATTGTCCTGGGTAATGGTGAGCCGGGCTTCGGGTTTCCCGGCAAGGCTTGCGGTCCAAATCTTGGCGAACCGGCCCTGATTATGGGTGCTATCCAGTCGCGCGTTTAATGGCGATGCATCTTGCGGTAATGAAAATGACAGCGTTTGTCCCACTTCGAGCTGGTTCAGCAGCATGGGGTCCACCTGGGTTTGGTATACCCCATTCATATCTTGCGAAATGTTGCTGAATTGTTCATTCCACAGGGTTATTTTTTGAGGTGCCTGGGGGGTGGTGGGTTCCTCGGGAAGCGTGGCGGCAAGCGCGCTGCCAGCTTGAATTTCTCGGGTGACACCGGCCTGCAGGCGACTGTCATTTTCGAGTTTAAATAAAGCCGTTAAGCACGACAGCACAATACCAAGCACTGCAAAAAGGAAAAGTCGTTTCATAATCCACCTAATGTGATTCTTGCCCAAGACACAGAGGCAGGCGCAAGGGCAACTACGCTATAAATGTGCATTGCTATGTATGGAATAAATATTTGAGTCAAAGCAGCAGACAGTTCGACTGTTGCCTTTCCGTGTGCGAATGCACGTAAATTAAGCGTTTATAGACTGCGGGGGTATTCGGTATTTCACGGAGAACGAGCTCGGCTATTAATAAGCCTTTTTAACTGTGCCCTATTAACTATGCCCTATTAACTGCGCCCTCTTAACTGCGCCTTATTAATCCAGAAAAACCTTTTTTATGGAATTAAGTATGAAGTAACAGGCCGTATTTCATTGTGCGACGACTCACACTTGATTTTATTAGTGCGTACATAAGCTAAAAAATGCGAAAGAGTTACCAGGTAAAGCTCGGAGTAGGTCATATTTTGGCGATCATCCTTAGGTTAAAGAAAATGCGGAATCTTCTGAAAGGCTTGCTTTTGGTGCGCGCTGGGTAGGGTGTTGCGGCCAAACCCGCTGCCGCTCAGCTAATCGCCTGTTTTACCCCGCTAAAAAAAAGCCGATGCAAAAACATCGGCTTTTAGTGAAGCTCTATAAATTAATTACAGCTGCTGCCCCAAAGCGCATTTACCCACGCCGGATAATCCACAAAGGGATTGCGGTTGCCCTGGCGTTCTACGATGCGCGCATGCCGTGCGATTTCTTCACTGCTAACCGGGTCTTGCGCTGCCCAACTTACCAGGGTACACAACTTGCCCAGATTCGCACCGCTGGTACCGGTGTAGTTCACCAGCGTTAAATCGTCGGTGCCGGTACTGTCGCCGCCCTCGTAACGCACCGCCATATAAAACATCATGCGGGCGATATCCCCTTTAACCGAATTGCGCGGTTCAAAACTGTCAGAATCGGTATAGTTGCCGGAAGCTTCGCTAATGCTCGAACCGCCGTTGTCGTAGTCTTTATTGCTGCGCGTGGAATTTACCGAAGCATCGGCGGGTCTCAGGTGGTGAATGTCGGTGTAAGCCCAATCACTTGAGCTGGGGAAACCGTGACTCTTCGGCCAGGTGTGTTCGCGGTTCCAGGCATCCGGGTCGCTGTTGCCGCTGGAATTAAAACTCTTCGCCTGCGAACGACCGGTGTAAAGCAAAATAACATTGTTGCTGTTGTTCGGGTCTTCATCGGTATATTTCAATGCAGACCACACCTGCGAGTACGTCATACGGCTGTGGTTGCGTGCCGAAATTTCGTGTAAGGCACTGCGCAATGCATTGCCGCTCAAGCCGATGGCATCGGCATAATAACTTTGAAAACCACTCCAGGTAGCGCCGCTGCTGCCAGAGCCACCACCAGAACCGGAAGAATAACTTGCACTCAGCGTTACACCGCTAAAACTGCTGTAGGCTTTCAGCGAAATATAATAGGTGCCGGCCTGCGGCGTCGAAAACGCACAGCTCTCACTGTTACCACTTAAATAGGGGCGGCAATCGTAAGAAGACGAAGTAGGCACAGCGCCGTACTTTACGTATAAATCAGCATCGCCGCTGCCACCGGAAATACTTAGCGACAAATCCTGCGCGTTTTGCGGTACCGCGATGGAATATTGCAGTGAGCTACCGGTGCTGGCAGACAAGCCAGAAACCGAACTGCCATTATTCAGCGGTGTTGAACCACCAGAGCCGCCGCCAGAACTGCCGGCATCATAAGTCGCAAGCAAAGACACACCAGAAAAGCTGGAGTAGGCGCGTACCATAATGTAATACGTGCTTGCCGAAGGTTGACTGAAACTGCAGCTTTCGTTATTGCCACTTAAATAGGGTCGACAATTATAGCTGGAAGTGGTTGGCGCGCTGCCGGCACGCACATACAAATCGGCATCACCGCTGCCGCCAGAAATTTCGATATTCAAGTTGGTCGCGCCAGAGGGAACGGCAATGCTGTAGCTTAGCGAACTGCCAGTGGCAGCAGAAAGGCCAGAAACGGTGACGCCATTCGTTAAACTGGCTGCAAACCCCTCGGCAGAAATAAATAAAAAAGCAAACATTAATAGATAATATTTTTTCACGCTATTGGCTCTTGTGGTTAAAGGAGGCCGTAGCATGCCGGGGTTTGATTAAAGTCGTATTATCGTTACTGCATTTGTTAATAAATATTAAATTATTTCGCCAATAAATCGCGCGCTAAATATTTCAGTCTTTTTACATTTGTGGCTGAGTGACAATTCATTCTTTTAAATGCCAGCCTGGTGTTAGTAGTTTCATAAACCATTAAAAATGGTTGAAGTTATAAAATAGTTGAACTTATAAGATGGTTTAACTTATAAGATGGTTGAAGTTCTAAACTAGTAGAACTTATAAAATAGTTTGACTCACCAAAATAATCTGCTAGTGAAATAACATGTCTAGATATGTAGTGCGCTTGTGAATAATTTTAATTTTTGAATTTAATGGCACACTAGAATCTTACTTGCACGGTAGCCTCTAACTTGCACGGTACATCCAATACACAACTGGCGTATGCCCCGCAAGAGCAGGCTCCAGTTGCGGGAGGAGAAACTTGTGCGTGTGGCATAATATTCCGCCCCTCCATTCGAAGGGGCGGAATATTTATGCTGTGTTTCAGCCGTGTTGCTGTTTTGCGAAACTCAAACCATCAGATTTGATTCATACCGCCATCCACAAACAGCTCAATCCCGTTAATAAAACTCGCGTTCTCGGAGGCGAGAAAGAGAACCGCGTTGGCGATTTCTTCCGGCTGCCCCACCCGCTTAGCGGGAATTTGCTCGGCCAGGGCATTTTTGATGTTGGCCGCCTGTTCACCGCCGCCAAAAAGATCGCTAAGGCCGGCGGTATCGGTTACCCCAGGGCTAACCACATTCACGCGAATCTTGCGTTCTTTAAGGTCCAGAATCCAACTGCGGGCAAAATTGCGCACCGCGGCCTTGCTGGCAGAATAAACACTGAAATTCGCGGTACCGGCGGTAGCCGTGGTCGATGAGGTCAAGATAATCGCGCCGCCGTCGCGCAACATCGGCAGGGCTTTTTGCACCGTAAACAGGGTGCCTTTTACATTGGTGTCGAAGGTCTTTTGAAAGTGCGCCTCGGTAATTGCGCCAAGCGGCGCCAGTTCGCCAAGCCCGGCGTTGGCGAAGAGCACATCGATATGGGCATGTTGCTGTTGAACGGTGTCGTACAGCCGGTCGATGTCGTCGAGCCTGGCCGCATCACACTGCACCGCGGTTACATTCCCGCCAATGCTTGTTACGGCCGCATCGAGGGCTTCGCGGCGACGTCCGGTAATAAACACCGCTGCGCCCTGGCTTGCAAATGCTTTAGCGGTGGCCAGACCGATGCCGCTGGTGCCGCCAGTTACTATCACTACTTTGTTGTCGAAGCTGTTCATGGTTTGTCTCCTGAATGTTGGGCAAGACCGCCTTGCCTTGTGAAACAAGCATATATTTGCAACGAAACACTCGGTAGTAGGCGAAAATGAGGTGTAGCGTTCTATAATGGGAACAATGAAAACAGATCTTAACGATTTTGCCTATTTTGCCGAGGTGGTCACTCACGGCGGTTTCGCAGCAGCGGCACGCGCCCTGAACGAACCTAAATCCAAGCTCAGCAGACGTATTGCGCGGCTCGAAGAGCGTTTGGGGCTGCGTTTAATTGAACGCTCAAGCCGGCGTTTTCGGGTCACCGACGTGGGGCAATTATTCTTTGAGCGCTGCCGCTCCATTCAGTTGGAGGCCGCGCAGGCAGAAGCCCTGGTGGCACAGGCGCAAAGCGAGCCGCATGGCCTTATTCGCTTCAGCTGCCCCACCGGCATGATCGAAGTCATCGCTTCATTAATACAAAGCTATTTGCAGCGCTACCCAAAAGTGCGTTTGCAACTGCTCGCCACCGACAGGCCGGTCGACCTGATTCAGGAGCGCATCGATTTGGCTTTGCGGGTACGCGTAGCCTTAACCAGCGATGCCGAACTCACCATGCGCAGCCTTGGCCGCTCAACCCGTATTCTGCTGGCCAGCCCGGCCATCGCGAATCAATTGCACACGCCAGAGCAATTGAGCCAACTCGCAACATTGGCAACGAACCACGAAGATGCTGAAACCGAGTGGGCGCTCGAAAATCGGGATGGCAAAACCCTTGCGCTGCGCCACCAGGCGCGACTCGGTTGTGGCGATATGCTCGCGGTGCGAGAAGCGGCTATCGCGGGCTTAGGTGTTGCGCTCTTGCCTTACCATGTTTGCCAAAAGGCCATGAGTGACGGGCAATTGGTTCGCGTGTTACCCGATTGGCATGGGCAGCAAGGCCTGGTGCACCTGGTGTTTACCACCCGGCGCGGTTTACCACCCTCGGTGCGGGCACTCATCGACCTTTTGGCCGCAAACTTCCCGGCCGATATTTTGGATGCTCCCGAAACCTCACCCGGTAGCGATTCATAAAGATTTTATTTTTACCCGGTATCGGTGATTATTTATTCCGGCGAGCTCAGGGTTAACAGGCCCTTGTGTTAACAAGAGCTAGCGTTAACAAGCCTCGGTGTTAACAATAGCTAGTATTAAAACAGGCTGGCAGGCAGCTTGTGAGCACGCCGGCAAATTTTGCTACAGCGCGGAGATCAAATCAGATTATGGAAAGACTAAAAGCACTCCTGTCGTCGATCGCGCTCACGGCGCTGGGCCTGTTTGCACTTTTTCAAACCGACGCGCCAACAGTGTTGGCCTGGTCCGCAGTAATTTTCTTCGGGTTGGCAACACTCGTTCTACTCGGTGTGTATGTGTACGAAGCCTTTGGCGGTAAAAAAACCGTTCAGGGGGGAATGCCGAAATTTAAGGTGTTGGATGGCCGAAAAATGGAAGTGCACTACAGCGACGCTACCGTAAGGCTGGTGAAACAAAAAAATGCGGCACTGGTTTCCGAAATGCGCTGGAAAGATATCGACCAAATCTATGTTACCGCGGCACACACCAAAAAAGGCCAAATGGTGGAATGGAGCTTACACGAGGGTACTAAAAGTTTTATGACAATACCCTGGAACGCCAAGGGAGCCGATCAATTGCCGGAGCAAATCGCAAACCAGCATAAAGAGTACAAGCAGGTAGACAGTTACGACATTAAGCCGTATTTTCTGGGCTTTAAAATTATTTGGGAGCGCGATTAACTCCGCCTGCCAGGGGCAATCAAAGTCGTAAAAAAACGTCGTAAAAAAACGCCAACAACATCAAACGGACAATGACCATGATATGGGAAGACCTGATCGTCATTTTAATTGATAAGTTGCTCATCGGTATTTTAATTCTTATTGTGGGGCTTTGGATAAATCGAAAACTTCACGATTACCGCGTGGGGCTGGAAGAAAATGTCGGCACTCGCGTACGAATTGCAGAACGGCGCCTACCCTCCTACAGAAAACTCTGGGAAATAACCCAACCCACCTCACGCGCTCGAGAGCAGGCACTCACACCACAGGAAAGAAAAGAATTGTACGTTGCGCTCTGGCAGTGGTACTACGAAGCGGGTAATGGTATTTTTCTGAGTAATGAAACGAGAGAGCTGTACCTTGATGCCAGAGAAGCGCTGATTCGTGAAAGCACCGAAAATAGCGACATCATAAAATTATTTTCGGGCCTGCGTACCGCGATAAAAAACGAAATAGGAATATACGGTACAAAAGTTCAATAGCCGGGTGGCCTGGTGTTTTGATCCAAAGGCGCGAATAGTTGTGTCGCTGCGCGTAGCATGGGGGATTTTTTCTTTGGGGTATGACTTCGCGCTGGCTTATATGGGCGTAATAACTAAGGGCGTAATAGCTAAGGGCGTTATCAATAAGAGCGTAATAAATAGGCCACAGCAAAGTCAAAGCTTTAAAATAAAATATTCTGCATGCTCCTGCCCCCAATTAAAAAGCCTGCAAACCAATGAAAGTACCATCAGATGTATGGGCGCAATCTCAGCCCCTTAAGGAAATTACAATGTCTATTTCGACAAGCTTAACCCTGTTCGTCACCATGATTGTTCTGGCCTTGATTCCCGGGCCAGGTGTGCTTTGCGTAACCGCGAGGTCGTCTGTGGGTGGTTTTTCTCATGGGGTTTCCGCTGCGGCAGGCATTGTTGCCGGTGACTATGTGTTTATTACTTTGGCTTTAGCTGGCTTGGCAACCCTCTCTAAGATGTTGGGTGACTTGTTTATTGTCATTAAATACCTTGGCGCGGCCTACTTAATTTGGCTGGGTATTTGTCTTTTTATCGACGCTAAAAAAACCGCTTCGAGCAGTGCCGTTAAACGTTCAAACCCTATTGCAAGTTTTTCAGCCGGGCTGGTAACCACGCTCGGCAACCCGAAAGCCATACTTTTCTACCTCAGCTTCTTCCCAACATTTTTGGATCTATCAAGCATTTCGCTGTTTACCGCGATTCTGGTGTATTTAATCGCCACAATTGCCGTTGGCGGGGTAATGCTTATGTACGCCTATTTAGCGACAAAAGCCGCATCCATCTACACCCGCTCTGCCAAGAATTTTATTTTAAAAGGCGCAGCGGGTACCACCTTAATCGGAAGCGGCATTTATGTCGCGGCTCGGAGCTAACACACCAGTACTGTTGAAGGGGTAAAGCCTTAGCGATAATGAAATATTTTCTTGGCGTTTTTATGTTATTGGCATCATCTGTGTTCGCAGCACAAAGTGTGTGTTACGGCACTACTGCCGACGGGAGGCTTGAGAATGGTGTGGAGCTTCCTGCCTCGGGTGCGAATTTTGAAGCCTACAGCGCAATTGCACGAATGGCGGGGCGCACCTATGTGCATTCCGAGGTAAGGGCGATTATTCTGGCGGCATATAAAGAACTCGAAACCAGCCAGCCTGGCAAGGTATTTAAATATGCGGAAACCGGGTTTAAAGAAGGTGGAATATTCAAACCCCATAAAACCCATAAAAATGGCTTGTCAGTCGATTTTATGGTACCGGTGATAAATAAAGCCGGTAAGTCGGTTCACTTGCCAACAAACCTATTTAACAAATTTGGCTATAACATTGAATTCGATTCGAACAGTAACTTTGAAGCATTCACCATTGATTATGAAGCCATGGCGGGTCACATAGTTGCGCTGCATAAAGAGTCCAAAAAACGCGGTTTCGATCTCTGGCGAGTGATATTCGACCCTCAACTTCAACACAATTTAATGAGCACAAGGGATGCTCAGTATCTGTCTTCGAATATTCAGTTTTCGAAAAAGCGTTCCTGGGTCAGGCACGATGAGCATTACCATATCGACTTCGAGATACCCTGTAAGTAGACGCGCTAAAAAGTGTAAGGCGTAAAAACAAGCTTTCGGCCAGACATATTTAACAAACTCCATATTCATGGCTTAAGTCATAAGAGCCGCCCCTGTTGATCGCTAAAACCTCTACGAATAGAAGGGGATTTGTTGTTTGGGGGCGGCAGTTTATGCGTATTCGGGATGAATGGCGCGTGGATTCAGCAATAATGTGCTGAATAGGTAGAATTATCTGTCATACACAGTGAATATTTAACTGCGCAGAAAGTTAACCCTCCTATAATTTGTCGAAATCCAAACGTTTTTTTGAGCCTTTGCGGTAATTGCAGGAACAATTACTGAGCGTTGCAACCTGCTCTAATTCGGACATTTTTTTAAATGACATACATTTCACCACCTTGATGCATAGCCGTAAAAACACTTCGCAAAAACGGCTGTTTCGGTTTTCCTAAAACAGCCATGAAGGAGAGGCTGAAGTTAATGTGAGGTGCCCGACCTTTAAAGGAGAACACCGTGTCGGAGATCTTTATCTATACAAGAACCCTGGAATTACTCGTGTCGATGATCGTTGGGGCTTTCCTGTGTTGGCTCGGTTTCAAGTTGTTCATGATCAATCTTGTCGATAAGGCCGATTTGAATGCCCAATACGGAAATCTCAAACTCAAATTGGTGGGAGCCTCTCCAGGTATCTTTTTTGCCTTGTTTGGCTCTGTGTTAATTTCAATTGCGGTGGGCAAAATGGCGAGGTATGAAGAAACCATCGGCCAGAACCCGAAGGGCACAGTCGTCAAACGTATCATCGAAAAAGCGGCTGAAGACGGCAAAGAAATCACAAAATTTGACGAGCTTGTGCAGGCTTACAACAGCGCGCAGACGCTGCATGTCGCAGGCCAGCTGTCTGAGGCAAAACAGCAGTATATTGCCATCCTCCATGGGGTTCCCGAATTTGAAAAAATAACCAACAATCTCGCAGACCTCAGCCATCAACAGGGTAAACGCGAAGATGCCCTGGTCTACGCGAATTTCGGTAAGTTGGTGTTTCCTGGCAGTCGTTCAATCGAAACCACCCTGCAGGAAATAAACCGTTAAAAAGGCTGTTATTGAGGGAACAAGGATGAAACGCCGCGATAATAAATGGCATTGGCTGGCGATTACCATTGCTTGCGTTTGTATCCACAATGCGGCCTTTGCTGGCTCCAAGCTTATTGGCGATACAGCCATTAATGGTTTAAATAGTAGAAAAACTCATATTGTGGAGCAGGGCAAACGGGTCGAGCTATGCTACCGCAGCAACCGTTATGCTTTCTCAAGTTTGCATAAAGATAATATTTATACGGTGTTTTTTCTCACCCCACAACTCGATATCGAAGGCTCGGTAGGCAAAAACGGCGCTAATCACGCGAGCGATGTGCGCAAAATAAAGAAGGTATTGAAGGAATTAAAATATTATCACGGGCCGCTAGACAGCACATTCAACAATGACCTGCAAAAAGCCATTGAAAGAGTTCAGCGCGAGCTGCTTATGGAGGTGCAGCCCGATGCTTTGATCAGCACGGCAGCACAAACCATCAGGGCGCTGCGCATTGCGCAGGCCGACAGCTTGTTTGTTCGGCTGGATGAAAAAAAACGCAAGCGCTCGTCAGCCTCATTTAAAATTTCTGACTGTGTTTATTTCTTCGCACCAAACCGAGTGGATAATTTTGACATATATTACAATGAACTTTCCTATATTATCGATTATGCGCTCGGTAAGGAGGCCGGTAACAAAGTTACTGTTTTGAATGCTAACGAAGAACGTTTGCTGAAAAATCATCTTTACCAGTATTCGAGCGAGAATCACCGAATTGCTCGTATCTGGGTAAAACCCAGCGAACAAGTCGATAAACCGCCTTTTTCCGCGTACCTACAAGTGAATGGTAAAGACTTGGTGCTTGAAACGGGCATAGCACCCGGCTTTTCACAAGAGCCCTTGGTTCTGTCTTGGCATATCCGGCCAGAGTATAAAAATAGCGTGCAGTATCAATACCGAATGTTACCGGAGCATGAGGAATGGACACCGTGGGCGACAACAACAGCGGCGCAATATTATTTTCTGAATAAAGGCCCGCACCTCTTCGAGCTCAGAACCCGTTACAGAGATGCCAGAGACGTGTGGCATCCGGTACCCAATGCCACTTATGATTTTGACCTGGATCGTGCCTTTGTCTCAAAGCCCATTATCAAGACCGTCGCCGGGCCAAGTTTCAAGACTGATTTAAGCGCAATTGATATCGACAACATTTACCGTTCCAGTCATGCCTTGCTTATCGGCGTGGATAAATTTCAAGATAAACACTTCAGTCCATTGAGCTACGTTGCGAAAGATATCCGCATGATGGCGGCAACCTTATCGAACTTAGGGTTTCGGGTCGAGACACTCACAGAAGGTCAAAGCAAACACACGATTGTCGAAACAATAAAATCCTTTACCGGCAAGATCAAGTCTGGTGATCGGGTCGTTGTCTATATCTCGTCGCACGGATTCTCAAATCCAATTCTCAGCAGTCAGGGTTTTATTGCCGCAAATGACTGTGCCATGGATGACCGTTACGCCGGTTGCATTGAATTGGGAGAACTCCAAGATTTAATGAAGAAAATTCAACAAAAATCGGTACAACACCTGTTGGTAATTTTAGATTCCTGTTCTTCCGGTTTGGGCGTGATAGACAAAGATCTACAATATCAGGAGATCAGCATTGCCACGAAATCCGGCTCGCACATGCTAACGGCCGGCATGGCCGATCAAAAGGCCCAAATGGATCATCAGCTCGCCATGAGCACCTTTACCTATTATCTGACAAAAGGTTTACAAGGCGAGGCGGATATTATTGAAGACGGCGTGATATCACTCAGTGAGCTTTTATTATATGTGCGATTTCAGGTGGCGAAAAAAACGGATGGTTTACAAACTCCCATGATTGGACGCCTGTCGGGGGAGGGCGAGATGATATTTAAACCGTGAGTTAAGGACCAAAACGGTTTAATTAATAGTTTTTTAACCAGTACGCGTTACACACCAAGCAAAGCCGCCTAAGGCCGCCGCCGCAAAAAGAACGCGCGGCTGATTAAAGACGATTAGGGTGGAGCGTGGCAGCGATTGCCCGATAAGCTCATCCCAATTACGCAGGCACCCGGCCTGATACCTCCGGCACCCGATCTGACAGCTCCGCTAGCCCTTCTGACATAAGCGGCAGCCATACCTGCGCTCTCGAAACCGAGTCCTGACCACACCGGAACCCGTCCTGATATAAGCGGCAGCCATGCCTGCGCTCCCGAAACCGAGTCCGGACCACACCGGAACCCATCCTGATATAAGCGGCAGCCATGCCTGCGCTCCCGAAACCGAGTCCTGACCACACCGGAACCCATCCTGACATAAGCGGCGGCCATACCTGCGCTCCCGAAACCGAGTCCTGACCATACCGGAACCCATCCTGACATAAGCGGCAGCCATACTTGCACTGTCAAAACGGCGTCCTGACCACACCGGCACCCGTCCTGACACGAGCGGCACCCCGTCCTGACATACCCGAAACCCGTTCTGACCTCACCGGCACCCGTCCAGACATGCCCGACGCCCGTCGTGCGCCAACAACAGCCAATCTCTTCCGGCATGCACCCTCCACCTCCTTAGCGTAAAGCGAATCGCAGCCACAGCAAGCCAAATTTACCAACGCAAACTCCCTTAATGTGTTGAGCCTGCAGTTGGTAGGCTGGGTTTCGTTTCGTGTGAACGCCTCTGCGCCATTGTAGCTGTCGCGAACTGGCGTCGTGTTTGAGAAAAGCGGTATTACAAGGGCGGCAAACAATCGATCGGCGTGGCACCAATATTAACTTAATAATGGGCGCGAAAAATTATGTAACATTGATCAATGTTGAAGCGTTTCTGGGTTAATATTGTCGATTAAGACGGAGAGCGGTGCTAGGTTTTAGATTTGTTGGGTTGTTTTATTTGTTGTGAGCTTGCTGTTTGGGCAGTTTGAAATAATTGATGAGAGTGTGTGGTATCGGGTAGTTGTGTTCACCTGCCGTCGAATTGTTACGCGTCGTTACTGAAAGGCGTTTTATTAAATAACAAATTTGTGATACTTCCGTACCTATTCGCTTTTAGGCGCTTGTGTATCAAAAGTAAAGATTGAAGAAAATAAATCAATGCTACTGAATTCTAACGATTTAATAGTTTGTGTGGGTTTTCTTGGGGTAGAGATATCTGTCTTGAGGGCGTTTTATCGGAAATATAAGTCTGTATGATGCAGATTCAAATGTTAATGGTATTGAGGCATCATGGAATTTTTGATAACCGGTTTAAGCTCTGCTTTGATCATGATAGTCGTCCGCAGGCTCAATAAAGAAAATTACTTTGATCGACCTGAACTTACATTCACGGACGAAGGTGAGTTTGTGCGGGTCAGATCTACCTCATACGCTAGATTTTACAAGACGAAGGGAAGGTTAATAAAAAAATCACATATAGTAAAAATACAAAAGGCTGGCTGTCTCTCAATATTTTACAAGTCAACATTTGCAATCGATATCTCAGTCCACCCAAAGAATAGAGATAAAATATTCGAGCAAGCAAAGTCTTTATTTAAAAATGCTGAACCTGTTGAAATTGACATGACCAGCTAACAGGCTGCACCAGCCAACGTTTTTCCCGTCGCTTGTTTTTGTGGTTTTACGCTACGACAAAACAATCAACTCTGAAGCCGCAATTTATAGCGGCGTTGAGACTGCAGAAAATTTCTAACGTGTGTCGTAGCGAAAATATTTTCGCAAGGAGAGTGCGATGGGAAGTCATTTATATGGCTGAAAATGGTTAGCATGCACGTAGGAATACGATTTTTCGCATGATTTTTATACAAGATGTACTGCAAGAGTTTTTCTACAGTCTCGTTATTCGTCCTCAAGGAATGGTGCACTTTTCAACGAAAATATTTAAAATATTTCCATGTATATTCGCCCTACGGCGTATATACACTAAAGGTAAAGCATGAACTAGGTGTACCATGCTGTTGAAATTAAACGATTTATTCGTTTAGAGGGGTTTTTGAGGGCGGAGATATCTGCCTTGAGGACGCCTTTTGGGAAATATGCGTCTTTATGACGCAGATTCAAATGTTATGTTTGAGGTGAGAGTATGTATCTTTCTAGGAGGCATCTAGCAAAAGTAGAGAATATTTCTGAGTCTGATGCAAAGTTGATATGGGATTCAAATTATTATTCTGGGTGGTTTAGCCCTCTCTCCATTTCTTTTTTAATGATTCTAGTCTTGGTTTTAATAATTTTTGGGTTCTCGTCGTGGCTAATTCCATTAGCTGTATTGATATGCCATTTAGTCATAGCTTATCCACTATCGTCAAAGAATATGAAAATTGCTGTTCGAAGGCTTCAAAAGTAGAGCAGTGTGAATAAAAAACATAACAATCAGCACCAGGCTCAGCCGCTGCGCGGCTTGGACCTCCATTTCGGCGCTTCGCGCCTACATTACGGCCCCTGTGCTGGGCGTTAGAAGTATGAGCAAGAGATGAATAGTTTAATTTTAAATGAGCTTGTAGCTATCAAGTGGATCCTTTGTGCAATTCTCGGTTGCATTATAATTATTGTTTTATGGTTTATCATGAACATGGTTTATACGTTTCGTAACCGAAAGGCTGAATTGGAGTCAGCAGCACGAAATTCATTTCTCGCAGAAGCCCACCAATATGAAGATGCTGGGCAATTCGATAAGCTGTTTGAATTAGCTTGGGATAGAAATAATAATTATCCACACGATCCAAATGCGCACTGGTTTATGGCGATATCACGCTATCGTAGAAAAGAGTGGGGCGCAGCACTTGCTTCTTTTAAAGAGCTACAAAGGCTGGATCCTGCGTGGCAAAAATATACAGTCGAAGAGTATATAGAAGAAATCAAGCAAAATTTAACGGGTCCAAAGGGGTAACGTTTCTAACCAAGCTATCAAGCAGACCTCCATTCCGGTGCTTGATTTTGTGCTGTCCGCTACGCTAGCACAAAACAATCACTTCCATTACGGCTGCTTATAGCGGCGTTACATTTTAAAAGATAGAAGGAAAAACCATAAAAATGAAAAATATTGTTAAAACTTTACTATTCGGCGCTACAGTTTTTGTTGCCTTGGACTCAACGGCGCTGGAGGAAATTAGAGGTAAGATAAAAGTCTTGGAGCCTACATATCTACCAGCCTCAATTAGATTTCATATGGACAGTGGGAGTCCTTCTTGCCCGGCGGGGCATGCACTAGACTATTCAAAAAGCGATACAGATAACAATCTTGCAGTATATTCAACTCTTCTCGCTGCTTTTGTTGGGGATCAAACAGTGCGTATTTATATAGAAGATGGAGATACAACTTGCATGGGAAAATATGTGCACATATTGAAATAATGTAACCAAGCCAGCCAGCGGACCTCCGTTCCGGTCTTTGAATTTTGTGCTTGTCGCTACGCTGGCACAAAATTCAAAGGCCTACACTGCGGCCCCTGCTGCGCAGCGTTATACCGCGTCGAGTTGGTTTTAATCGAGTGTAGCGCGGAATTGTAGATATAAGTTTTAGCGAGCATTTTGGGTTTATCGGTTCGCGAAGTTTGTAGGTTTTTTTGGCTCTAGCGCCTAGCAAGCTCAGTGGTACTCACTATTAAGTTTATCTCAGGGTAGGTGCCATCATTGCTAAAAATTCGTAATCCATAAAGGTGCCAAGAAACCTTTGTAAAGTATTGAGGCTTCGTTCTTCGTGGGTTCACAAAGTACGGAGAAGAATTTAAATTAGGTGGCTCCGTTCGGTGCGCTGTCGCGCAGGGAGTTAGGTGGTGTCGCTTTATAACCAGTCGGTCAACTTGACACAGCCTGCTACGTGCCTTTTTGGGGTGGCTTCGCCACTTTACCCCAAAAAGCCACTCCGCAAGCCGTGCAAGTTACCTCAGCGTTATAACGCGTCGAGTACATATTTAGAGTGTAGGTTGGCTGGAGATATAAAGGTTTTAGCAAGTGTTTTTGGTTAGTCGCTACCGAAGGTTTGGAGGCATAAAGATCGCTAACGTGTCATTTAGTTAGTGGTACTTACTTTCGAAATTATCGCAGGGTAAGTGGCACACGCGTTACAATTTCATTGTTTACAAAAGTGCCAAGAAACCTTTGAATAGTATTGCGGCTTCGTTCCTTAAGTGTCGAGGAGTGGGGTAGAAATTAAACATAGTAGTATTTTCCGGTGCGCTAATGTGTAAGGTGTCGGAGGTGTTGCTTTATAACCATTATAGCCACCTGACCCACACTGCGGAGCTTGTTTTTGTGCAAGCGCTGCGCTCATTCTTGCACAAAAACAAGCTCCGCAGTGCGGGCAGGTGCTAATTGCGTTATGCGTAGTATGAAAATCACCATTTTTGTTTTATTACTGGTTATTGTGAATTATGGGTTGGCATGTTCTCCGATGATGCCTCTATCGATTCCGCCTATTAATCCGTATGGTGAGTTCGAATATATTCATCCGCCAACCCATGAAGAGAGCTTTCTTGCACAGCTGAAGTCGGCGAAAGATGTTACAGTTTTCAAAGCGAATTTGGTTTGGGCTTCAAAGAAAAATGGTAGAGAATATTCCGAAATCGAGCTTCTGCACGGTTGGGGAAGTCAGCGTGGTAGGCTCAAGCAGCTCCATAGGGAGAACTATTTCTGCGGTGAGTTTGTAAATCTTAAAGAAGGGAAGTGGTATGTAGGCATTATGGAGAATGGTTTGCCTTACGATATTCTTGAGTATGAGCGAGCAAAGGAAGAATTGTCCAAACGTGGCGAACCCGAATATGTATTTACTGCAATAGGGTTGTTAAAGTGAGGGGAGCGCATAACCATCTCAGCCAGCGGACTTCCGTTCCGGCGTTTGTTTATGTGCTTTAACGCTTACGCTAGCACAAAAACAAACGCCTACACTCCAGCCGCTGCTGCAGGGCGTTATGTTCACACATGGAAATTGTATTTATATTAATTGTCGTATCTCAGGAGATATATGCATTTATTGCAAGCAGAGACCTTGCTAGAGAACTGCGTACATACAGCCCAGAAATATATAGTGGTTTAGGTAAGCCGGAAATGTCTTATTGGTCAAGAAAAATATCGATAAGATTGCTCATATATGTTTTTAGTGATGCAGTGAATAGTAATAATCCCAGGGTTCGAAGTCATAGTGTTTACCTACGATGGGTATGGTTGTTTCGTCTCTTGGAGATAATTGCTTTATTTGTATATTTAAAACTTAATGCAAAAACATAACCAAGCCAGCCAGCGGACCTCCGTTCCGGCCTTTGAATTTTGTACTTGTCGCTACGCTGACACAAAATCAAAGGCCTGCACTGCGGCCCCTGCTGCGCGGCGTTACACGTCATTATGAAACGAACCATATTGCAACATTCATCATTTTTAGCTCTCTTTGCTTTGGAGGAGATATGCAAGCTGGCAAGGAAGAATCGCAACAACTTATGGATGCAGTGCTGCCACTAGCTGAGCAATTACTTACCGAACATGGCGAGTTTTTTCCATACGGCGGGGCTCTGACTCATGAAGGTAAAATCGTTAGTGTAGCCGCCTATGATGGCGATGAGCACCCGCCATCATCTGAAGTCTTATCCATGTTACAAAAGGCGTTTATTTCGGCCGCAGATTCCAAAGAATATAAAGCTACGGCTCTAGTCTATGACGTCCGGGTTCCTCTACCGGAATCTAATGAAAAATCCGATGCAATAGCCATAAATCTAGACCATGAATCTGGCTACTCTGTCATAGTATTTCTTCCTTACAAATTAACAGGTGGCGAGCTAGTATTTGGTAATATTTTTGCTCAGGCGGGTAGTAATGGTGTATTTAAATAGGCAGCAACGTGTAACAAGGCCAGGCACAATCGCCCCTTCGGGGCTGGACCTCCGCACTGCGTGCTCCGGCCTGTGCTGGCGGCGTTATGCAAGATGATTGAAATCGAAGATTTAAAAAATGAAAATGTAATTGGTGCTATTTTTGCGGTAGTTGTATTAGTTTTTATTATGTCATTCTTAACCTATAGATTATACGAACCTTCTTACGAGTTGGGCATGATTGAAGGAGAAATTCTTAGCTACCATTCGGGGCAAAGTAAAAATGGAGCTAAGCCATATTTTAAAGCAAGGTTAAGCAGCGGGCTAATTGTAGAAGTAATCGATGAAAGAGTACTTCCATACACGTACAAAGGTGCAGTACTCCTAAATAAGATGAAAAGAAAAAATACAGTCGGCTATGTATACAAAATTAATGCTGAAGCAACATTAAGGCAGCGCAAGAAAGCTTCGTCACATTGAAAAAACCTATTTAACACTAATTACATACGAACTTATGAGATTTATCGCAAAAACAAAGTGTTCCGTAGAAACCCTTGCAAAAATGCATAACCAAGCCAGCCAGCGGACCTCCGTTCCGACCTTTGAATTTTGTGCTTTAGCTACGCCAGCACAAAACCCAAAGGCCTACACTGCGGCCCCTGCTGCGCGGCGTTAGAGCCAATGAAGGAGATAAATCTGAAATGAAAAAAATTAAATACATTTTGTGTTGGGCTATCATTATTTTTCCATGTTTGGCTTACGCCGGTTGGGAGAATGCAGGAAAAGTAACCAGAGTTCATTCTGGTCATGGAAACGGCCCTTATGCATTTTCTACAGAGATCAATATAAATGTCGATGGCTGCACTCAAAATAATGTTGGGTATTTTGTTTCTGAGACAAATAGCGCCTCTGAACGCATATACAGCTTATTGTTAGCTGCTTATATGTCGGGTAAGCCCATAGCAATTTATACCACCGGTGAATGTATTTCTTCACGACCAGAAGTGAACGCCGTTCAGATTAAGGAAACTTCGTACTTTTAAACCTGCTCTAACAAAACAATCAACGCTCGCCAGCGAGCTGGCTGGACCTCCAAAAGCTTCGCTTTTTTCGGCCCGTTATTGTGAGCGTTATGGTTCATCGCACATGAAAAAAATTATATTATTTGCCAGCCTATTTTTATCTGTGGATGCTTATGGGGATTGCCCAAAAGTATCTGCTGTTATAGAAGATTTAATAGCTAAACATGCTAATGGCATTCGAGGCGTTGAATACTGCCGTGCTCGGCAAGTTGTGAAGGATGAAAGAGTTGAAATTGTTTTGTACACCATAGAAGGGCCGTGCTATAAACGGGAAGAGTCTCCGCCCGGTAGCTGTGGAAATAATTTTTTTCGTTCTATGGTTGGCGTAATTGACGGTAAAAAATACGAAAAGGTGATTGTTGGAGGTAAAGGGGTGTTTCTAACCAAGACAATAAAAATTGAAGGTAACACGGTCCTAATAGAAGGTTTGTCCTATTCAAACTCAGACTCAATGTGCTGCCCAAGTATTTCTAGTTCACGTAAATACAAATTAGAAAATGGTTCTTTTGTCGAGGTAAAACCATAACAATGCCAGTCAGCAACACCCCTGCGGGGCTGGACCTTCGTTCCGGCGCTTCGCGCCTCCACTACGGCCGCTGCTGGCGGCGTTATACAACCCAAGAATCATGTCGCTAAACGTGGTTCAAGTGAAATAAATCATTGGGTATGAGGTAAGTGGTTCCACCATTTGGCAATGAAACCGCAGCCTTCGACCGCGAATATTTAGGTGTACTGGTTTCGTTCCTGGTGGCATAAAACGGTAAAACAAAATTACTCTAAGTTAATCGTAACTTTGAGCCTTTTGCCGGTAGCAATATTGTTTTACCTAACTGTAGTGCAAGTTCGTTGGCAGTCGGCTTCGTTCATCGCGCTAAAGAAATAAGCTGTGCGGTAAAGTTCATGTTTATCGTGCAATTACAGTAATATCAGGTTGGTTTTAGTGCAGTGGTAAGAGCAATATGGGTTGTCTAACCAGTTGCTCCACACTCGCCCCAACAAGTTGGGGCTGGACCTCCGCTGCTACGCAGCTCCGGCCTGTGAGCAAAGCGTTATGTTTTCTACAGCTATTTATTTTTATTCATGAAATCATCGATGGCATCTAATAGTTTGTGCAAATCGGTAAATGGATTCAGCTGATAGGGTTTTGGGTCGTTTATTCCTGATGAATTTTTCGCGGCGTCATTCATTTTCTCTGCTCTGATTTTCGCATCGTCTACTTTTTTATCAAGGAGAGGGTACAACGACGCAGCACTTTTTTCATATTTTTTAAAACCTATATTTTTAAGATGATTACATAATTGGCTATTTCTATATAAATCCTCATAATTCATATATGGGGCAGTAACTTCTTGAAAATGCAATAATATCCAAATTTCAAAACATACATTTGAAATAGCTATTTTCAGTCTACTTCCCGCCTTTTCATATGCTTTCTTATGTAAATCATCAGAGTACTTCTGATTTGATTCTCTGTCGTATACGACCCAAAAAATGTCCTCTTCAGGTATAGAGCGGCTCTTTTGTTGTTTTAGAGCTTCTTCGACTAACTGAATTGGAGTGTTTTTTTGGGTTTTCTCAATCCGTATTATTTTTAGCCTTCGATTACCTTGGTGCTTAGAGTTTATATAGCCATTGATATAATTTGGCTCAGTTTTTTCTCCCTCGCAGTAGATGTGCATAACCGCTTTAGGCTGCCTAACCGGTCTTGGTCGTTTCTTGGGCATCTAGCTGGCCTCACTCCGCAATATTTCTGATATCTTATCTTTATTTATTCGTGGAATAGCGCCAAACCTGCCCTCTTCATACCATTTTCGAAATGGGCTGTTACTCTTTACTTTTGATCGATCATATTCATCTAGACTATGAAATATTGAAGCCCCATCTTCTTTTTCAACAAGCCATATCTGATCCCTACGAAGTAAATTTGGAGACATCAAGTTTATATTATGTGTTGTAAAAATAAGTTGAGCGTTATTGCTGTTTACCTCCGGAGTATTAAATAATGAAATTAAAAACTCAGCAACATGAGGATGAAAGCTATTGTCGAGTTCATCTAAAATTAATACGCCTCCATCTTCAAAAGCCTCAAGTAATAAAGGTAGGGTGTTAAAGAGTTTTATCGTGCCGGAAGACTCCATTTCTTCAGTAAATTTAACTATGCCACCTTTTTGGTCTTTGTGGGAAAAATATGCTTTTTTTCGCTTATCCCTCAATATCTTGTTCTTAATAGTTTCAGGAATTGACGGTGGAAAACTAATATCGTCCTCATTGAAATCACTATCCTTAAATTCAACCTTAGAAATACCCGTATCAATATAGCAAAGTAATTTTGAAATCTTTTGAACGGTATCACTATTACTTTTCCAATCGAACATGGCGACCCGCTCTCCTACGCCTAAATGAAAAATATCCTTCCTGAAATAATTAAATATATTTTTCACAATTTCAGATGCATCTGGACTATTCCCAGCTTTTGAGAGATAGCTATTGTTCTCGAAATATGCAATTCGTTTTTTACCGCCTTTGTAGTGGGTGCCAAACTTAATGTCTTTCCAGCCATCACCCTTTCCCCGATTAAATAGGTTGGCCTTACTTCTTCCTGGGTAGAAATCAAGAGACTCGGTTAGAATCGAATGGCTATCGAAGGAGACAGAGTAAAAGTATCTCTTGCTATCTGAGCAATAAAACTCAACTTCAAATTCTACCGGTTCCAAGGGATTTGAGGGATCTAATTTAAATGGTTCGTAGCAAGGAATCTCGTCTCCGTCCTTGAGATCTCCGCTTCGACAAATAATATACTTCAATGCCTCGAAAGCTAGCAGCAGGTTCGATTTCCCGGAGGCGTTGGCTCCATATACACCGCAAGTCTTGAGAACACCTATCTTACCGTCTCCAGGGTAGGCGACATTATTCTTAAGGTGGTTCGGTGTACTTTCAGCACATAAACTTATGGTCTGTTTATCTCTGATTGAGCGAAAATTGGTGATAGTGATGTCAATAATCATAACTAAAATGCCCCCAAAGCCAATATTTGACCATTTTTCTCCAAATAGTGACGTAATAATATACCTAATATTAGTCTGTTTGAGTCATAATACAATGGATAGGGCTTCAATTAATATGCTCTAATGGGTAAATTTGGAAGTTTTTGTTCAAAATTGGCAGTTTAAGGCATATGGAGTGAGCTCCTCAGGTCGGAACATAACAATACGTGCCAGTCGGACAGTTTGTTCCGTGGCTTCTTTTGTGCACTACGCTACGCTAGCACAAAATGCCACTCCACAAACTGCCGCTGCACTTGGCGTTATGTGCCCATCGTGATTAAAACACTGATTACGTTTTGGTAAGGGCGTAAATAGAAAATACAGTTCACCAAAAAAAGAGAAATAGTATGAGTACAGGAACAGTAAAGTGGTTTAACGGAGATAAAGGTTTCGGTTTTATTACACCAGATGATGGAGGAAAGGATTTATTTGTTCATCATTCAGAAATACAAATGGGTGGCTATAAATCACTGAATGAAGGTCAAAAAGTAGAATTTGTTGTGGGCCAGGGTCAGAAAGGTCCGTGTGCTACGAATGTAAAACCCTTATAGGAGCAAAGCACATAACCAACGCAGCAACCAGACCCACACTGCCACGCTTGAATTTGTTCATTCGCTTTCGCTCATTTTTGCACAAATTCAAGCTCCACAGTTTGGTCTGGTGCTGCTGGCGTTATGCGATTATGAGATACGCTAAATTTCTGATTGCCGTTTCTTTAGTGGGATGTGTTGAGCAAGAATCCTTTCTTGAGGGAGAATGGCGCTCGAATAAGGAGCTAACTATCGCCGCGCTAGAAACCAATGAGATACTTTCCAAAAAGCACAGGGAGATTCTAGAAACTGAGCTTGGAAAACTGACATTGGTCTTCAGGGGGAGTAAAGCGGCTATTTACTTTAAAGACGAATCATCTAAAAAAAACAAATTGGAATGGATGTCATACGAAGTATCAAATGTAACAAATGAATCATTCACAGTGGAATTTAAACAAGGTATTTTTTCAGTCTACAAAATGAGTTACAAATGGGATGGAGCTTGTTTCTATTTAGTGTCACCCGATTGGAACTTTGATGAGTATTTTTGTAGGTTGTAAAAACACGTATAGATAAGGATGAGACACTCACCCGAATGTTGTTTGGAGAAGAAAGTAAAAACGGAATAAAATGTAACAAATGGCTCATGCGCGAACTCCGTTCCGTTGGGTTTTATTTGTGTTGGTTGATACAAATAAAACCCAACTACACTACGTCGCTAAAGCCAGGCGCTATAATTAACGGGGGTAATCGATGAATAGTTTATTTATGGCTGCTTTTTTAGTAATGTTTTCTTTTGGTGTGTTGGCTTCTCCAGTGGGACCGCAAAAGAATGGGTTGCTAGAAAAGCTGGATTATATGGCCTTTGTTAAGCAGTATCTTGGGTATTATGACGTTTCTGGCGAGGATCTTACGCAAATTAACGTATTGTCGGTGCGAGAGTTTAAACTGTTCGGTAAGAAAGGACTGCTTGTTTGTTTCGTGGGTGGCGACAATAAAAAGTTTCTACCTGAACCACAGCCATATGGATTATTTGTATCTAAAAAGATCAAATATGATACAGGGGGTGGTCAATATCTTTGTGATCAAAATAAATATATTAAAAAAGACAACTCGGATTACAAAGTAATAAAGAAAGTGAAGCCCATATATCCAGTTGAAGATTTAGAAAATACAATAGTAGGAAACGTAATTCTGGAGTACGCAATTGACGAGAAAGGAAAGGCAAAGGAAATATGGGTCGTAAAAGAAGGGCCAAATCCGCGTTTTACTAAATCAGCAATTATGGCGCTTTCAAAATTTGAGTATCAACCTAGAATAATAGATGGTGTGCCACGTAGTGTATACGGTGTTAGGCAGAATATTATATTTGAGGCGCCGTAAATGAAGGAAATATATTCATAAGGTAAAAAAGGGGTCAGACCCCGTTTACAAAAAATATTGTGTTCAGGTCAAAGGTATTCGGTAATTAGGTAGTCGGACGTCTGACGCTAAACATTAACACCCATGCAAATTTCCCTTGAGCCTACCACACTTAAAAATACGCAAAGCGAGCGTCATATTTTCTTCATATTCGATACCAAGCATCAAACCTACAAAATACTGTGTGACACCTGTATCAACATCAAAAACCAAGGCGCCCAATCCCGCCAATCTTCAATAGTAAGTGGAGCGCCAAATTAATTGGTGCTACATTAACAATAGTTTGATTGTGTATTAACCAATAACCAAAATGCCGAGATAGTAAAGCGTGTGAATGTGCGTAATAGCAAATTACCGGTAGCCTATACCGGCCAAATCACAGCTGAGTTAAGTGGTGGCTCGCTTCGCACAACTCGAAAGTTGCAATACAGTCCCAGTCCCTTCCTCTTACGCTTGATTTCTTTTTTAAGGTCTTGTCAAAAGCTCTTTGTAGAAAGCGCTATTCGATAATGCGCTTTTTAGGGCTGTTGTAAGGTGTTTGTTATGTGGGATGGTTAAGGGAAGGTAATAGGGTTTGTGTTATTGGGGTAGCGTTTAGATACAGGTTCCGCCTAATTGCATTAAGGCGGAAAGTTTCCGTATTTGCGCTAGGGGGGAATCTGCCACTTGTTGTGGAGTGCCTGTGTTTTTTAGGGTTTCGAGCGACGGCGCGGATATTGGGTGAGCGTGGTAGGCGGATGGTTTCCGTGTGTAAACACGGAAAGTTTCTTTCTAATAATATTGTTATGCATTAGGAGAGAAAATTGAACTGGCCAAATGATTCGGATGGAGATGTTTTTAGGTCATTAAAGTCTCAAGGTTTTGATTTTACACAGGAGGTTGAAATAGATTTCATTATTGATTTTTATCATTGGCCACTGAATAAAAAAGAAAAGGAAAGCCTCCGATCTCTACTTCCAGAAATAGCGCTAATAGATCCAGATGAAGAAGATCGTAAAAATGGAATAGATCTTGGGTATGGGTTGGTAAAACGAAAATCCATACTTACATATGAGTATGTCGTGGAGATCCAAGATTATTTGACTAGATTAATTGAGAGAGATGTAGGTGGGGCATGTCGATGCTGGGGTGTTTTTCACTAAAATGCATAACATAGCCATTAAGCAGGGACATTTTGGCTTCCTTTCCGCATTGGGGTGGCTTCGCCACTTTATCCCAATACTCCACTCTAGCCAAAATGCCCCTTGTGTGCAGCGTTAGCTGAGTATGCGAGAAAGTATGCTAATTCGTAGATCTGATATCATGGCGACTCGTCCTTGCAAGCTCTGTTTAGCATTGCAAGATGATTCGGTTTTTGCAGATTTTGAAATAGATGAAAATGGAAGCCTTTTCCTTGTACGCATATCATTTGATGGTTTTGGTTGTTGTAAAGTTAGAAATGAAGCAAAAATCGGAAGAATTGACAAAAGCAAATCAGACTTCTTGTTTTCACATCTAGATAATGACTATGCAAATGTGCCAGAGGCTAGTCGGATATTGCGCGAATATTTTAGTCAAAATAAAGCATTCATATGGGAGGATGCTTTAAAGGATCATGAACTTGTTTAAATTTGCTTTATTATTTGCAGCATGCAAGGCAATCATGTGCGAACTTCGTTCAAAAATGGGGTCAGACCTCGTTTACAAATAATATTGTGTTCAGGTCAAAGGTATTCGGTAATTAGGTAGGCGGACGTCTGACGCTAAACATTAACACCCATGCAAATTTCCCGTGAGCCTACCACACTTAAAAATACGCAAAGCGAGCGTCATATTTTCTTCATATTCGATACCAAGCATCAAACCTACAAAATACTGTAAGCGCCAAACGAACCCCACCCTATTCAAGGATGGTATTCCAAGGCAATAACGCGTCAATATCCTCAATGCTGCGCGCATTGGGCAGCTCTTTAAAAACGTGCGTTAAATAGTCGTAGATATTGAGTTTATTAGCCTTAGCGGTTTCGATCAGGCTATAGAGGTTGGCACTGGCTTTAGCCCCTGCTTGGCTTTTACTAAATAGCCAGTTCTTGCGGCCAATGGTAAACGGTCTAATGGCGCGCTCAGCGGCGTTATTGTCTATGGGATACCGACCATCCTCCAGATAGGCGATGAGGCGATCCCACTGATTGTTGAGATACACCAACGCCTTACCGATTGCCGTTTTTGGGGGCACGGTGTGCAGACTTTTTTCCATCCAGTCTTTGAGTTTGTTGAGGATGGGCTCGGCTTCTTGGTGTCGAATCGCGAAGCGTTTATCGGGAGGTTCGTCTTTTATGCGTTTTTCGATGGCATAAAGACGCCGGATAAAAGCCAGTGCCTGATCGGCTTTGCCGGTTTTGCCCTTTTTCTGGAGATCTTGCGCCTCTTTGAACTTACGTCGAGCATGCGCCCAGCAACCTAAGCGCGTAATACCGTAGTCGTTACACGCTTTTTGATATCCCTCATAACCGTCAACCATAATGGCGGTGTTTTCGGCACTCAACAGATTAACCGGGACCTGTTGGCCGCGACCTTCCGCATAATGGAAGATACACGCGGGTTTTTCGCCGTCATGAGCCATGACCCACATATAACTTTTGCTCTGAGCGGTTTTACCTGGCTCATCCAGCACTTGTAGTGGCGTTTCGTCCACATGAAGGTAAGTCTGTTTATGCAGATGCTCAATCAGCAGATTAATCAAGGGCTGAACCAACTCGCCACATTTCACCATCCAGTTGGCCATATTGGTGCGATCCAACTCGATCCCGATGCGTTTGAACATCTCGCTTTGGCGGTACAGTGGCAACGCATCGCCATACTTCTGTACGGCGATAAACGCGAGCAAGCCGGGGCTCGCGATACTTTTTTCGATAGGCTGTTTGGGTTTAGCGGCTGTTACGATGTGGCCCTCACAGCAGGGGCAGGCATACTTTAATCGCTTGTGGCGGATAACTGTGACCTTAGCGGGAACGATGTCTAATTGCTCGTGATTATCACTGCCAATATTTTTTAGCGTGCTACCATCGTGAGGACAAACTTTCTCAGATTCGGGGATATCGTGAATAATGTCTTCACGAGGAAAATTATCCGGGATACTTACGCGTGGCTTCTGTGTACGGGTATGGCCTTTAACTGGGGTGGTTTCTGGTTCTGCTTCAGCTACATCATCGGTCAGAACCTCTTCCGCTTCGTTAAATAAGCCCAACTGATCGGGCGAGGATTTTTCGCTGGAAGCACCAAAGCGTTTTTTGAAGAGCTTTTTAAGCTGCTCGTTGAGAACGGAAATCTGGGCATCGCGCTCCGCTAATTGCGCACGCAATAACGCGTTCTCTTTTTGTAAGGCTGCCGCATCGGTCATGGCGCCTATTATACAAAAAAAGATTAAGCAACATCGGTAAAATGGAGGGTGTGATGTGGTTTAAAGTCGCGATAATCAAAGCCGCGTAGTAACCAGCCCCATTGCTCGTGGGTGAGCGTGAGTGTTGAGAGCAAATCTTTGCGAGGCCATTTGAATTTATCGCGCTCAAGGCGCTTTTGCCAGAGTGCAAAGCCGGTACGATCCCAATAGAGTACCTTGAGTTGTGAGCGGTTTTTATTGCAGAACACGAACAGTGCCGAACTGTACACATCCAGTGCCATGGAATCACTCACAATCACTGCCAGCCCGTTGATGGCCTTGCGGAAATCGACGGGATCGCGATGCAGGTAAATGGGAATGGAATCAGGCCACTGAATCATGCCAAGGCTTTTACCAGGGCAACGAATGAAGGAATCGGCATGGTGCTGGGGCAGAGAATTTTACAGTGGCCGATTTGTAAAACCAGGCAATTGGTGTGTTCTACCTCAGGTAGTACAATCGCTTTCGCGAAAGGGCTGCCCTCAGAGGCTCTGCGCTTGGAAAGCTTCAAGCTGAAGTACTTGGGATTAATATCGCGTTGTTTACAGAATTCTGTTTGCGATAGGCCTGATTGCTCATAGTCAGCAAAGAGCTGGGGCCAGTTGTGCTTTTTGTTGGGCATGGGGACTCCTCGTTGGATGGAGCCTTTACGTTACATTTGCTTTTGAAGTCTGGCTAGAGTGTGATTCGATTGGCGCTTACAAAATACTGTGTGACACCTGTATAAACATCAAAAACCAAGGCGCCCAATCCCGCCAATCTTCAATAGCAAGTGGAGCGCCAAATTAATTGGTGCTACATTAACCATAGTTTGATTGTGTATTAACCAATAACCACAATGCCGAGATAGCAAAGCGTGTGAATGTGCGTAATAGCAAATTACCGGTAGCCTATACCGGCCAAATCACAGCTGAATTAAGTGGTGGCTCGCTTCGCACAACTCGAAAGTTGCAATACAGTCCCTTCCTCTTACGCTTGATTCTTTTTTTAAGGTCTTGTCAAAAGCTCTTTGTAGAAAGCGCTATTCGATAATGCGATTTTTAGGGCTGTTGTTGGGTGTTTGTTATGTGGGATGGTTAAGGGAAGGTAATAGGGTTTGTATTATTGGGGTAGCGTTTAGATACAGGTTCCGCCTAATTGCATTAGGGCGGAAAGTTTCCGTATTTGCGCTAGGGGGGAATCTGCCACTTGTTGTGGAGTACCTGTATTTTGCAGGGCTTCGAGCGTCGGCGGTGAGATTAGGCGAGCGTGTTAGGCGGATGGTTTCCGTGTTTAAACACGGAAAGTTTCTTTCTATTAATATTGTTATGTTTCTAGAACAGAGCGCAATTTTAAATGTTCACAAAATGGTAGAAAATCTCGATCAACGAATAAGAGCGGTAACTTAGCCTCGATACAGAATGTTGCAATAATAATGTCTGCAGTTTTTCTAACGGTCACACTTTTTTTGCGTAGTTTTCGGTAGTGTTCCGCTGACTTTAAAGCAAGTTCAGGACTTAACATACTGTATTGGATTAAGCTTGCTAGACTCCTTTTCGCTGCATTGTAATCTTTGTCAGATCGAAACCCTCTAAGTATCTCGAGTACAATTAAATCACCAATGGCAACCTCTTGCTTGTCTAACGCATTGTCCAGCGTGTCGGTTTCTTTCGATTGCTTGCCATTGAAGTAGTCGATCCAAACACTCGTATCGACCAGAATCACTTATCGGTTCTCATATCATCAAGATCTCCCTCCCATCGAAGCTTCCCTCGAAGGCTCCTGATATCTCGCTGTTTTTTCAGCATAATCAGTGCCTTAAGTCCTTCTTCTACGGCTTCTTTCTTTGTTTGTAGGCCTGAGGCTTTTAAGGCATCTTCCATTAGCTTGTCATCTATTACTATGTTTGTACGCATGTTGCACCAATGTGTATAGGGCGGTATATTTGTACACATTATGGCCTGTTTGGCATAGCATAACAAGGCCTCCAACTCCGACCCAGCAAGCGTCGCTTTTTGTGTTACGCTTTGCTTATAACACAAAAATACGCCATTCGTTGGGCGGGTTAAGGCAGCGTTAAATTTATGAGCATTACAGTCAAAAATACACTAATACTAGGCTGCATACTTTTAGCTATGGTAGTAGCTTGGGGGTATGTAGAAATAAGTAAAAGTTTTACTCTAATTAAGCTTGCGAAAGATCCGCTTCTATCTGTGGAGCGAGGGAACACAGATGCAGTTGTTGATTACAATGAAGGTTACGCTGTATTTGAGCAAATATGGAGTAGAAAAGAGGGTTGGCATGTGCCAGGAGTCTCTGCTTCAGAGTTAAAGACGAATTTAAAACATTACAGTCCCTTTAACCGCTTCGCGTGCGGATTTGGTTCAAGGTTAGAGCTTGTAGCATTAAGATTGTGGAGTTATGAGCACAATGAGCATTACGCAATTGCTTACAATCTAAAGTTAAGGTCATTAATAGAAAAATATGAAGATATTAAACAAAAGTAGCCACCAGACCCACACTGCAACGCTTGATTTTGTGCATTCGCTCTGCTCATTGTTGCACAAAACCAAGCGCCACGGTGCGGGCAGGTGATACTGGCGTTAGAGGACCGAGTGAAAAACTTCCGCATTTACGTAATTTTAGCAGTCGGACAGGCGCTTACCTCATGTACAAGCATCCAAAGCTCTTTCTGCCGTATCAAGGGTGGTGAGCCTTATGTCAATTTCGGTGGGTATCAGTATTGCGGAACAAAGTACTCCGATGGAGGGAAAGAGTGTTATAGCAGCCGCGAGTGCCAAGGTGATTGCGTTCTGCCTATAGACTGGAATCCTGCAGGCGGCAAGAAGGTCGTAGGTCGGTGTCGCAGTAACGACACTCGGGACGTGGACTATGGTTGCCTTGCAATAGAAGATTATGAGCATGAAAGTTCGTGTATCGAAGAATAGTCTCTACAAAGTGCTCAAATTGACTTCCACTGCGGTGTTTGTTTTGCGGTTTAACGCTACGCTACCACAAAACAAATACCTCCGTTCCGGCAATTTAGCACGGCGTTAACTTCATATGAGCATTGAGCTAGGAAAAATAATTCAAGAAGCGATTCCACTTGTAGAAAAGCAGGTCGGAGAAGCTTGTGACAAATACACACTAGAGAAAGAGCTTCGATGGCACAACCCGAGGCCAGCCGATTCTTTTGAAAATTTCATGCCTGAAATAATCTCGGTCTGGTCCGTGGATGGTTCTAAGATTCTTCTAATTGAAGTAATTTCGCATGATTTGCATACCAGAGCTTTATCTTTTAACAATGTTGTTCAGCTCGAAGAGCACATGCTTGGTGGCTCCTCTTACTTGAACTGGTATATATCTTACGTAGTGCCAATCATTCGAGGAGCAGTCTGGGACTTCGATATTTTTACTTCCGCTGGCGAAAAGATCGTAAAGCACGTGTTTGACGAAACCAGCACATCCAAATCAATACAAAACTGTAAAATTGAATGGAAAAGTTAACAAACGGCTCATATGCGAACTCCGTTCCGTGGCCATAGACAGGCGTTATATGCATTACCAAGTCTAGACAACTTTTCTTACTGAATTAGGGAGCGATTATGAAGAATATGTGCATACTATTTTTAGTACTTCTCTCAGTTTCAGCCGTAGGTGTCAAAGTATTTGGTCAAGAGGAATCCCCAATCCTTGATGGTTCTTATTTTGGGCAAGAAGCGCCTGGCATAATCCCGAAGGTGTTTGCCCCGGGAATAGTTTCAATTGACGGCAGGGATGAAGGTTCCGTTGCATTTTCACCTGATTTGGGTGAGGTATATTTTGAAGTCAATAATGCTAATTCGGAAACACATATCTATTTTTCCAGGCTTAAAGGCAAAAAATGGACTCCTGTTGAAAAAGCCGATTTTACCGATGGAAAAATAGATGAGGAAATTCATCCATTTGTTAGCCTTGATGGAAAAAGAATTTACTTCACGGCGATTAGCTCAGATCTTTCATACAACAAAATCTGGTACGTAAATCGCTTTAATAACTCTTGGGGCAAGGCAGTAGAATTAGAGTCGCCTGTTAATGACGATCAGGTGTTTTATCCCAATCAATCTGCCAATGGTGATTTGTACTACTTTAATTTGTCAAAAAGTAGGACTTACTACTCTTCAAATAATCAGAACATTTTTTCGCAAGTAGAGCCGGTTGATATTGAATTTGGTGTCCACGCATTTATTTCAGCATCTAAAGATTATCTGGTTTTAAATGCTCGAAACAAAGAAGATGAAGGCCGGAACGACAATGATATTTATGTTTCTTTCTTTCGAAAAGATGGGACCTGGACAACTCCAATTAACCTTGGGGGCGACGTAAATTCTAGTTCCAACGATAAAACCCCGAGCATCTCTCCAGATGGAAAATATCTATTTTTTGCTAGAGATGAAAAGGATGGAAAGGCAAATATTTATTGGGTAAGCACACAAGTTATTGAAAATCTCAGGCCACAACTATAAAGCATATAACAAGGCGCTGTTATCTTGCCGCGTTGAGAGGCAAGGATGACTATACGTAGTCAAATTGAATCGATATTCAAAGGGAAAGCTTTTGAGCGACCTTTGTTCTATTCATATGAAGGCGGATTACGATTCGAGCTATCTGAAGGCGGCTCCTATATTAATCGATTTCTTACTGCCAACCAAAAAGCAGGTGAAATTTGTCACGCCATCTTCAAGCAACAGGAAACGGCTACTGTCTGCCTCAGATTTTACGGCAGTAAAAAACTGTTAGGTTCGCTTTCGATGTTCCGTGAGCTAAAAGAACTTAATATACTCGTTACCCAAAATAGCGAGTATTGGTCAGAGCCGGATGAAGCAGACGATGATTTTTATTCTCATTATATTGCCTTCAACGTTTCCAAAGAGACTATAAAAACCTTGCTATGGTGTGCGTGTGCTTCAGACTTCGGCCACATTAAGCCAAACCCGAGAGTAGCTGTTTACTTCTTCAACTTCGATCAAGAAGTTGTTGCATTTCCATACGATGATCGAGGCATGGATGTCGTCGGTAACAACCACTCTTTTCTCAAAACAATATACACAGAGCTCAATCAGTATTTATTGGACTACGACCGCGAAAGTATGGAGGCTACGTTCAATGAGCGCTCTTAACAAGCATAGCCACCGGACTCGCTGCGCTTTGAGCGTTAGCTCAAATCCAGTCTTCAAGTGTAAGGTCTGGAATACGCGAGAATTCCTTGGTGTTGTTCGTAACAAGCACAGCATTAATGCTTCGGGCATGGGCAGCTATTAGTAGGTCATTATTGCCAATAATGTTTCCTTGACGTTTAAGCATTGCTCTTATTAGTCCGTAGTGCCGAGCGGCTTCTTCATCCCAAGGATCAAGAAGCAAGCATTGTGTAAAAGTATCTAGTTGGTTATATCTTTCTTCTCGGCGTTTTGAATCACCGTTTTCAATACCATAACAAAGCTCGCCGTACGTAATTGTGGAAATCGAGAGATTCTTAATGGCTTTAAATTTATTCTTGAGTTTCTCGGTACGGTTTTTTAAAACAAATACACAGGTGTCGGTATCGAGCATGTACATTAATAGAAATCCCGTTCCTGTGGCGCATTTTGTTCACGTTCAGCTAAAAAGCTTTCGTCAAAGGCTGAAGGCTCTGAAAAAAACTCATCCCAGGTTGGTTTCGTTGGAGAAATGACAACTTTGTCTCCTTGCTTAGTTATGTATACCTCATCACAATCAAACCTGAATTCTTTGGGTAAACGAACGGCTTGGCTTCGGCCATTCATGAATATTTTGGCAATTTGGTTTAGCATAAGTAGCTCCTTGGCGATACGGTATATATCTAGTAGTATATATCAAAGTCATTCGTTATGATATACCTTGTAAACTATTGAAATATATATAAAAATCTAACATAACCCTATCAACCTGACGCCCAAAGCTACGCTGGTGTTTGGGCATAGCCTACGGCCATTTTGGCCCAAAACCAACTCCACTTCGGTCGCAGGTTATCGCGCCGCTGAGACTGTAAAGAAACTAAAGAAAATGCAAAAACCCAGGGGATAGGAAGCCTCAACAGATTTAAAATAAGCGAAAACGCCGCTTAACGAAGCTTGGAATGACGCATCATAAGTGCGGCGATGAAAAGCAAGGGGAATTTGTAGCGGTAATTCCCGACGAGCAAATCACAGAGGGAAGTTTTGAAGCGGCGGTATGTTTAATTGTCGACCATGTTTTGGGTCTCTGCTCGTTTGAAAACGATTTTAACAACGATTCGGGGGGATGCTCCGGCCTATCAATCCAGGATTGTAGTGGTTGAGCTTAAGGGGCCTTAGAACGGTATCACTTTTCTTATAAACAAAATTGACGTTGTGTTGAAAATATTCAAAAAGACGACCAAAGAATATTCCACTCTATGAATTAAGTCGTGGTATTTTGGTTTACAGCGGTTATTTGGTGACTTATTAGGCAAATATAGGAGCTCATTATGGGATTATCGTTGAATCCAGCGAATATTTTGTTCAAATATATTGATAATAAAAAAGAAAAAGACATTCGTATTGCCGAATTTTTGGATGATATTGCCTCTGAGGCTACGAATTTAGCTGAGGTTTGGGAAGATTGTGTGGACCGGTTAAAAACTGAAGCTCATATCGATGTCTTTGATATAAAAAGCGGAAAGTCTTTTCATGCCGTCTCTCACCCTGGTCGTTATATGAATGCTAGGCCACTTTCAAGGCTTGAAGAATTTTATCGAAACGTATCTTCTGTATTGGACGTAAAGCATAACGAAAAAATAGACGCCGTTATTTGTAAAATAGCTAAAATAATTCAACAGAGAAATATCGCTAAAAACTTGGTGGAAGAAAACTTGAAGAACACTAAAGATGCCATTTTTTTTGATAAAAACAATGCATCGGATTCACTATATACACTTGAAAATTCCGTTGTGGCTATGCATAAAGAGGCGGCTGCGCTGCATGTATATGCAAAATCATTTAGAGCCAAAATATGAATTCCAAAAAAATAGCTAGAACGGGAAGTTTTTTTCGTCGCTATATTTGTGCATTAATGTCCAGCAAAGACGTGCCCCAGCATGGAGTTCACACATTTGGCTCCTCTACACGCAAACGTAAAAGTTACTCAGGTGCGTGTGCAACTGACGCAGGTTTTATAGGCTAAGGCCGAGTTTTACAACAGTCATGAAAGACAAAACGAAATTAATATGGGTGTTGTGTTTCTCTGCGATGGTTGCCATTAGTCATCTTTTGGGAAATATGGCACTTCTTGTAGCCGCATGGGTTTTGAAACTCCCAAACATCACCTACCTGTATGTATTCGCATGGCTACCGCTTTGCATATATGTCTTATATTACACATATGGAGAAAAGGCTTCTTCATTGGTTAGGTTGGTTGTGTGTGGCGTGTTTTACGCGGCATTTGTTGCGTATCTTGTCGTGGGCGTCGCTCAATTGTATCGAGCGTTTATTATTCCATTCGGATTGATAACACTGTATATGGCGTACTTTTTTTATAAAAGTGCACGAGAATTAGACGCTCAGGAAAAAAACAGCGGCTACAAGTGCTTTTTATATAAAACAGTGGGTACTGTACTATTAATTGCCTTGTCGAATATCTATGCGCAACCATGGAAGTTGGTGGTGCAACTGCCAAACGTAAAAAATGTAGATCTTCGAGATCAGTCCTTAGCGGGTATGGAATTTAATTCGATGCGGTTTGAAAATGTTAACCTTAAAGGGGTTGATTTCTCTGGAACTAGTTTTTCGAACGTTAAATTCGAAAATGTAGATCTGTCATATTCCATTTTTAACCGATCTAAGCTTGAAAGCGTAAAACTAACAAATAGCAATTTGTACAGCGCTGTGATATCGAAATCCAGACTTTACGAAGCTGAAATAATCAATACCAATATGGTAGATGCACTTATTTATAAGTCGTTCGTTGGTAGAGTTGATATTAAAGAGAGCCTTATTTGCGGTACAAAATTCGTGGAGTTACCGTATTCTGATGGCGTTTATTCATGGAAAAAATCAAAATACAATAAAGATACGGTCTTTCCCACAGTGCTTGATCCAGAGCGCAAATTGTTGATTGAATCCAACTTGGATTGTAAGAGTTAGATAGGATTCAATGCAGAGTAAGTGGCGTTCGGCGTAGCTGGAAGCGAGTCCGCATATAATCATAATAAGCGGTCACAGTTGCTCGCATATCATCCTCCCCAACCACTTCATTCCCCCCCACCCTATAACCTATAATCCAAGCATACCGTCCCTACTTTGCCCCATCGTGTAGTACTCGAGGTGTCTTTTGGCAAAACCCTTTCTCCCTTTTATTTCCTCCCCATTCCAAAGCGCTGGGCGCCTCGGCGGCGCGCTAACGGTGGGTATTAGAAGATCGCTATGAGCCCACCCGACCCAGTAAAAGAGGCTCTTCGCCAGAACACCTGGCTGCGCAAGACTTTGCGCCGTTCGCAGGCGGAAGCGGTGGCTTCGTCGCCGATGACGGCCACCGGCGATAACTTTTTCAATGCCTTTGCGGTGTATTTGAACGCGAGCATTGTTCAAATGAGTTGGCTTACGGCCTTCCCGCAGTTGCTCGGTGCTTTGTCTCAGTTGTTGTCGGTCGGCTTGGGCGCCTATTTCAAGCGTCGCCGCCTGATTGTTACTGTTGCGATTGCCCAGGCGCTGGTGGTGGCACTGATGGGGCTGCTGGCTTATCTGCACCCGGAGTGGGGCATGGCGGCCTTGATTGTGCTGGCGATTTTTTATCACGCCAGCGCCAATATTATTCAACCCCAATGGCGCGCATGGATGGGCAGTATTGTGCCGCGCCGCCGCCGGGGTGTGTTTTTTGCGTCGCGCACCCGACTTACCATGGCCGTCACGCTGCTGGTGTTTATTGGCGGTGGTGCCATGCTGAGCCTGACAGAGGCCAAGGGCATCGCGTGGCTGGGTTTTTTATTGTTATTTGGTGTTTCCGCCTGTGGCCGTTTGATTTCGGCGGGATTATTGCGCGCGATGCACGACCCCGAGCCGAAACCCAATCAAGCGGGTTTGCTGGCGGAGAGTACCCAGCAAATTGTGCAGTCCCTCGGCGATAAAACCTTTCGCGACTACAGTTTGTTTGTTGCTGGCATGCAGGGCATGGTGGCGATCTCCGCACCGTATTTCGCGGTGTATATGTTGAGCGAGCTGCAGTTTAGTTATTTGCAATACAGCATAAACAGCATTGCCTCGATTGCGACCCAGTTCGTGACCCTGGCGCTGTGGGGGCGGGTAAGCGATCATTTTGGCAACCGTCTGGTGATGGTGCTGACCAGTTGTATTCTGCCAACGCTGCCGCTGTGGTGGCTGGTGTCGCCAAATTTTTATTACCTCTTGGGCGTGCAGGTGTTATCCGGGTTTGCCTGGAGCGGTTTTACACTGAGTACCGCAAATTATCTTTACGATATTCGACCGCACCGCACCCACTTTGCCGCCTACGCCGCCGTGCAATCCGCGCTGGGCGCCTGCCTGGTTTTTGTCGGCGCCTTGTTCGGCGGCTTCCTGGGCAGCCAGGCTGAAGCCATTCGCAGCCATCTGCCTTTTAGTCTGGGCAGTGGTTTGTTTGTTGTGTTTATCTGCAGCGCGGTTTTGCGCAGCCTGGTAACCCTGTGGTTTATCCCCCGCGCCGTAGAACCCCGCATCCGTCACCGCCCGAAAATCCTGCAAATCGTATTTCGCGTAGCGCGCTTCAACCCAATCTCCGGCATGGTGTTGGATTGGTTAACGGTAACGGAGCGCAAGGATGTTGATAATAAGTAGGGAAAATAATAAGAAATTTAAGGGGAAATGTGACTTTTAATAGTTTGATTTACTCCGTTAGCGCCAGCTCAATTTTCGAAGTTTTTCAGAACGATATTAAAAGGTTTTGTGTACATACTGCATTGGCTTGAAGCGATGCTGTTGCAGTAATTACCTTAAACGCCCCGTTTAAACTTACGATGTGTCTTTTAATTTTTTCGATCAGTATTGCGAATGCGACATGAATAAAGATATATACAAAGCTCCCGAGAGCAATATGGTGCTGCATCCAGAGGATATGCGCACGCCTGGTAAAATTATTAAAGGCATCATTTTTTCGATAATTCCGATATTGCTCTACTCTGGTTTAAATAACGCGGTAAGGCGTTTTACAGCCGTGTTTAAAGAATACGAAGCCGATCTGCCTTTTGTGACACAAATAATTATGATATCGCAGGGTATCTATGTGTGGTTGGTGCTCTGGAATTTATTTGTTTTTATGTTATGGCTGGGGTCTTTGCTGTTAAACAAGAAAACCAGATTAAGCTACAAGTGGGTGCGTATCCATTTTTATTTGGGTATTGCACTATTTGTTATGGTTATGGTTGCGATGTATTTGCCAGTCTTTAGCTTGGTATAAGATATTTAAGGGCGGAAACAATCGCTTGTCACCTAGAAAATGGGCAATAAACATGAATAAAATAGACCCTAAGCCTCATGAGGATTGTCATCCACACCATATTGTAAGCGGAGGCCACCCTGACGCGGAGCGTGTCCGTTTTTTGCTCTCAGCTTATGGAAGGCATATTGATTATGTAGTGAACGGCTGTTGGCTACCAAAACACATTGATGTGAGGCCTAACATGCCGAAGCGCTTACGTGGTGCTGTGCCACATGCCAATATACATACAGATGCGTATTACACGTGGATAAACGATGAAATTAATTACATTTCTGTTAAAGATATAAAATCGCTGGATGAAAAATTGGTAACGATTGCGTTTAAATTACAAACCAACACGGGTAAAAAAGGTATTTGGTGAGCCAAAAAGAAAGGTGGAAAATAATGTTGTATCGTATTTTAGCTGATCGTCGGAATTTCTTTATGATGTCATTCAGCCATGCGTTCATGATGGATTCTTTTAAACGAGGGAAGCCCATTGCGAATGATCCCTCTCCCGTTCTATATGCCGACGATTGGGTAGCCCCGGATGTAAAATTTGTTGATGGCTATCCAGAGAATAAACAAGAAAAAGCAATGTGCGACATTTTATACGACATGGGCCACTTGTTTCTAACTGAATATGCCTCAGAAGTTTTGAAAACGTATTTACGGGAAGGTGAGTTACTGCCTGTTACGTATGACAATAAAAACGGTTTTATATTTAATCCTCTAAAAATACTTGAGGCTAATACGACAATGAGCCTTCGCGACAATAATGGAGATATTTCTTCTCTGGCTTTTGATGGTGAGGCACCGGTATTTAAAACTGAATTCGATCGCTATAGCGGTGTTTATTGTAATAGTGAATTTAAAAATGCGATTGAAAAAGCGGGGCTAAAAGGGGCAGTGTTCAGTGCTGACTTATCGGCTACATTTATTACTGATAATAAGGAAGGCTCGCATTAGTCATCGAATTGAAAATAGTGTCATTTCAGTGGGTGCTTAATAGTTCTTTGTTGCTGTTAATATAGCGCTAGCATTGGGTTTTCCGACAAGCAGATGCTCGAATATCTGGCGGTGTGCCCATACAAGTCAAAAAAATCAACGGTGTCCAGGGTGGTAAACTCACCGGTACCTCGGAGGTTGAGTTTCATGGCTTACTTCAACAGTATGGCAAGTCTATAAATTATGGGCTTAATGAATATTTTGAAGACAGTGACAACCTAGAGGATTTCTAGTACCGGCTGGAAGAAGTACTGTCAATAAGCCCTGGCAAGCGCTCTTTCCGGTAAAGCCACCCCGCATCGCAAGCCCTCCAACTGGGCGTCAGCATTTCTTCAACCTGCACGAAATCAAAAAGCCCCTCGCGGGAATCAAAGCCTGAGTCCTGCCATTACAGCTCTGATTCTGCTGTGCCCATGGTATTTGGGATACGCTAAAGGGATCTTGCCAGAGGGCTCGCCAGCTCTAAATCCGTGGCAATGTTGGTGATTTTACGGGTATAGGGCCCGATTAGCGCTGATATATGCTCGATTCAAGCTAGTTCTGGTTCTGAATATGCTAAAACGTTATTATCCGTCAGAATCTCTATAGTATACTTTGAGTGTACCTAGAGCGTGCCGAAGGGGGGCCAGGAATATGCTTAAGTTATATAACCGACAAAACAATACAAGTTATTCTGAGTTTGCCCTGCTGGTACAGAAGACTTTGATTGACACTGAAAGGCTATCTCCATCCGCAATTGATGACTATTTATTTGATAACTTTGGCTTTCGCGTTGAATTTAGTGACAATTACATTGAATTGCCGTTTATTACCAAAGGTCCGTTTCTTATTGGCCAGCGTGACCAGGAACAAGGCCTTACTTTCGTTAAAGAAGATATTCCGATAATCGTTGTATCTAACATACCGGGTCATGGGGGTAACAGGAGGCAGGTAATTCAGTACCTGTGGATGCTGCATTCCATCAGTTCGGTGGTTAGTGTTAAAGAGATATATGAAAAAACGCAGAAGCTAACGCAAGAAGAGTTGAAATCGTTTTCTCAACGTTGGTGCCTGATGAACTTGCATGCTTATAAGTGGATCATGGTTTCAGCTAATGTGGATGCAAAAGAGCAAATTTCCAAATATTTAAAAAAGGGGGTGGAATCGCATTCCCGTAACGATAGGCCTTTAGGGGAAATTTGCATGGCGGCGGCTCAGTTGTTGCCAAAAGCGTATGGCTTAAATTGGGATACCTGTCTTAGTTATGGCGGTATAAGATTTGAGGTTAATGGTGGTGATTTAAGCAGTAGTTTGATTCAGCGATCTCCCTTATGTTTTGGTGAGTTGTCACCAGAATATTACGGAGAATGTATGAAAGTTATCACTAAAATTTCTTTGGACTGTTACAAAGATGGTATGCCTAAACACTTTCTATTTCAGAAAAAGCTTGGTGATATCGACTATATGTTTATCGGGGTTACGTTTAAAACCGATGAAATAACCGAAAATGGAATTGCAACATTAAGAACAGTTGGGCTTGTTGCCCCGAAAAATGTAATCTACTAACAACAGTAGAGTTTTTATTTATAAAGCAAAAATCGCCATTGTTCAGGTGATTTTTGCATGCTTGGGTAAAACTGGAGAAATCAAATGAGTGAAGAACTTAAGTCTGTAACTATGAAGCTTTCGCCTAGAGCAAATAGGAATGCTATGAAGATACAACAAGATATGGATCTGGATACGAAAGCCAGTGCGGTGGCTCAATCTCTTGAAGTAGTTGCAACTCTAAGCGATATTGTTGGTTCTGATGGAAGTTTGGTGGTTGAACAACCAGACGGCACAAAAGTGAGAGTTGTGATACCTGGCTTAAGTGGCGGATCTAAACCAAAGAAGCATGAACAACCTAAGAACTCTGAGAGTACGCATGTCTGATGATGGAACAATTGTAATTGGAAGCGATAACTCAGCCGACTCAGATTGGGGCAACGAAGGTGGTGATGTTCAAGCGCTTAGCTCTAAACGAGAGCAAGCTACTGAACTCGAACTTGCCGGTGTAAAAATAGCCTGGGGTGTATTACGCATCCTGGGTATTTTTATATTGGTAAGCTGTTGCATCTTCGGCATTGTAGAAATAGTGTTCGCTATAAATTACCCGGCTTTGGAATCTGGAGCCATAAAAAACGCGGATATGGCTAACGATTTTATCGTTATCCTTGAGCACTACAGTAAGCAACGGGATTCTTTTAGAGATTCCTTGTTTAAATTTATTCAGCTGATTGCTATTAATGTATTGTTGCCAGTATTAACCGCGTTATTAGGCTACATTTTCGGAACTAAAAGTCGCCAGCATTCCAGTAGGCAATCCGACTAGCTAAACTTTGGTTGGTGAAAACTCGTCAATAGAAGTTAAAAATATAGCAAACGTCGCAGTGTGGATAGGAGTTTGTTGTTCTGTATGAGAATGCAGTGATAACAGCGTAAATTCTTTTAATTCCGCTGTGCCGATGGTATGCGTTCATTGAGCGCTTACAGTTTTGCAAACTGTTTTGCGCAGAGAAAACCCGCTGCTCGTGCAGCGGGTTGAGAGCTTACATAGCGTTGGAAAAGGTCGCGATTATTAATTAGGTGTCAGTTTGTGCACCCAGGCAGTTGTGATCAATAAAGGTTTCTTCAAACGCTCCTGAAAAACGACTGTCATTATTACGGTAGTAGTCTTTCGCGTTTACACCGTCTGAGCCGGATTCATAGTCGTCGCCATTGCCAGTGCCGTTGGGAAATTCATCCCAGCCATTTGCAATAAAGGTGGTGCTGGAATTCTTTGCATCATCTCCACTGGCGGGGGAGACGTCACCTTCGTTGTTGGCATCGTCCAGATCCCAGAAGGCTTTAGCCACCTGAAGCTCAGTATGGGCGCTGTCGGAGCAGCTGGATTTGGCGGGTGTTGCGTTTTCGAAATTGTAACCCCAGCCGTAAGGCACTGAACTGCTGTTGCTTGGGCTGTACCAACTCACTACGCCGACATAGTCCGCCCAACCTTCTGTGGTTGCACAGGATTCATACTCAATGCTCGTAAGGCTGTGACCACTGCCATTGCGGCTGCAATCGTCGCGCAGATTATCCTGGTTAAACAATTGCATTTGCAGTACATGGCCGAATTCATGGGGGGCGACTTTACCACTGGTTACGCTGGAGTCGTCGTCGATATCAAACACCGTTTGGCTGAGGGCGCGGCTGCTACCACAACCATTCGGGTCGCAGGGATAACGCATTTTTACGTTGTGATCCATGATGCCGCCATACACTTGCAGGGCATGTTGCACCGAATCCAATGCCATTATGCGTTTTGCGCGCTGTGTGGAAACGTCTGTAGTGGGTGCCAACCAGCCGTTTTGAACAATGTAACAGGTAGATCCGGCCGTACAATTCTGAGCTACATAGGCATCGGAGTTTGAACTGCTGCCGTTGCGCCAGCTGGTAACGCTGTGGGCACTGCCATCGTGTTTGGTAGCCTCGACGATAACGGAGGTGCCTGAGCTTTTACGGGCTTTGTTAATCCACTTCAGGTAAACGTCTGGATGTGCCTCACCCTTGCTGTAACTGGCATTTTCCCACTCAAAGGTAATGCACTGCACACCGCCATTTGAGAGATACCAGGTTCCAATTTCTTCGTCGCCACTGCCGTCGCCGGAATCCTTGTCCCAGGCTTCGATGTATTGGCCTACCATGTCTGTGCGGTTGCTGGTGCAGGGACGCAGAGCACCGCTTACGGATGACGTTGGACAATCACTGCGATCATCCGCGAATTTCATACTAAAACAGACGGTTCGTTCCGCAGCAAATGCGCTTTCAACGCCGAGCACGAGTACTGAACATGCTAATACTTTAGCAACACTTAATCGTTTCATTTTTATTCTCCCTGTTATTAAAGTTCGTCTATTTCAGAACGATCTGATACACGAGCTTTGTCCGCTACGTCGGCTGACTCAACAAGTACGGCTGCAGATCGTTTTTCCTGGCCCGCGTAAGCACGGCTGCTATCAAATTCAGTTCCTGCTCCGTAGTGATACGTTTCTATTTGGCCCGCACTGTTTTTAACCGCAAAGGTTTTATCCACCGCGGCGGAATATGCAGACGAACTGATGCGTCGCATTACGCCATTTTTCACCAGATAATAATTCCATTCGCGCATATCGAATTCCTGGCCCTGTAACTGATCGGCGCTTGCTGGTAATTCAACCGTTATATTTAAGCGTTCGTTGTAATATCCGTCGCGCAGCAAGAGAGAGCGTGACGACTTACCGGATGCGGCATCAATATCAATACGTTGCCCCATTTGTAAGCGAGTGTTGTCAGTAACACTGAAGCTGGATTGATGAATGTTTTCTATAGCGCGTGTTGAGCCGCGCAAGTTCGCGTCGCTGGAAACCCGCGTTATTTTGCGATCCAGACTGACACGCTCAACTTTTTGGTTAATTTTTAAAAAGCCCGATCCGGTATCCTTATTAAATTGCACTGGTAATGAGGGTTCAGTTGCCTGAACCGATAAAGACAAGACACAGGCAATAGCCAATCCCGCAGATGAAAAAACCTTTAGTTTCATATTACGATCCTCGTAAAAATTATTGTCAGGTACACATCCGTTGCCCGCAATACGATGGGGGCGTCAAATAGTAGGATGTTGATAATTTTTTAACAAGCGTGATTTCACACTTTATATACTTAACACGTTATTTGTCATTAATAGTGGCGCATTGGCGCTGAGGTTTTTTCGTCGCAAATTTCCTAAAATTCGGATAGCAAAAAACGCTGTGTAAACGTTAATTATAATTTCTGTTCTGCATATTCATGAACAAAATACCTAGGCGATAGTTAATGTAAAGATCACTGTGTTCTAATCGCCGAATAGAAAAATATTTGGCTGGCTATGATAATTGGGAATATTAAGCGGAAACTTAGATGAAAATGTTAAGTGGCTGAGATAGCGCTGTGGGAGCGACTGGCACGCAAAAAAAGCGCGAATAAATCAGTGCCAATAGACCCTAATGATGTGGTGGAATATCGACAGTGATTTAACCACAAAAAATATGCATGTATGTTGGTGAACCTTGCATCAAACGTGATGAGAGGAGGTTTGATTTGGTGACATTCGTGATCAAATAAAAAACCACTATCTGGAAAGACTGGTATTCCAAAAAAAACAATCGAATATTAAAAAAGCTTAACGGATGAGATTGTTAGAAATGAAATAAGTAGCCGCTTAATCGCTATTATTAAAGAGATTTTAATGCCCTTTTAATGCATTACGGCTGAAGTGCCCCGCAGGGCACAAGATTTCAAATAAAAAAACTAGGGCAAATACCAAACCGGAGAGGTCACCGCAAACTCCTGTACACTGGCAAGCGCGCCTTCCGGCAAAGCGACCCCAAAGCGCAGTGCATCATAAACCATCCAGCTGGGCGTCGGTATTTCCACTACCCGCACATAATAAAAAGCGCGCTCGCGAGGGTCGAAGCCTGGGTCTTGCCACAATACTTTTAATTCCGCTGTGCCGATGGTATTCGTCCATTGGGCGCTTACGGTGTTTACGGTATTGCCGACAGCTGTATGACACAAGCCGTCCGCTTCGATGCTGCGCTTGTCGCTTACAGCAATATCGTAAACCCGCTCGTGTAATTGGCCTTTGGAATCTTCCCAGCCTTTTACCATTTGCAGTCGATCCAGGTTGGCGCCTTCCGGGTCTTTATTGGCTTGAACAATAAATTGTGGCGCGCGATTGGCGGGGGCACGATACAGGTCGCCGCCCATAGCCACGCCTTTGCGATAACCGTTAATGGTGAAGGCATTGCTTTGTAAATCGCCTTCAGAAAAGTTCCAACCGCCAAAAACCCGCACGCGAATTCGCGAGCCGCTGCTTGCATAGACTTCTTTACGTTCCATGGCATCGAACAGGGCTTCGCGGGTATTTTCTCTCGCCCATACGGCGGTGAGACCAGCCGATAACTGTTGCCAGGGTTTGGCGGTTGGAGAGGAGGAATTTTCGTTGGCAATGCTTGCGGCCGAAAAACGCTCGGCGCTGGGTTCTGTGTTTACGGTATTGCCGTAAAAATTATTTTCCCGCGCGGAGGCTAAACCATTGAGGCTGCCACTGGCGCCGATAAAGCCGAATTTATAGGGGTTGTGTTTAAATTTGCCGAATAAATTCAGGCCGTTTTTTAAACCTTCGCGGGCGTAGTCGGCATTAGCTGGGGCAGTGAAACCTTGCACAGTGGCCAAGCTGGCAGATTCGCTCGTGCCGTGTTGTTGCACCACCTCGTATAAAGGCTCCCATTTTGCGCGCAGTTCGGTGTAATTGCTGGTAATGCGTGAACCGTCGAAGCGGTTGCGATAGGGGAACAGCGTTTTGCTCGCCAAGGGGGCGCTGTGAGAAATCGAAAGTACATCGCCGGCGGTTTTATCTTCGTAGCTCTGCATCCATTGCCATAAATCCAGCGGATCGTTACTGCCTTCCTTGCCGGTTGTAAAGGGCGTAATGCGTTTGATGGTATCCGCACCATCTCTGAATAAAACAACGCGATTTAAGGGCAAGCCATTAAATTGCGCCGGCCATTCAAAACCCATAAAAGCACTGAACACGCCGGGCTTGTTATAGCTATCCACCATTTCAGCGCTGTGTTGCCACACGCGTTTATAGGCCGTGGAAGACGGTAAAAGCTGCAACGACGCTTCCAGGGTGCCGGTTTGCAATTTATCACTTAAATTTTGCAAGGCGGCTTTTTCACTGGTACCGCCCTGCTGTAATTCCCTGGCCAGTTGTGCGTTAATCGCGCCGGCGCGACTAAAGTCACTGTTATTGCTGTACAACAATTGCAGTAAGCCGTAGTTGTCGCTGCTGTCGCTGAGGGCTACCCAATCCAAGGGGCGCGCCCTTTGCGCAGCAACACCGCTGCTGGACATAAGCTTATCACCCCGGGCAAATTGCAATACCGCTTCTGGCCCAAGTCGATTACCCAATAGCGCCGCCTGTGTGCTCAACGACGAATGCACATGGGCATCGCCCCAATACACCTGGGTGGCATGGCTTTGCTCGGCATAGGGCGAAAAAAGTTTTTGTGACTCGGCTTGCGCTAAACCGAGCGGCGTGACTAAAGCACCGCTTACTGCCAATACATTTAGCGATATTTTTTTGACTGCAAAACAACTGAGCATAATTACTGAATACCACCCATCTATAAAAACATGGCTCCGGTGTATGTTGCTGCGACTGTCGCGGTTATCGCGCCAAGCCAATATCAACCAAGCCTAAGGCTGCGCCACGCCACTGTGATAAACCAACTGCACACTCACATAATAAGGTGCGTCGTAAGCCCAATCGTTATCCGCAAGCTGCGTGGATTGATTAATAATATCGCTCACGGAAAGATAATAAGGCACGGTGGCACGGGTGTGACTGATCCACATGGGGTCGGCATCCGCTGCGGGCGTTGTTAAGTCCAAGGCGCTGACGGCAGCACTGGTATCGCCGTTGCTGGCAATAATGCCGTCGTCACCTTGCCACTCATTAACTACACGATTATCGCTGGCATCCCGATACAAGCCCCAGGCGTATTCCACTAAGGAGCCAGGTGCGGGCACCACTAAATTGATTATAATGTCCACATACCAGGTAGCGTCAGTGCCGCCGGCATTGGTGTAAATTTGTGGAATATCCAAGAGGAACCAATCGCGATCTTCATAAAAATCCACATAGCCGCTTTGCCAGGGCAGGTTTACAGTAAGGGTATCGCCTTCGGCGGTTACCATGGTGGCGAGTTGCTCTGCACTTGGGCTTAATGCCGTGGTGTTTACACCGTAATCGCGATGATCGCTGGCATCCACCACCAATTCGATACTGGTGTCGTTATCCACGGCCAGCGCTTTTTCGGCAGTTTCTGAAAAATAACTGGCATTGCTGGCGCGACCGGCATCCGCTGCGGGTGCTTGAGTTTGAACCGGCACGATATTGCTGCGAATGCTGTAGAGATTATCGATATCGGCTTCGTCGGATTGTAAATCCACCACCTTCACAAAATAATCCGCATTGGTGTTGGTGACTTTACTGGGAATAAAATAACTGGTTTTAAAAGATAGCGGGTACTCACCACTGCCCTGGGTTGTGAAGGTATCCAGCAATTCATCCATATGGAATACCGTAATTAAATATTCCACCGGTGTGGGGTTATCGGTTTCCACAAAAATTTCCAAAACCTGATCTTGTGCGTGATCCGCTGGCACGGTAATGCGATACCAATCGGTATCTCCCACGTAGGAAATTAAAGCGCTGGATTCGAGGTTGGCGGTTTCATCCAATTCAATCGCATCGTTAATGGTATTATTACCGCCGTTTAATTCGGCATCGTCTGTGACGTTAATGGAAGTCACCGTGGCGGAATAGGGCATGCCCACAGTACCGTCGAGGCTGCAGATATGATCATCCACTGCGGTCACCCGCACAAAATGCTGGCCACTGGTGGCCACTTTAATATGCGCGGTACGCGGCCCGGTTTCGGTGGAATATTCCTTGGAAAACAGTACGACGTCGTTGCTATCCACCACTTCCAATAAATACCAGGCGTTGCAGCCGTTGGCTTCGGAAGGGTCGAATTCGATTTGTAAAACCTGAATTGATGGCGGTGTTGCACCAGAGTTTAATTGGCTCCAATCTTCGTCGCCGGCGTAATCCAACGAGCCGCTTATTTGATAAAAACCGTCGCCGCTTAATACTGTGGCATTTTCCTGGCTGTCGTTTTGCGAAACTTCCGCCGTGGCAACGCGGGAAACGCACATTTCAAACGTGGAGGCGGTATCAAAGTTATCTTTGCCCTGGTCGTGTATCAACCAATAAAAATCACCGGCGGGCAGACTTTCAACCAGGCGATAGTCGCTGTTAACCGGTTGTGCTGTGCTGCGTATTAGCGTGCCCTGGCTGTCAAACAAACTGACTTTCGGCGTAACGGAGGTGCCGCTGGCAAAGGCATTAAAGTGCGCGACCAATTCCACCACGCCACTTTCCGCCAAAGAAAAATGCATGACATCGACATCACCCACGGTGCCGATGCTATCGGTGTGACAGCTGCCGTTGGGTGTTATTTGCGTGGCGTTGCTGAAGGTACCGTTATTGTCTTCCGGGGCGGCGGTATCGTAAGAAATACTGTAGTGCTCGGTGTTCGAGGCATCGTCGTCATTTAAATCGCGCACCGCAACGTAGAGTGGCCGCGCCTGGGTGGCGTTCACGTTAATGGTGAGCGATGAACTGCTGCTGTTATTTTCCGGAAAGTGATCGGCCGCAAGGCGTACCAGTTGCCCGTTGGCTTCCTTCTCGTAAACGGTTGCGAGAACATCAACATCGTAGCGCAGGGTTTCGTTAAACACGTTGATAGCGATAAGCCCCGGTTCTTCGACATTAATACGATACCAGTCGATATCGGCGGTGGGGTTTATTACGCCGCTCATGCTTTCGTTTTTTGTGAGGGTGCGCTCGCTGGATTTTTCGTCGTCGCTTACGTTGGGTTTATCGTCACCGCCGCAATTGAATAAGGCCAAAGAAAAAAGAACAGTTGCGCTCGCTTGAATGAGTTTGTTAGTCATGGTTTCACCTTTATTAAGGCACGAGTTCGAAGTTATCGGGCGTCATTTCGATCACTTTGTCGGTATCTCTGATGTTGACCGTAACGGTGGCACGCCGGAAAAGTGGAGTGGATTCGGGTTGATCGCTGGGCACCTGGGCGATGTACAATTGAATGGTGTTATCGCCGGGCAATTGGCCGGTGGCATCGTTGCCGTAGTTGGTGTCCATTAAATGAATATTGGAAATGGTGAATTCAAATTCGCGCACAAACGATTCGGAGTCGGTGCCCTGATTTAATTCCACCAGGCCGCGATCAATAATGTCGTAGCGATAGGCATAGCGTTGTTGAATAATCGGGTCGGCCGATTTCACGTTGGTGTGGTAATGCACTTCGAGCCAATCGACACTGCCATCGAAGTCGGTATCGTCGGTATCCTGAACTTCAATGGGGCTGGTACCCGCGAGATGTTCGATGTAATCGGGTATACCGTCGTAATCGGTATCGGCAATTTTGCGTTTCGTGCCCTGAATATATTCTTCACAATCGGTAAGGCCGTCTGTGTCGGTATCGGGCCAGCTATTGTCGGCTGCGGGGTCGCAGGGGCTGTCAAATACCAGAGGGTCGCGTTCGTTGCCGGGGGAGCTCACCAGTTTTTCAAAATAGTCGCTCATACCGTCGTCGTCGCTATCGCGCAGCGCCGGGTCGGAACCGTAAATCAGTTCCTCTTCATCGGTGAGACCATCGCCATCACTATCGACCAGTAAATTATCAACGCCGGGTTTTACGTTGAAGTTATAGGCAACAATGTACTTAACAATGTATTCAACGGTGAGCCGTAAATCGACAATATTAAAATTAATGGAATCGGCATTTTCGAAACGGCGATACTGGCCATTACCGGCTTCGGCCATGGCTTCCAGTATTTGCCCGGCCGCGGCCAGCTCGGTTTCATCCAGTGCGGGGTCTTCCAATAAAAAGGTGTGGAAATTAAAAGAACCCACGCCCCAGTTTTCCACCATGTCGACGATATCGCTTACGCTATCGGTAATACGTTGAATGGCATCGATGCCGGTGCCGGAATCCGGCTGGCCATCACTTAAGAAAATAACAATGTATTTGGTGCGTGAAAGATTGTCGGCATTTTCGGCATCAAAGATATCCCGTTGAATATCGGCGTAAATGGTATTTAGGGTTCCAATATAGTTGGTGGTAGTGTCGTTGGCGTTAAAGCTGAGAATATCGTTGAGTTCGTCCGGGTCTTTGGTGAAATCATTTTGGCCGTCGGCGTTTTGGGTGACGGCGGTAACCGCAGAGTTCCAGATCATGACTTCAAACGAAACATCATCGTATTCGCTGTTGTAGCGGTCGATAAATTCGCGCGCGGCATCGAGGCGTAAACCGTAGGGGTCGGCACCGGCGCCGCTGCCATCGGGCATCACAAAACCCATGCTGGCGCTGGCGTCGATGGCAAATAACACTTTTACCGGAAAATTAATTTCATCGGGGTTTTCGGTGCGAAAGGTGCCTTTTAATACCGCGACGCTGCTTTCGGTGGTGCGTTCCAGCGGTGCGTGATCGTTACAGCCGACAGCGAAGGCCAGGCTCATCAGTAACAGGTTTTTTAAAAGTCGCATCGCCGTCATACCTCGAGTGGCAAAGTGATAATAAAACGCTTAGCAGGCATCGCCGTGTCCGTCTTGATCCTGGTCGGCCTGATCGGCATTGGCGGTGGAAGGGCAGTTATCACACACATTGCCTATGCCATCGCCGTCGCTATCGTCGTTGTTGTCGGAGCGTGCGTTAGGGCATAAATCGATACTGATGTTAAAACCGTCGTTATCAAAATCGTTATCGCAGGCATCGCCCTGTACATCGCCCACCAAATAAAAATCACTGTTGGCCTGGTCGGGGTTGACTGTGGCGGGGCAGTTGTCGATGGCATCGGGAATACCGTCGCCATCGTCGTCGTTATCACATAGATCGCCCAGGCCATCGTTATCGCGATCTACCTGATCCTGATTGGCAATAAATGGGCAGTTGTCGCTTGCGCCGCTAAGTTCAACACCGTCGCCGTCCATATCGTTGTCGCAGGCATCGCCGATGCCGTCGTTATCGATATCTTCCTGATAAAAATTGGCGATGGTGGGGCAGTTATCACAGGCATCGCCGTGGCGGTCGCCATCGGAATTATCCTGATCGAGATTGGCATCGTGTGGGCAGTTATCGTTGGGGTCGTTCCAGCCGTCATCATCGAAGTCATCATCGGCTTGTTGGGTGGGGCCAATAGTGAGCGCGACCAACACCAGTGCGCCGCCACCGCCACCACCCTGACCCCCGGTGGGTGGTGCACCGCAATCGGCACCACATTCTAAAATGCGGCCGTCTTCATCGCGGTAGAACACATTGCCGTTTTGGTCGACGTAACGCCGCCAGAACACACCACTGTCGTCGAGATAGCCGTCGTCGGTGTAAACACCCGCGATACACAGTGAACAAGTGAACATTAAACAAAAAAGAGTAAGAAGTTGGGAGAGTAATCGCATGTTCTTATGAACCTCCGCAATTTTGTCAGGCACTTCGTTGCCTGAATTTTTGCAAAATAATGCCCCGGCAATGTGAATGCTCACCTGCCTAACATAAGGTATAAAATTGGTTATGTGTGCCGCGTTTAAAAAGCGTGATAATTAAATTTGGCTGTTAAAAAAACAATTAATTCAGTGATTGGAACGATAACACCGGCCTTGCAATTAAAATATTAATTTGTTGGTAAACGCACAATTTTAAACATATATGTAAGGTTTATTCGCTAAGTTCGTTGAATAAATAAATTGTATTATCCGTTTTTGAAAAGCTCACAATGTGCAATAAATCGTTGCTGTCGAACCACACGGAATTGTATAAACCGATATCACCGGCTTCATCGACACGCTGAATAAACCATTGCTCAGTTTCGTTATCGTAAGTGGCCAGTTTTAAATTGTAGAGTTCCCGTTGATTGCCCACACCGTACGATTCGGTTTCGTAATACACAATGGCGGGTTCGCCTTCGCTATTAAATGTGAGTTTTGTTTCGCTGCCGGTTTTGGTGGCTTCATCAATAATTTGAATTTGCCAGCCGTCTTCGCTGAGCGTGGCATAGCGCAGCGCTTTTTCGTCGTCTTCGGTATAGCTTAAATATTCAGTGCAGGTATCGATGTAATAGGCCACAGCCAGTTCGCCGCTCGGGGAAAGTGCTGCGGAAACATCTTCAATAATACAACCGCGATCCACCCATTGACTTTGCCAGCCACCGTTTCGCTGCGCCATGCGCAAACCGTGTTCGTCGTAATTAATTTCCCGTGCGCCGTAAAATACCACCGGATTTTCATCGGCATCGAGTATCAGGCTGTTGTGGTAACCCACGGCGTTTTGATAATTATTGCTGTAGGTGTTGCCTTCTACGGCTTCTTCATCGGCAATGGTGTAGCTGTCGAAACTGCCGGCGGGTTTTTGAATGTAGCGTACGTCGGGGTGTAACGCGTTGTTGCTGTCGCATCCTTCCCAAAAAAATTGAAACGCGATATGGACATTGCCTGCGCTATCGACTTTTAAACTGGGGTAATCACCGGCATCGCCATCGGTATAAGCGGGGTTGCGCTCGCCGGAATATCCCATGGCTCCAAGATATTCGCTCCATTGCGCGGCGCCGTTTGGCAGCGTTGCCAGCATGGTATCGGACTGCTGGGTATTGCAGTGGGCGTTGTTGCCGCCGCGATAGGCTACATAGAGGTTGTTATTGGCATCGATGGTTAAATCAAATTTCAGGGTATTGTCGAGAGTGACGATATCGTTGCTTTGTAATTCTTGCTCGCCCGCATTGGCATTGCTATCCCACACTAAATGTTTAAGCGTGTATTCGATGGGCGGGTTGGGTTCTTCTTCAGTGGCTTCGTGTGCATCTAACAGATACACAAAATGAATAAGACCTTCCTGCAATTGATCCGGCACGGCGGCAACATGGGTGCTTAATAAGCCGCCGTCGCTTACTCGCGTAATCGCGGTTTTTTGCCAGTGACTTTGTACGGGCTCTGGCTCCACTTCGCTTCTGTCGCGTTTGGGTTCGCCACCGCAACCCGTTTGTGTGAGCAATGCCGCTAAAATCAGGGGTGTGATAAGACGTTGAGTGGGAAGTGTAGTACCGCACCGGAAATTAATTGGCACCATTGAAGAAACCCTCCGCACGAGCGTGAATCAGCATTTGGGCGTTGGCATCTTTTAAGCCGATACGGCTGCTGTAAACTCCGTTGGCGTAGTCGGCGTAACCGTAGTGCCAAAATAGACCGGCGAGATTGACACTCGCGGAATAATTGCTTTTATCGATATCCAGAGCTTTTTGCAGCGATTCGCGCGCGGTGCGGTCTTCGCCAAAATAAATATCATTGGAACCCAGCATGGCGTAGGCCTGCGATTTTTCGGCGCGGCTTAATTTAAAGTCGCCGCTCAGGATATTTTTAATAACCACCGAGGCCTGGCTGATGTCACCCTGCTGGCGATACAGTTGCGCAAGCCGGAGTTGCAGTTGGGTATCGCTGGGGTTTTTATAGATTTCGTCGTACAAGCTGCGAAACTGTGGAGTTTTTAAAGTTTCCAGGCTGATTTGCTGTTGCGCGGAGGGTGTTATTAAACTGCGTTCCGGATGTGGTGCCGAGGTGCCGGACTGCTCATAGTTGGCGAGCTGGCGATCGAAGGGTTTTATTTTTTGGGTAAGCTGTTTGGCGGTTTGCTGATACTGATAGGCCTCGTTTTTGTACTCGATAGCCTTCTCGGCAATTAAGGCGCGGTATTGCTGTACTTCATCGGCGGAAAGATCGCCGGGTACCGGCGCACCTTCCAAAAAGTGCGCATATTCGGAATTAATATCGTACAAACGATGACAGGCGTATATGGACCAACGCGGTGATTTAAAATCGAGGGTATCTAACAGCGCTTTCTGTAATTGTTCGTAGAGTGCGGTTTTATTTTCTACAATGGCGTTATCGATGCTGCCCGCCATTTGCAGATTCATATAGCGGTCGAAGCTCATCATGGCAAAACTGTAAGACACTTCGCCGAGGTTTTCGCCGTACACCGGGGCGAGGCGTTTGGCATTAAATTGCGAACGCGCTTTTTTAAAATAACCCTGACTTGCGCCGAGGTTGCGCGCTTTTAAAGCGAACTCTGCCGATAAGGCGTTGCTTATGCCCGAGCCCAGCGCAGCTTTATTGCGCTGTGCGGTATTCAGCGCTTGCGCATATTGATGCTTATCGCGCTGCAGTGTGACCAGGGCCAAAGCCGCTTCTTTACGCTGTTCATCGTCGGGGTTAAAGCGCGTGAGCAGTTGCTCGTAATCTTTTATGGCGAGTTCCGGTTGGTAGAGGTTGCTGCGCAATTGCGCGGCCTGGTGTAAAAAATGTTTAGCGTTAATGTTTTTTGGAAACTGCTGCGCGTACTGCTCCAGATAGTCGGCGAGGGCGCGGAACTGTGCGGTACTGAGCGATAAATCAATTAAGGCCTTAAGTGCGTTTTCGGCGTCGCCCGATTGTGGAAAGCGCTTCACAATGGCCTGCCCAGCGACGTGCATGGTTTCGATATCACCGTGCTCTTCGCTGGAAACAAACAACGCGTTGAGTGCCTGGCTGTCCATGCCGGCGGTTTCGGTGGTTTCCGCGAAGCTGAGTAATTTTTCCTTGCCGGAATCCCAATCGTTAATGGAATCGACTACCATTTCCTGCACAATTTTGGCTTGCGCCGCCTTACTGATTTTGGCGAGGTCTTGTTTTACGCTGCCATCAAGTTGTGGCACTTTGGCCAGTTGCTGCTGTAAATCCACCAAGCCCTGATAATCTTCGGTGAGGTGCAGCGCATCCATCATCAATTCCACCGCGGCTTTGGTATTTTTGCTGTGGGGGAAGCGGTTTACATAGGCCGTAAATTCGGTAACGGCGCCGCTAAAATCACCCTCGTCATAGCGCACCCGAGCGATATTAAACAGCAGGTCTTCCACTTTTGCAGAATTCGGGAAGAGCGATACGTAGGCTTGCCCCACGTCGCGCAGGCCATCTTGCGCGTAGGCAATTTCAAAATAATTCAATGTGTCGCGATCATCCAGCGCGGTATAGTAGCTCACTGCGGCGCTGTAAAGTGGGTCGTGCTTTTGTTTCGGGTCGGCGGTGTTATTGGCAATTAATTCATAGTATTTGCCCGCTTTGGTGAAATCCCCGGCGGCGTAGAGCGCTTCAGCGTAGTTGTATTGCATTTGAGCCAGGTTGGGGCTTTCATCGAAGAAATCGAGAAAATCTTCATAGGCCGCTATGGCAATTTCGAAGTCGCCGTGTTCGTTCGAGCGTTTCGCTTTTTCGTGCAAACGGGTTGCGATATCGCGGGCGTATACCTCGTAGTCGCTCAGAGTTTTTTGTTTGGTTTCTTCATCAATATGGGCGGAATAGCGAATTTGCTCCAGCGCTTTAACAATAAGCGCTACATCGTGATCGGCATGGTTGAAATTTTTGGATTCCAGCACGCACTGGAATAAATTCTCGGTATATTCCAGCAATTTTTCGCCATCGAACTGGATTTCTGCCAGCTCGCGATAAATATGGGCGGCGTTGTCCCACTGGTGTTTAATGATGTAACGCTTGGCGAGTTTTTCCATAACCAGGGTGTAAGACTGGCGCGACCAGGCGAAGCGCTGAAAATAACGTGATGCTTCTCCGGGTTTGGTATCGGGGTAAACCTGGCTGTAGCTGTAGGCCATATCGGCCAGCGCTTCGAGGCGAATATCCACCCGGTTATAGGTGTCTACATCCAGGGTGGAGGCATTACTCTGGGTGACCGATTGCTCGAATAAATGCAGTGCTTCCTTAAAGTTGCGTTTGTTAACGTGCACCCAGGCGAGTTTATAGCGCGCAATGATAATGGCTGAACTTTTCGGGTAATTGAGTACGCGGTGATAGTAACCCAGGGCTTCATCGATATTTTGCTGCTCGAAGGCGTAGTCACCGAGCAGTAGCAATGATTCGGGAATAAACTGGCTGTTTGGAAAATTATCGAGCAGGGTTTGGTACTCCGTTACCATCTCTTCATATTTACCGAGTTCCCGTAATTCATGGGCCAGGTAAAAATGCACACGGTCGAGTTCGTTATAGTCTGGAAAATGACTGACAATCTGCATGTAGGTTTCGATGGCTTTTTCTTTGAGACCGGTGGCTTCAACGCTGCTTACGCCATGGGTTTTGCCGCGCTCACCCATTTCCAAACGTCGTAGAAAAAATACCGAGCGTGATTTTTCGGCGTAGAGTTCGGCAAGGCGAATATAGAGTTCCGGCAAAAAGGGTCGGCCGTAAGATTGCGCGATAAGTTCTTTGGTGTTGTTAATGGCGTGGTCGAGGTTGTCCTTATCGAGATTAAAGCGCCGAATCAGAATTTCTTCTTCCACGGTTTTATCTTCGGTTTGAAAACCGTATTTGCCGGCTTCGGTGTTGTCTTCAAGACTTACTGCCTGTTCCGGAAACTGTTCCGCGGCCTGTTCAGATGGCGGCTTGTTGTGATGCCAGGGCTTGACCGCATTGAGTGTGGCACAGGAGCACAGGCAAAGTGGCGCGAGCAGCGCCAGTGTTGCAAGTGGTTTTTGGTGGGGGCGTAAAGGCCATCGAAAACTCATTCGAAAAACACCTCCCAGTTGTCTTCCTGGGCACATTCATCGGCGAGGTGAACTTTATAATCGTCGAACTCGTCGTTCCAGAATTCCCCCTGAAAGGGGTAAATCACTTTGCTGGGGTCTGCGCTGGCATCCGCTTCAGTGTGGTCGGATTTCTGATAGCGGAAATCGCCCGTGGTTTGGTAGCGGTCCACGCCGGCTTCGTAGCGCACCAGATTAATATTTTCTTCGTATTCCAGCAGTAAATTCGCGAGGCGTTCGTATTCCTTATCAACCTGCGTGCGCAAGTGGCGCGCTGCCTGGGAGATTTTTAAATCGTAGATGCTGGTGAGGTGGGTTTGTATTGCCGGGTGCTCGAAGCGGCTAAGCTCTGATTTTTCGGTTTCCAACAAACGTATAAATTGCCACTGGCGGTTGATGGCTTCGTTGTTTAATACCAATAACAGGAGTTGTTGCGATTCAGGGTCGGCGGCGCGTTTGCGATCGTATACGGCATCCAGTGCCTGTTGGTAGCGTTGGTAGAAGGCGTCGACGGTGGCCAGCGTGGATTCGTAATGGCATAAACTTTTATAAATCAACGCCTTGAGAATAAACATTTCCGGCGTAAAAAAGCGACTGAAATCCGGCGCCTGATAGGCGTAAAGCAAGCCCATGGCACGACGGTAATTTTGCAGTTTGTACTGGTTCCAGGCGCGCTCCAGTAAAAAAGAGGCCTGTTCGGTAACAGGAGTTTTAATGGCTTTGTAACGTGCGATGGCCTTAGCGTGTTCACCCAGTTCGAACAGCAATCGCGCGCTGGTCCACAGGGTGAGGTCTTGCAGTTTGGCATCGGTTTGCGGCAGCTGCAGAATGCGGTCGAGCGGTGCCAGTGCAGCGCTAATTTCGCCCGCTTCAATGGCGGCTATCGCGAGATGGTATTGGTAGTAAGCAAAGTAGTTGGAGGTTTCCGGTATTTTTTCGAAATGTCCCTTGGCCCAGGCTTCGAGCCCAAATTGCGCATCGTAAACGCCCTGATGATAGTGCACCATGGCTGCAAGATCGTCGTCAATAAAATCGTAATTTGCGCCATTGAGGGCATTGGCGATCACCAATTCCTGATCGAAGGGTTGCGAGCGCGAGATGGTATCGAAATAGCTAAGAATATAAACCACGATTTTGGTATTCGGCTTGCGTGTGGCTAAACGCGCGAAGGTATCGACAGCGGCGTGGGAATATCCGAGCTTTTCCAGTGATATCGCGTAAAAAAACTGCGCCCACTCATAATTTTCGTCGCCGGATTCGGCGATGGCCATGTAATCGTAAAAGCCAGTCGCGGCGCGCTGGTATTTGCGATCGTTGAAAAATTCGTAGCCGATGCGAAACAGCTGTTTTTTCTGTTCTGCCTGTTGTTCCTGTTCATCCAGCGTAAGTTCGCTCTCAGGGTCGTCGGTGGCTTGTGGTTCCTGGGCGATACAGAGCGCGCCGCTCATAAGCAACGCAACAAATGAAAGAGTTTTAAAAAGTCGAGTGCGGTTCATGGCTAGTCAAGATATTGATAAATCGAATTATCCTGGTTGCGCTTGGGCTTCATGGAACCGAACAAATCAAAGCGGTAATTAAAGCCCACACCCAAATACAGAAAGTTCTCGGTTTTATTTTCTTTAAAAACCAGCATTTCTTTTAGATCGAGGCTGATGTTAAAGGCCTTGCCAACGAAATATTTGCGGCCGATACCAATGCTGGCGGTAAGCGCGGAATCCTGCTGGGGGTTGCCGTAGCTCACCTGCTTTTCGAAGGTGGCAACGCCAAGGCCCAGGCTCATATAACCTTCGTGATTAATAATATGTTTGTTGAATACCGAGTCTTTGCCGTAGGTGGGTTTGATAATAAAGCTGCTTTCAATATGGCTGGTGAATTCGTCGAAGGTAGACGGTGTAACACCAAAGTTTTTTTCCAGGTCACGCTTTATGTCGCGGTCTTTATTGATCATGTAACTTACGCGAATCACTTCCCAGGCATAGCGCTGATTAAAATGGTTGACGTAGTTAAGCGTGAGTGGGTAGGTATGGTAAAAATTATCGTCGGGTATATAACCTATCGCAAAACCGATTTCGCGTTTTTTATCGAACAGGCGTTCCTGAATAATGGAAATTTCCTGGTCTTTTTTTTCTGCGGCCTGAGCTATCGCAGGCGTCAGGCCTATAACAATGCAGAGAGCGGGGCAAATAGAGCGCAGGGCTTTAAAAAATGGCACTTTTCAGCTCCTTAGAACTCAACCGAGTCGAAAATAAAGGGGAAAGAAACGAATACAGCCGTGCCGCTCGGTTGAGGAAATTGCCAGCTTTTTATCGCGTTGCTAATGCAACTGTGGATTTGATTGGAACGCAGGTTAGACGATTTAATATTCACTTCGCCGACGCGCCCAGACATGAGAACCTTCCATTCGAAAACCGCTTTACCGGCCAGATCTGGGGTGTTTAGCAGGGTTTTTTCGTAGCAGTAAACCACTTCATCCATATGTGCATCGATAACCCGCTTCACCTGATCGCGACTCAGACCGCCCTGAATTTTCACTTTACGGTTGAGGGTCGCGGAAACCTTGCCGCGCACTTCACGATTACCGGTAATACCGCTTTCCAGTGCTGCCACGCGACCGTCACCTTCGGCACCACCACTGCGCAGTACTGCGGTGGAGCCACGGGTATCGATTAATTCACCGGTGGCCACTTCGATACGCGCCCCTTGAACTTTCGCTGCAAGGCCACCCACTTTTAATGTGGCCGCGTTGGCACTGGGCGATTGCACCGCATCCAGGCTGCTAATGGTTGCAAGTGCCTGTTTGCTGCCGGGTTGTTTG